>DATLGA010000035.1:0-13526 GCA_035540715.1 Candidatus Limnocylindrales bacterium | reverse complement strand
GGCTGCCTGGTTCTCCCGGTTCCCCGAAGGATGGTGGGGCTACCACTGGGCGCCGCCGAGGCCGATGAGCGCGGTGGAGCTCATCGGCACGCCGACCGTCGACAGCCGGCTGATGGCGATGCTGTGGGCGGTCGTCAGCCGGCGCCGCAGCGTCATGCTGAGCTCCGAGGCGCCGCAGGCGGGCAAGACCACGGCGCTCTCCGCGCTCGTGGACTTCCTCCCCGACGACACGACCGGGATCTTCGTGCGCGGCTGGTGGGAGGAGTACGACTGGCTCGACGAGATCGAGCCCGGCAAGGGATACCTGCTCATCAACGAGATGAGCGACCACCTGCCGATCTACGTCTGGGGCCGCGCTGCGCGCGGCGCGCTCATGCTGGCGGGCAAGGGTTGGGGCCTTGGCGCCACGATGCACGCCGACTCGCTGCCGGAGGCGGTCGAGGCGCTCCAGCGGCAGCTCGGCGCCAGCGACCAGGACCTCGCCGGCCTGACGATCTACCTCCAGTACTCCGCCTACCTCACCCCGTCCGGCATGTATCGCCGGGTCGAGGAGGCCTGGCACCTGCGTCTCGACGAGACCGGCCGCCTGGCACCCGTGCGGCTGGGGGCCATCGAGGGTGAGCGCTCCCCGAGGATGACGGGCGCGCAGCGTCTGCCCGCCCCGCCGATGCTGCCCGACGACGGCGGCCGAACGGTCCGGCCCTTCGTCCACGATCCAGACGCCTACGCCGTGCTGGCGGCATCGCTCGGCATGGAGGCCGGTGCGCTCGAGCGCGAGCTCGACGAACGGGCCGCATTCCTCGAGTCACTCGCGGCCCGTGGTGTCTGCGACCCGCCGTCGGTCGCGCTGGCCCTCCGCGACTTCGGGCGCCAGGAGTGAGAGCCCGGCCTTCCGCGACCACGACCATCCGGTGGTAGGCTCGTTCGCATGACCACGCAGCCCCGCCCCGCCGACACGACCCTCGGGGAGCTTCGCGCCAGCGGGTGGCGTGCGCGAACCGTCAAGGAGGAGCTGCGCGCCAACCTGCTCGCGCGCATCGGCACCGGAGACGCGTTCCTGCCGGGCATCCTCGGCTACGACGAGACGGTCCTGCCGCAGCTCGAGAACGCGATCCTCGCCGGACAGGACGTCATCCTCCTCGGCGAGCGAGGGCAGGCGAAGAGCCGGATCGCACGGTCGCTGGTCGGTCTCCTGGATCCGTGGCTGCCCTACGTGGCCGGCACCGAGCTCCACGACGATCCGCTCCGACCGATCTCGCCGCTCGGCCGAAGCATCGTCGCCGAGGCCGGCGACGACACGCCGATCGCCTGGTGGGCTGCGGCGGATCGGTACAGCGAGAAGCTCGCCACGCCGGACATCAGCATCGCCGACCTCATCGGCGAGGTGGACCCGGTGAAGGTGGCCGAGGGACGCTACCTGTCCGACGAGCTGACGATCCACTACGGGCTGCTGCCGCGGACGCATCGGGGCATCTTCAGCCTGAACGAGCTGCCGGACCTGGCCGAGCGGATCCAGGTCGGCCTGCTCAACGTCATGGAGGAGCGCGACGTCCAGGTGCGCGGCTACCGCGTCCGCCTCGAGCTCGACCTGTTCGTCATCGCATCGGCCAACCCGGAGGACTACACGAGCCGCGGTCGCATCATCACGCCGCTGAAGGACCGATTCGGCGCGCAGATCCGCACCCACTACCCCGAGGAGACCGGCACCGAGATCGCGATCATGGAGGCCGAGTCCGCGGCCTTCGACGACGCGGACGGCGCATCGGTCCCGGTCCAGGTTCCCGGCTTCATGAAGGAGATCGTGGCCGAGCTCTCGCAGCTCGCTCGCCGGTCGACCGAGGTCAGCCAGCGGTCGGGCGTCAGCGTTCGAGTGACCATCGCGAACCACGAGACTCTCGCGGCCACGGCGCTGAAGCGTGCGGTGCGACTGGACGAGGGATCGGCGGCGCCGCGTATCAGCGACCTGCCGGCGGTCGTGGCCTCCACGGCTGGCAAGATCGAGCTCGAGACGCTGGGGGACGAGACCCGCGAGGATCGCGTCGTCGAGAAGCTGGTCGCTCGGGCAGTGGTGAACGTCTTCAACCGACACTTCGCGTTGTCGGAGCTGCTGCCCCTCATCGAGCGCTTCGAGGCCGAGGGGCTCGAGGCGGAGGTCGGTGACCTCGTGCCGTCGCGGGCGCACGAGGAGCTGACGGCCGCCGTGCCCGAGCTGCGGTCCGCGATCGGCCGGCTCGACGCCGGTGAGTCGCCGGCGGGGATCGCGTCCGCGACCGAGTTCGTGCTGGAGGGGCTGCACCTCAACCGGCGCCTGAACAAGGAACGTCGCGCGGGCCGAACTCGCTACGCCCGCTGAGGCCGGCTTCGTAGCTCAGCGGCCGGCGAGCTGCTCGACGAGCGGAGCGAACGCCTCCATGACTCGTGCCGGGATCCCGTACGAGCTCAGCCCCGTTCGTTCGCGTCTCCGCAGGATCGACTCGCGCAGCTGGGCGATCGTGCCGTAGAGCACGTACGGCGAGCCGCCGACGAGGGCCGGCCCGGCCGCCTTGAGCAGCGCGGCGGCCGATGGGCCGATCGCCCGCCCACCGCCCACCACCCCCGCGTCGGCGACGAACGCGTTCAGCTCCAGCGTGTCGAAGCGCGGCCCCGCCGCGCGCCGCACGATCTCGACTCGCTGTTCGAGCGCTCGGTCCGTTGCGAGCCGCAGCATCGGACGCCCCGTGGCGGTCATCTGCGGTGCCAGCGCCACGATCTGGGCCTCGCGCGCCGCCAGCCGGAGGAGCCGCGGCCCACCGCCCCCGATCATGATCGGCGGATGTGGCGACTGCGTGGGCCGAGGAGCCACCACGGCGCCGTCGAGCCGGTAGTGCGGCCCGTGGTGCGTCACCGTCTCGCCACGGAGCAGCCGCTTCAGGATGCCGAGCGCCTCCTCCATGCGGTCGATCCGGCGCGGCGGCGGGTCGTAGGCCATGCCGAGCTGCCGGTAGTCGGAACGCATCCAGCCGGCGCCGATGCCGAGATCGAGCCGCCCGCCGCTGATGCGGTCGAGCGTCGCCGCCTCGCGGGCCAGGACGAGCGGGTGGCGGAAGTCGTTCGCGAACACGTACGAGCCGATGCGGATGCGCTGCGTGGCCGCCGCGGCGGCGCCCATCGAGGCAATCGGCGAGAGGCCGCGGCCGAGGTGGTCCGTGACGTAGAGGGCGTCGTAGCCGAGCTCCTCCACGCGGCGGGCGAACCCCACCCAGTCGTCAGGCGGGTCGAGGCGACCGGTGTGGACGGCAAAGCGGAACGGCTGCACGCGGTCACGGTAGCGCTTCGGTGCCTCCGGGCGGCTCGAACGTGCTCGAAGGTACTATCGGCCCATCCCCGCCCGGGCCGCCCTTCCCTAGCCTGTCCGGTACGGAACTCGTCATCCAGGTGAGTCGACACCCATGGTGTTGAGCGGGGGAGCCATCGCGGCCGCGGCGTCGATGCAACGGAGGCCCCTGCAACGGCTAACGATCCCCGGCCTGTTCGTGGCCGTGGCGGTGATCGGTGGCGTGCTGCTCGGCGGCCACGGCCTGCGCGTCGTGGCGGCCGTCGTGGCGGCCTCGCTCGCGGTGCGCGGCTGGCACGGCGCCGACGGCCGGGAGCGGGCGGTGCGCGGTTGGATCGCCCTCGCGACGCTCGTCTGGCTGGTGTCGGAGCTCGGGCGCCTGGTCGGTCACCTGGGCGGCCGGCCGGCCATGCTCGCCGAGCTCAGCGTCCTCGGCCTGGCGATCGCCGCCGCCGGCACCTACCTGAGCGCCGCCCGACGGCGGATGCGGCCGGCGGACGAGATGGCGCTCTACCTCGATGCGGCGACCGTCTTCTGCGCCATGGCCGGCGGCGTCGTCATCCTCGGTGCGGGCCTGGTGAGCGACGCGGTGGGGGTGGGGATCCTCGTTCACGCCGCGTTCTTCGTCGCCATCGTGGCGGCCACCCTGCTGCTCGACCTGACGACGCGGGTTCCGTGGCGGCTCGTCGGCGCGTGGGAGATCCTCATCGGCCTGGCCATCGGTGCCGCGGCCTACGTCGCCCTCCTCACCGAGCTCGAGGACGGCCCGCTTCGCGCCGGGCTCCACATCGCCGTGGCGGTCGCCGCGCTCCTCGTCGGCCACGGCGGCTCGCGCTGGACGACCGAGGCGGCCGACGGCCACGCCTATGCCCGGATCTCCCGCTGGCTGCGCGCCGTGCTGCCGATGATCGGAGCGGTCGCCACCGGGCTCCTCGTCATGACGCTGGTAACCCACCCGAACCTCGTGAACGACGGTCTGCGACTGACCGCGGCGTCCCTGCTCGCCGTCGCGATCGTGTGCCCGATCGTGCGCCAGACCCTGCTGATCTCCGATCGGGAGCGGCTCCTCAGCCGAGAGCGCCACCTCACCGACGAGCTGACGCTCGCCGAGGCGCAGTACCGTTCCGTCGTCGATCGCGTGCCCGGCGTGGTGTACGTCGCCGAGGCCGGGCAGCACGGCCGCTGGCACTTCGTCAGCTCGAAGATCGAGGAGCTGCTCGGCTACACGGTCGAGGAGTGGATGGCCGATCCGACGCTGTGGATGAGCCGCATGCATCCCGGCGACCGGGAACGAATGATGCTGGCCGAGGGCGAGGGCGAACGCGTCGATGCCCGCGGCCGGTGGGAGTATCGCCTGCTCGCGCGAAACGGCCAGGTCGTGTGGGTCATCGACGACGAGGCGGTCATCGCACGCGACGGTGACGGCCGCGCGACGATGGTCCAGGGAATCCTGGTCGACATCAGCGACCGCAAGGATCTCGAGGACCAGCTCCGGCACCAGGCGCTGCACGACCCGCTCACCGGGCTGCCGAACCGCGTGCTCCTGGTCGACCGGCTCACCCACGCCCTGTTGCGTCGCGGCGACGAGCAGGGAGTGGCCGTCCTGTTCGTGGACCTCGACGATTTCAAGGCGATCAACGACACGCTCGGTCACGCGGCCGGTGACGAGCTCCTCTCGCTCGTCGCGCAGCGGCTCGCCCACGTGCTGCGCGCCGGCGACACCGCCGCCCGCCTCGGCGGCGACGAGTTCGCATTCCTGCTCGAGGACGCGCCGCCCGCCGTTGCGGAGGACGTGGCCGCGCGCATCGTCGCGGCGCTGGCTCAGCCGTTCGAGATCCAGGGGCGCACGGCCACCCTGACCGCGAGCATCGGCGTCGCGACGCGAGTCGGACTGGTCGGAGGCGAGGCCGCGGCCGAAGCGGCCGACGAGCTCCTGCGCGACGCCGATACGGCCATGTACGCCGCCAAGTCGCAGGGCAAGGGCCGGGTGCAGGTCTTCTGGCGGGGGATGGAAGCGCCCGTCGCACGGCGGCGCGAGCTGCGCAATGCGCTCGAGCGCGCACTCGAGACCGATGAGCTGTTCCTCGAGTACCAGCCGATCATCGACATGCGCGACGGTGCGCTGCTCGGGGTCGAGTCGCTCGTCCGATGGAACCATCCGCAGCTCGGCCGGCTGACGCCCGCCGACTTCGTGCCGCTGGCGGAGGAGGCCGGGCTGATCGCGCCGCTCGGCGCGTGGGTGATGCGGGCGGCGTGCAGCGCCCTGTCCGGGGAGCAGACGCTCGTTTCGGTGAACGTCTCGGCACACCAGATCCGCGAGCGAGAGCTCTCGCTGCTCGTCGAGCGGGCCCTCGCCGAGTCAGGCCTGCCCGCCGACCGCCTCCTCCTCGAGCTCACGGAGTCGACCCTGGCGTCCGCTGGCGCAGGGGCCGAAGAAGAGCTCCAGCGCGTCCACGGTCTCGGCGTGCGCATCGCGCTCGACGACTTCGGCTCCGGGTACAACTCGCTCGAGTACCTCGGCCGTCTGCCCGTGGACATCCTCAAGATCGACATGTCCCTCGTCGAGCGGGTCCATCTCGAGCCGCAGCGCCAGGAGGTGCTGCGCGCCATCGGCCACATCGCCGAGAAGCTCGGCCTCGAGGTCATCGTCGAGGGCGTCGAGCTGGAGGCACAGCGCACGGTGCTGCTCCAGCTCGGCTTCACCCAGGCACAGGGCTACCTGTTCGCCCCGGCCCTGCCCCTGGCCCACGCGCTCGCCGCTCACCATCCGCCGCTGCCGATGCGCGGCGCGCGCGCCTCCTAGCTCAGGTCAGCGGACGCCCGCCGGTGATGCCGATCACCTCGCCGGTGATGTAGCTCGACTCCTGGGAGGCGAGGAACACGTAGAGCGGCGCGAGCTCGGCCGGCTGGCCGGCGCGGCCGAGCGGGGTGTTCTCGCCGAACTTCGCCGCCTTCTCTGCGGGCATCGTCGACGGGATGAGCGGCGTCCAGATCGGCCCCGGCGCCACGGCGTTCACGCGCAGACCCTGCTCGAGGACGCCGGGATCCTGGGCCAGCGCCTTGGTGAACGTCACGATCGCGCCCTTCGTCGCCGCGTAGGGCAGCAGCTCCGGTGACGGGGTGAAGGCCTGGATCGACGCGGTGTTGATGATGGTGCCGCCCTCGCGCATGTGCGGCACGGCGGCCTTGGCCAGGTGGAACATCGCCTCGATGTTCGTCGCGAAGATCCGGCGCCACTCCTCGGTCGTGACCTCGGTCAGCTGGTCGCCGCAGTCCTGCCACGCGGCGTTGTTCACGAGGATGTCCAGGTTGCCGAGCTCGGACACCGTTCGATCGACGAGCTTCTGGCAGTGCTCGGGGTCCTGGATGTCGCCGGCGATCGAGATTGCGCGGCGCCCGGCCTTCTCGACCCACTCGACGGTGTCGGCCGCATCGGCCTCCTCCATGCCGCCGAGGTGGCTGATGACGACGTCGGCGCCCTCGCGGGCGAAGGCGATGGCGACCGCCTTGCCGATGCCGGAGTCGCCGCCCGTGATGAGCGCGACCCGATCGGTCAGGCGGCCGGAGCCGGTGTAGGTTTCCTGGCCGTGGTCGGCCTTCGGGTCGAGCTCGGCCTCCGTGCCGGGCGGCTCCTGCTGCTGCTCGGCAAAGGGCGGTTCGGGATACTGGGTCTTGGGATCCTGGTGGCGTTCGGTCGTGGTGGTCATGCCCACCCTTGAGCATTGCGCGTGCCGATCCTCGGCGCGTCAGGGAATGCGCTCGTAGACGGCGGTCTGCCACGTCAGCCCGCGCCGGCGGTAGACGACCGCGAAGCCGGCCTCCCGGATCCGCTCGTCGATCGACCGCTCGGGATGGACGTGGAACGGGAGGGCGCGGCCGAAGAGGCGGCCGGCCGACCGGATGGCCCCGACCCCGATCCGCAGCCACCAGCGGTCGGCGGGATACGCGAGCGCGATCAGCCGCCGGGAGCGCGAGACCGCCGCGTCGATCAGGGCGCGCCAGTCGTCGTAACAGCACACGACCCGGTCGAGCGTCACGACGTCGGCGGGCTTGACCGACGATGCCAGCTCGACGAAGTCGCCGTGCAGGAAGGTCGCTCGCGATCCGAACCCGCGCCGCTGGGCCTCGCTGCGGGCCGCGGCGAGGTACGGGCCCGAGGCGTCGACATCGGTCAGCGCCAGGGCGCCGGCGTCCAGCAGCTCCACGCCGACGACGCCCACGCCGCCGCCGACGTCGAGGACGGTTGCGCCCTCGATCCCGGCATCACCGATGGCCTGGATCAGCCGTTTCGACGTTCCCGTCGGCCCCTTGCGACGGTACGCGGCGAGCTCGCGGCGGGCGGCCCGGTCGTCGAAGAGGGCGTCATAGTCGGGTCGACAGCACGATGCCGGCATGCGCCCATCTTGCGCCGATCAGGCGGCCGGGGAAACCGGCGCCTGCACGCCTCAGGCAGCGGCCCTGCGCGCCGCGCGTGCGGTCCATTCGAGGTGCTCTGCCGCCAGGTGGCTGAGCTCGGCCAGCCCGGTGACGCCCAGCACGCGCACGACGAATCGCGTCGGCCCGGGGAGCACGATCGCCCCGATACCGAGCGCCAGCGAGGCCCACGTCGCCACGCAGGTTGGACAGGAGAGGAGCTCGCCGATCGCCCACTGCACGCCCCGTCCGCGGGCGACGACGGTCTCGTCCGTGCCGCTCGCGTCGGGGACGGTGGCGGTGAAGGGCTCGCGCACGGGCTCCGCGATTCGCTCGAACGCGATCATTCGCCCGATCCGGTAGGCCGCCAGGCCCCGGAGGCCGATCTCCAGCGCACCGGGCGGGGCGTCGCGCCGGCGCTCCCGGGCGCCGGCCAGGCCGGCGATCGCGAGAAAGGTGGCCGCGAGGGTCAGCTTGAGCGCTCGACCCTCGGGCCCGTTGCGGTCGCGGCTCATCTGCGTGAGGCCGGCGCGGCCGCGCAGAGCGTCATGCGCCGAGCCGCTGCCGGAGTGCGTCGAGCAGGCGCCGGGCATGCTCGGCGTCGTCGCGGCCGAGCTGCTGGAACAGCTCGCGGACCTCGCCCTCGGCGTCCTGCTCGTACTTCGCGTACGCCTCGATCGCCTCGCACTTCGAGGTCAGTGCCTGGAGCAGGTCGTACAGCTGGTCGTCGATCGGGTTGTCGATCGCCGACTCGGACCGGTAGTGGTGGCTGGTCGTCGTTGCTGTCATGAGTCTCTCCCGTTGCGGGGCGGTTGAACTGTGGCGTCAGGCGCCTCCGCACGCCGGGTGCCATACCGTCGCAAGTGCGAGAGAAAGCCGGGCATCGGACTTGCCATGCTCGCCGGCACATCTCGCAATCACTCGGAGGAATCGGATGTCCCTGGTCAGAATCGTGGTCCTGGTCTTCGGGGCGGTGTACGTCCTGGTCGGACTGATGGGCTTCCTCGGCGATCCCTTCGTCACCGGGTCCGACCACGGCAACATGCCGTCGGCGGAAGGTGACCTGCTGGGGATCTTCCCGATCAACGCGTTGCACAACGTCGTGCACCTCGTCATCGGCGCAGCCCTGCTGTACGGCGCGACGGCCCACGATCGAGCCGTGCTCGTGGCACGGATCGTCGGCGGGGTCTACCTGGTCGTCGGCCTGCTCGGCTTCGTCGCACCGGACACGTTCGGCCTCATGCCGATCGGAGGGCCGGACATCGCCCTGCACCTTGCCACGGCTGCCATCCTGTTGGGGGTGACGTTCATCGATCGGCCGGCTGACGCCCGCCGCGCCTGATCAGAACGGGGCTGGTCGCCGCCGATGGCGGCCAGCCCATCGAGCGAACCAGCGAGGAGGGTGTTCCGCGAGTCGATGACCCGCCCTCGAGCGGCACGGATTCCGGCGATCGCCGTCGTGGGCATGCTGGTCAGCGCGTGCCTTCCGGAAGCCGCCACGGACCGCGGCCGGGAGGTCGCGTGGCTGTACGACCTGTTCATGGTCGCGGCCGCGGCCGTCTTCGTCATCGTGGTCGGGCTCATCGCCTGGACCGTGGTGCGATACCGCGGCCGGCCCGGCCGCAACGTCGACCCGCCGCCCCCCGTTCACGGCAACCTCGCGCTCGAGGTGACCTGGTGGGCCGTGCCATCGATCATCGTCGCGGTCCTCATCGGCTTCACGTGGGTAGTCCTGGACCAGGTCGACGCGCGCGAGGATGAGCCCGCGCTGACCGTGGGCGTGGAGGGCTTCCAGTGGGGCTGGCGGTTCACGTACGAGGAGGCGGGCGTCGTGGTGAGCGGCACCGCCCAGGATCCGCCGACGCTGAACCTTCCGACCGGCCGGACGGTCGCGTTCGTGATCACGAGCCGCGACGTGGTGCACTCGTTCAGCATCCCGCGGTTCCTCATCAAGCGGGACGCGATTCCGACGCGCGAGAACCGCTTCGACGTCGTCATCGAGCAGGAAGGGACGTACGGCGGGCAGTGCGGCGAGTTCTGCGGGCTGCTGCACGCGCGGCAGCTGTTCGAGATCGAGGCCATGCCGCCCGACGAGTTCGACGCCTGGCTCGCCGGGGCCGCCGGGGAGGGCTCATGACCGCGGCCGAGCAGCGCGTCGGCGCGCGGCCCGAGGCCACGGCCGGCATCCATCACCCGCCCGAGGGTTGGCTCGCCTGGCTGACCACGACGGACCACAAGAAGATCGGCGTGCTCTACATCGTGACGTCGTTCCTGTTCTTCCTGGTCGCGGGCGCGTTCTCGATCCTCATGCGCGCCGAGCTCGCGGCGCCGGGGATGCAGATCATGGACCTCGGCACGTACAACCAGCTCTTCACGATGCACGGCACGGCGATGATCTTCTTCTTCGCCACCCCCATGGTCGTGGGACTGGCCAACTACTTCATCCCGCTCCAGCTGGGCGCCGCCGACGTCGCCTTCCCTCGCCTGAACGCGTTCACGTACTGGCTCTTCCTCTTCAGCGCCCTCATCGTGTTCGGGGGGTTCTTCGTGGCCACCGGCGCGGCGGCCTTCGGCTGGTACGGTTACCCGCCGCTCTCGAACCGCACCTTCTCGCCGGGGCTCGGAGCCGACCTGTGGGTCGTCGGGCTGCTCCTGGCGGGCGTCGCCTCGATCCTCGGCGCGGTGAACCTGCTGGCGACCATCTTCGCCATGCGCGCGCCGGGTCTGACGATGCTGCGCCTGCCGCTCTTCACCTGGAACATCCTCGTGACCAGCGTGCTGATGCTGTTCACCTTCCCGGTCATCGGCGCCGCGCTCGCCATGCTCTTCATCGACCGCAACTTCGGCGGACACTTCTTCACCCGCGAGGGCGACCCGCTCGTGTACCAGCACCTGTTCTGGTTCTTCGGGCACCCCGAGGTGTACATCATCGCCCTGCCGTTCTTCGGCATCGTGTCCGAGATCGTGCCGGTCTTCAGCCGCAAGCCGCTGTTCGGCTACAAGGCGTTCGTCTTCGCCACGATCCTCATCGGCGCCTACAGCTTCAGCGTCTGGGCCCATCACATGTTCACGACCGGGGCGATCGCGGCGCTCTTCTTCACGATCACCTCGTTCCTGATCGCCATCCCGACCGGCGTGAAGTTCTTCGGCTGGATCGCGACGATGTGGGGCGGGCGGATCTGGTTCGCGACGCCGATGCTCTATTGCCTGGGCATGATGGGCATGTTCCTCATCGGCGGCATCACCGGGGTCTTCCTGGCATCGGCGCCGATCGACTACGCGCTCCACGACACGTACTACGTCGTCGCCCACATGCACTACGTCCTGTTCGGCACGAGCGTGTTCGCGATGTTCGCCGCGGTCTTCTACTGGTTCCCGAAGATGACCGGACGCATGCTCGACGAGCGCCTCGGCAAGATCCAGTTCTGGATCGTGTTCGCCGGCTTCAACCTCACCTTTTTCCCGATGCACCAGCTCGGCGTCGACGGCATGCCGAGGCGCGTCGGCGACTACACCGAGGCCGCCGGCTGGACCGATCTCAACGTCCTCGCCACGGTCGGGACGGCGGTGATCGCCGCCGGCATCCTCGTCTTCGTCTGGAACTTCGTCACCTCGATGCGCTACGGCCCACCGGCCGGCGACGACCCGTGGGGTGGCCACACGCTCGAGTGGGCGACGAGCTCGCCGCCGCCGCACCACAATTTCCGGCGCCTCCCGCCGATCACCTCCGATCGGCCGGTCCTCGACGAGCGGCTCGCCCTGCCGGCCCGCCAGGGCGGCGAGCCGATCGAGCCGCGCCCGTCGCGTTCCCAGGAAGAGAGGCGGCGCGATGGCTGAGGAGCTCCGGTTCTTCGTGCGCTCGCTGCTCTACCTCGTGCCGATCACCGTCGTGTACTGGCTGGTCAGCTACGAGCCGGCCGGCACGGCACTGCTGGCCGCGCTGATCCTGGCCTTCATCGGCTTCGTGGCCGTGGCGATTCACTTCGCGCCGTCGAGCATCTCCGATCTGCGGCCGGGCTCCGGCGGGTTCGCCGGTCGCACGCTGGGGGCCGTGAACCGGGCGATCGGCTTCCACGAGCGGGTCGACGCGCCCCCGCCGCTCGAGGGCGGACCGGAGCTCGTGCCCACCGGCAGCCCGTGGCCGATCCTCGCGGCGGGCGCGATCGTGATCGCCGGGCTCGGCCTCATCTTCGGGGCGTGGCTCCTGCTGCCCGGGATCGTGATGCTGGCCTGGGCGCTTCTCGGGTGGCTCACTCAGCTCGACCGCGCGTAGGCGGCGTTCGCGGGTGAGTGTGGGTGTTCAGCGCTGCTTTTTCCTGACAGCTGCACCGTGGGCGCACGTTTGTCACGATCCGAGTGCTCGTACTGACATCTGCCCTGCAGACGCGCATCAGCGAGGAGCGAAGCCTCACTGGGACCCGCTCCACGCTCGCCGAATCGCCGCCGCGTGCCCAACGGCCGGCTGATGCGCGCCTGCGGAGCAGATGACGAGACGGGACACGTCGTTCTGACATCTGCACGCCGAGCGCGCGTATGTCAGAGCCCAGACATCACTGGCGATACGGCCACGGTGGCCAAGCGCCGGCGTCGAGGGACCATCGGCCTCAGGGCTCTTCGCGGAGAAGGCCCCGAGCCATGGCCTCCTCGGCCATGACGGTCCGGTAGCCGCCCTCCTCGTACACGGCGGTCAGGCGCCCGTCCTCGTAGCCGGTGACCGTTCCGATGCCGAACGCCTCGTGCCGCACTCGCGCGCCGATCGCGATCGGGGGCGCGTCCTCGGTCGCGGCGGAGCGCCCGGTCCGGCAGTTGTCGCAGGCACCACAGGGCGGCTCGAACGGCTCGCCGAAGTAGTTGAGCAGGTACTGGCGGCGGCACCGCGGCGTCTCGGCGTAGCCGCGCATCATCTCGACCCGCCGTCGCTCGACCTCCGTTCGGCGCTCGCGACGTCGCTCGAGCGACTCCAGCAGGGCGGCGGCGTCGCCGGCTCCGTCGTTGTCGTGCCAGCGGCGGCGCCGGTGGACGGCGACGCCGGCCCCCTCGAGCTCACCCAGCGCCCCGCTCACCTGCCGCTGTCGCAGCCCGGTCCGCTCGACGAGGGACCGCACCGTCAGGCCTTCGCCGGCGGCACTCAGCGCCTCACCGACGGCCAGGAGCGCGGCACGCCCGACGCCGCGCTGGGAGGCGAAGAAGCTGCGCAGGGACAGGTCCTCCGGCCGATAGAGGAGGATGATCGTGGCCGGCGCGTCGTCCCGCCCGGCGCGCCCGATCTCCTGGTAGTACGCGTCCACCGACTGGCTCGGAGCGTCGTGGATCACGAAGCGCACGTCCGGCTTGTCGACGCCCATGCCGAAGGCCGTGGTGGCGACCATGACCCCGTCGATGCCGTCGAGGAACCGCTCCTCGATCCCGGTCCGCCGGGCGGCCGGCATGCCCCCGTGATACGCCTCCGCCTTCACGCCGGCGGAGACGAGCGCCTCGGCAACATCCTCGGCTCGACGCCGCGTCGGCGCGTACACGATGCCGGGATCGGGCAGCTCGCGGACGAGCTCGACGAGGCGGTCGAGCTTGGCGCGCGCCTCGCCGGCGGACTCGACACGAAGCTCGAGGTTCGGCCGGTCGAAGCCGCGCGACACGACCGCGGCGTCGCGCATGGCGAGGCGCTCGAGGATCTCGTCCCGCACCGGTGGCGAGGCGGCCGCGGCTCCTCGCGCATCCGCCCGAGCCCGAGGTACGCCGGCCGGAAGTCGTGGCCCCACTCGGTCACGCAATGCGCCTCGTCGACGACGAACAGCGATGGGCG
>DATLGA010000034.1:0-78460 GCA_035540715.1 Candidatus Limnocylindrales bacterium | reverse complement strand
AGGCGGGTCTTGCCGATTCCGGCTTCGCCGGCGATCAGGCGAGTGGCCGGCCGGCGCATTTCGGCGTCCGCGAGGGCGCCCGCCAGGCGCTCGAGCTCGACGGCGCGCCCGATGAAGACCGGGCTGCTCACGCGCGGCATTACAGCGATCATACCGAGCGACCGACCCGTACGCGGCCTACGCCGCCGTCAAGCCCGCGGCCCGCAGTCGCCCACGCTCGCGGCACAGCAGCGATCGGGTCGCGAGCTCGGTGCGCCCGATGCGACGGGCGATCTCCGCACCACTGAACCCGTGCGCCGACAGAAGCAGCGCGGTTCGCACGTCATCCGGCAGATGCGCGATGCGGGTGCGCACGGCCTGAACGGCCTCCCGATCGAGCAGTACCTCTTCCGGAGAGGAGGCCACCTCGCGGCGCACCAGCGCCGGCGCGTGCCGCGCCGCCACCGTCTGATGACGGGCGCGGCTCGTGGCGAGGTTTGCCGCGACCCGGAACAGCCAGGCGCGCACGTGCATCGGCGCCTGGCCGGCGCCCTCTGCCGTCAGCAGCCGGATGAAGGTCTCCTGGACGAGATCCTCGGCCGCAGCCAGGTCATGCGTGAAGCGCACGAGGAACGCGCGCAGCGCGTCGCCGTGCTCGGCGTACGCGGCGGTGGTGAAGGTGGCCAGCGCGGCGACCGGTTTCCCCCCGGCGGGACCGCCCCGGTCACCACGCTTCTCCCCCCGGGCCATCCCCATGACCTGTACCGTACAACTAAAGGAGTGCGGCGGCTATCCCCCAAACCTTTATTTTTGGGCGGGTCCGGTGTTCAGGTTCCCGACTCGTAGGACTCGCTGTAGGCCAGCTGCTCCGGGGTCATCGTGTCGATCCGGACGCCCATGGCCAATAGCTTCAGGCGGGCGACCTCCCGATCGATCTCGTCGGGGATGCCATAGACCCGCGGCTCGAGCTCGGCGAGGTGCGTCCGCAGCCACTCCAGGCCGAGAGCCTGGTTGGCGAAGCTCATGTCCATCACCAACGCCGGATGGCCCTCGGCTGCGCCGAGGTTCACCAGGCGGCCATCGGCCAGGACGTAGATGCGCCGGCCGTCCGGCATGAGGTACTCGCGCGTGAACGGCCGCACCTCGCGCGAGGATGTGGCCTGCGCTTCGAGGGCGGGGAGCTCGAACTCGTCGTTGAAGTGGCCCGCATTGGCCAGGATCGCGCCGTCCGGCATGAGCGGGAAGTGGTCGCGACCCCACACGTTGAGGTTGCCGGTACCGCTGATGAAGACGTCGCCGACCTTCGCCGACTCGGTCGCGTTCATGACTCGGTAGCCGTCCATCGCCGCCTCGAGACCGCGGACCGGGTCGATCTCGACGACGACGACGTTTGCGCCCATCCCGTGCGCGCGGGTCGCGATCCCGCGCCCGACCCAGCCGTACCCGCCGACGACGACCGTCTTGCCCGCGAAGAGGATGTTCGTGGCGCGCAGGATGCCGTCGATCGCGCTCTGGCCGGTCCCGTATCGGTTGTCGAACAGGTGCTTCGTGAGCGCCTCGTTGACCGCCACGATCGGGTACGCCAGCTTGCCGGCCTTGGCCATTGCGCGAAGACGGATGACGCCGGTCGTCGTCTCCTCGGTCCCCCCGACGACGCCGCCGAGCAGCTCGGTGCGCTTCGTGTGCAGCTCGTTCACGAGATCGGCCCCGTCGTCCATCGTCACCTCGGGCCGGTGATCCAGCGCCGCGCCGATGTGCGCGTAGTACGAGTCGCGGTCCTCGCCCTTGATCGCGAACACGGGGATGCCGTGGTGCACGACCAGGGAGGCGGCCACGTCGTCCTGGGTCGACAACGGGTTCGACGAGCACAGGACCGCATCGGCGCCGCCCTCGGCGAGCGTTCGCATCAGGTTGGCCGTCTCCGCGGTGACGTGGAGGCAGGCGCTGATGCGCCAGCCGGCGAGGGGCCGCTCGGCGGCGAACCGCTCCCGGATGCCGGCCAGGACGGGCATCTGGCGGTCCGCCCACTCGATCTTGAGCCGTCCCGCATCGGCCAGGTCGATGTCGGCGACGTCGTGTGTCACTTCGGTTCGCGTTGCCACGGAATTCGCATTGCCTCTCGTATCGGTCGCATCAATCCCCAGCCGCCGGCGCGCCGATGCGCGAGACGCTCGATGAGCTGGCAGTAGGTACGGTAGCCGAGCCGTGCATAGGCGGAGACGGCGGGCGCATTGTCGGCGTGGACGTTGAGCGCCACGTCGTCGACGCGATCGAGCAGCTCGGCGGTCACCGCGCTCGTCACCATCTTCGCGAAATCATGGCCGCGGAAGTCGACGTGGGTCATGACGTTCCCGACCACCGCAATCCGCTCGTGCGGGTTGATCGCGTGCGTCCCCGCGGCGCTGACGAGCCGACCCCGGACACGAATCCCGAAGTACACGCCGTCCTCGACGACCGATGCCGGGAAGCCGGCACGGAACCCCAGCTGGTACAGCCGGTTCAGGTCGTCGATGTCGAGCGCGGTGAGGCGCTCGGCCGGACCGGCGAACGGCTCGAAGGCCTCCCGGTCGACCACCATCCGCAGCATCTGCACCGGCGCGTCGAGCTCGTACAGGCCGCGGATGGCTGCCTCGTGGAGCTCCGTGCCCTGCACGTAGGCATCGCGCGGCTTGAGGACGGCCTCGAGGATGGCGCGGCAGCCGTCCGGGGCGCCCATGAGGAAGAGCGGCTGCGGCACGAGCCCCTCGTGGTGCATGACGAGCGCCGTCGGGCGGCCGGCATCGTCGTGAGCCATCCCCCACGCGACACGCGATCGGTTCGGGCCGTCGAGGTCCCCGAGCGCATAGGCGGCGTAGAGCCGATCCGTACGCAGGAAGGCGGCGATCTCCCCGCGATCGCTCACCGCGCGGGCGCGAGACCGGCTGGAGTGCGCGACCGCCATCGGCTCAGTGCCCGCCGATCAGTAGCTGAGAAGCGCGTGGATCTCGAACTCGTCGAGCTTGTCGCGCCCGTGCAGCTCGGTCAGCTCGACCATGAAGGAGAGTCCGGCGATCTCGCCGCCGAGCCGCCGCACCAGCTCGATCGTGCCCATCACCGTCCCGCCCGTGGCGAGCAGATCGTCGACGATGAGGACCCGCTGCCCCTTCTGGATGGCGTCGGAGTGGATCTCCAGGGTGGCGGTGCCGTACTCGAGCTCGTACTCGACCTCGATCGTCTCGGCCGGCAGCTTGCCGAGCTTGCGCACCGGCACGAACCCGGCGCCGAGCTTGTAGGCCAGGGGCGCCGAGAAGATGAAGCCGCGCGACTCCATGCCGACCACCACGTCAACCCGCGCGTCGCCGACCTGGTCGGCCATGCGGTCGATGACCTCGCGGAACGCGTCGCCCTCCTTGAGGAGGGTGGTGATGTCGTAGAACCGGATCCCCGGCTTCGGGAAGTCCGGGACCTCGCGGATCAGGGCGCGCAGATCGTCGACGCTGGAGACGGTCACAGTGGTGGAGGCACTCCTGGTGCGGCGTTCCGGAATCGGTGGCCCGGTGAGTCTAGCCCGATGCGCCGCTCCGGGGCAATGGAGCGCGCGGCACCGAACGACGCTGCGAACCGGCGGGCGCGCTGCCCGGCGGGCGCGCACCGGGCCGGCCCGGCCCGGCCGATCGATCGGCCATTTCGTGCTTGGCCACCGGTTGGCGTCGGGCGCTGGCCGATGGATCGGTCGCACGCAGGCGTGAGACCCGCAGCGGCGCGCCCTTCGCGCTCGCCCATGACCGATGCATCGCTCATAACCCGCGCCGCCCGCGTCCTCCGCGCGACGCGGCCGATGGATCGGTCAAGCACCGGCCCATGGCGCCTCGACCTCACCGACCACGGCAAGGTCGGTGGCCGCCGGCGGCCCCCTCAGCGGCCGATGGGATCGACCACGAAGTCGAACGGCAGGCCGGCCGGCAGATCGGGCACGGGCCACGCATCGGGCGGACGCCAGTCCTCCCATCCCTCGCTGAAGGGCCGTCCCCACACACCGACGAGGCGCTCCACCTCCCGCGCATCGGCGCGGAAGCGGTCGGCGTTCTCGGTGGACCATCGGCCGGTCTCGACGGCGGCGGCGAGCTCGCCCTCGTCCTTCCACCGGACGGTGCGGTCCGGCGTCACCCACAGGTCGAGCACGTGATCCTGGGTGACGATCCTGTCGGCGTCACGCTCGTGAGGATCCTCGAGGTTGACGTACCAACCCCGAAAGCTCCAGTCGTGCGCCCAGAACAGCCAGACCGACCAGGGCCTGCCGGTCGGCGCCACCTTCAGCACACCCGGTCCCTGCCAGGTGCTGCGGCCGACGGCGCGGCCTGAGCGGAACATGTCGTGGGCCGGCACGGAGCGGAGCTCGCGTCCGTCGGCCAGCACCGGCCGCAGCACCGGCGTGCCCGGGGCCAGCCAGGCGACGAGGCCGTCGACGTCGTCGCGCACGACGCGCATCGGCCGAACCGTTTCCGGCCCGACGTAGCCCGGGACCTTGCGCTGGTAGCGCCAGAGGACGATGTCTCCTGCGGACCAGAAGGGGGATGCGCCTGACGGCCTCACGTGGCGGCGAGGCGGCGCAGGACCGTCTGGAGGACGCCACCGTTGCGCAGGTAGGTCACGTCGATCTCGCCGTCAAGGCGGGACACGGCCCGGAAGCGGGTTTCACGCCCATCGTCGGCGCGCGCCACGACGGTCAGCTCCTGGTGCGGACGCAGGCCGTCGGAGATGCCGACGACATCGAACGTCTCCCGACCGGTCAGCCCGAGCGACGCCACGTTCTCACCAGGGAGGAACTGCAGCGGAAGGATGCCCATCCCGACCAGGTTCGACCGATGGATCCGCTCGAACGACTCGGCGATCACCGCCCGCACCCCCTGGAGCAGCGGCCCCTTCGCCGCCCAGTCACGCGATGATCCGGAGCCGTACTCCTTGCCGGCCAGGATGACGAGCGGCGTGTCATCCTCGGCGTAGCGCATGGCCGCCTCGAACAGGCTCATGCGCTCCCCGCTCGGCAGGTGCTCGGTGACGTTGCCCTCGGCCTCCGGCGTCAGCAGGTTGCGGAGCCGGATGTTCGCGAACGTGCCGCGCATCATGACCTCGTGGTGGCCGCGACGCGACCCGTACGAATTGAAGTCACGCGGCTCGACGCCACGCTCGATGAGCCACTGCCCGGCCGGCGAGGTGCGCGCGATGGCGCCGGCCGGTGAGATGTGGTCGGTGGTGACGCTGTCGCCCAGCACGGCGAGCGCCCGCGCCCCGAGGACGTCGGCGGGCTCGGCGCGCCCACCGGCGATGCCGTCGAAGAACGGCGGCCGCGCGACGTAGGTCGAGCCCGGGTCCCAGGCGTACCGGTCGCCGGGCGGGACGGGCAGGGTGCGCCACTGCTCGTCTCCCTCGAAGACGGAAGCGTAGTTGCGGCTGAAGACGTCGCCGCTCACGGCGTGCGCCACGACATCGGCCACCTCGGCCGGAGACGGCCAGATCTCGGCCAGCATGACCGGGCGGCCGTCGCGATCGGTACCGATCGGCTCGGTGGTGAGATCGACGTCGATCCGGCCGGCCAGCGCGAAAGCGACGACGAGCGGCGGCGACGCGAGGTAACTGGCCCGAGCGAGCGGATGGATGCGGCCTTCGAAGTTGCGGTTGCCCGACAGGACGGCCACGCCGACGAGATCGTTCTCCTCGATCGCACGTGCGATCGGCTCGGCCAGCGGGCCGGAGTTGCCGATACAGGTCGTGCAACCGTAGCCGACCAGATGGAAGCGCAGCTGCTCGAGCGGATCCATCAGGCCCGCGATCTTCAGGTAGTCGGTAACCGCACGCGAACCCGGTGCCAGCGAGGTCTTCACCCACGGCTTCACGGTCAGGCCTCGCTCGACGGCCTTTCGGGCCACGAGGCCGGCCGCCACCATGACCGAGGGATTCGACGTGTTCGTGCAGCTGGTGATGGCGGCGATCACCACCGATCCGGTGCGCAGCTTGACCATCTCGCCCTCGAGGCCGACTTCGACCGCGCGGTAGTGCGCCTCGTGATTCGTGTGGAGCGGCTTCTCGACGCCCGGTTGCCCCGGCTCGGGCTCGCCGTCCTCGTCGGTTCGCTGGGTGTACGACGGTGCGTCACTGGCCGGGAACGACTCGACCGATGCCTCCTCGACGACCGTCTTCGGCGCCGGCGCATCGGCACGGGTGTGCTCGTGGGTGGTCCCGTCGGCGTGCGTGTGGAGGCCCTCGGTGTAGATGCCCCGGAAGCTGTCCCTCAGGTCGGACAACGCCACGCGGTCCTGCGGGCGGCGCGGACCGGCCAACGAGGGCACGACGGTCGAGAGGTCGAGCGACAGCGACTCGCTGAAGATCGGCTCGGGCGAGTCGTCGGTGCGGAAGAGGCCCTGCGCCTTGGCGTAGGCCTCGACCCGCGCGACGACCTCCTCGGGCCGGCCGGTCATGCGCAGGTAGCGCAGGGTCTCGTCGTCGACGGGGAACAGCGTCGCGGTCGCGCCGAACTCCGGCGACATGTTGCTGATCGTCGCCCGATCGGCCAGCCCGAGCCGCGAGAGGCCGGGGCCGTGGAACTCGACGAACTTCCCGACGACCCCGTGCGCGCGGAGCATCTCGGTCACGTACAGCACGAGATCGGTGGCGGTGGCACCGGACGGCAGCTCGCCGTCCAGCCGGAAGCCCACGACGATCGGCATCGGCTGGTAGAGCGGCTGCCCCAGCAGTGCCGCCTCCGCCTCGATCCCACCGACGCCCCATCCGACCACGCCCAGGCCGTTGATCATCGTGGTATGCGAGTCGGTGCCGACCAGGGTGTCCGGGATCAGCACGCCGTCGCGCTCGGCCACGACGTCGGCGAGGTATTCGAGGTTCACCTGGTGCACGATCCCCGTGCCCGGCGGCACGACGCGGAAGTCCTTGAAGGCCTGCTGCGCCCATCGAAGGAGGGCGTACCGCTCCCCGTTGCGCTCGTACTCGCGCTCGACGTTGACCAGGAACGCGGCGTCGGAGCCGAACTGGTCGACCTGGACCGAGTGATCGATGACGAGGTCGGCCGGCACGAGCGGGTTGATCCGCGACGGATCCCCGCCCATCTCGGCCATGGCGTCACGCATGGCCGCGAGGTCGACGACGCAGGGCACCCCGGTGAAGTCCTGGAGGATGACGCGGCCCGGCATGAACGGCAGCTCCGCTTCCGCCGGCTCGACGGGATTCCATGCCGCGAGCGTCCGGACGTGGTCCGGCGACACGAGGTCGGGCTGAGTCGCCGCCCCGCGCAGCATGTTCTCGAGGAGGACCTTGACGGTGTACGGCAGGCGGGCGAGGTCCTCCGCGCCGGCGGCGTCGAGCCGGTAGTACGCGACCTCGCGGTCGCCGATGCGCAGGCTGCCGCGTGCTGCGGTCGGGTCGGGGGACTGGGACGTCACGGTCGCCTCCTTTCGTGGCCGTCCGCACTCGATCGGGCGGGCGGCTCTCGTCGAAGATCGGCGCCGGACGGGTGCGCCCGTCGCGGGTCGAGTGGTTCCGATCAGTATACCGGCAGCCTCTCTGGCGCGCGTCCTGCAGGGCCCGGCCGCGGATCGACATCCCACAGCGGAGAGGGGAATCCCACATGCATCAACGCTTCATGGCCGTCTCGGCGGCGACCATCCTGTGCCTCGTGCTTGCCGCCTGCGGCGGAACGACGGCTCCCGGCACCGACGACGAGGGGGCCGATACGGGCACCGATCCGACGACCGCCGCAACGGGCGCGCCGGACGGCGGCGACACCGGCGGAGACTCGGGCGACGCGACCGCCAGCGTCGATGTCACGATCACCGGCGGCGAGGTCGCGGGCTCCTACAGCGGGAGCGTCAGCTCCGGCGGCTGCAGCCGCAATCCGTTCGAGGAGAACTCGTTCGGCCTCCAGTACAGCACCGACGAACAGGTCGAGCTGAGCAGCATTCAGCTGGTCGCGCGCGACGCCGATGCCGCCGCGTCGGGAGGCTCGGACGACTTCACCGCGACCTTCACTGTCGGCGACCTGTTCGAGGGCGTCAACCTCGACATCGCCCCCCAGAACGACCGCGGCTCGGGGACCGTGACGATCGACGATCGCGGCGACACGGCGACGATCCAGATCGAGGGCGAGACATCCGAGGGCGTCGCCGTCGACGCGACGATCGAGTGCCACACGGTGACCGACCTCGGAGGCTGACCGATCCCGGTCGGTGGGGCTGACCCGATCAGCCTCACCGGCCGCTCACGTTCGCGGAAGCTCCTGGAGCGCCTCGAGCGCCCGGCGGGCGACGTCGATCGGGTCTCGGCCCGGCGCGACCGGGATCCAAACCTGGTTGGATCCCGTGTCCGGACGAAATCCGGCGACCTGGAGCGCCACGCCAGTGGCGCGCCGGTCCGGCATGCGGCCGGCCCACTTCAGCGTGACGCGTCGGTCCTCGACCCGCACCTCGGGCACGCCGGCCCGCTCGGCCGCCAGCCGCACGCTCACTGCCGTGAAGAGACCTTCGACGGGCTCCGGCGGCGCTCCGTAGCGGTCGCGCAGGTCGGATCGCAACGCCTCGGCATCGGGCTCGGATCGGATCGCGGCGAAGCGCCGGTAGGCCTCGAGCTTCGCGCCGGCGTCCGCGATGTAGTCGTCGGGCAGATACGCCGAGCCGGGGAGGTCCAGCCGGACGGGGGCCGGCTCGGGAGGCGGGCGCCGGCCGCGCAGCATGTCGACCGCCTCGGCGAGGAGCCGGGTGTACATCTCGAACCCCACCGCGGCCATGAACCCGTGCTGCTCGGCGCCGAGGATGTTGCCGGCGCCGCGGATCTCCAGATCCGACAGCGCGATCTGGTAGCCGGCGCCGAGGTCGGATGCCGAGAAGATGGCGTGGAGCCGCTTGCGAGCGACAGGCGAGAGCGGCATGCCGCGCCGATGGAGGAGGTAGGCGTGGGCTCGGCGGTCGGATCGGCCCACCCGTCCGCGCAGCTGGTAGAGCTGCGCCAGCCCGAAGGTGTCGGCGCGGACGATGACGATGGTGTTCGCGTTCGGGATGTCGAGGCCGGACTCGATGATGGTCGTGCACACGAGAACGTCGAACCGCCCGTCGGAGAAGTCGAGCATCACCCGCTCGAGCATCCCTTCGGCCATCTGTCCGTGGCCGATCGCAACCCGCGCATCGGGAACGAGCCGTCGAACGCGCTCGGCGGCCGCCTCGATGGTCTCGACGCGGTTGTGAACGTAGAAGACCTGGCCGCCGCGGTCGAGCTCGCGATTGACGGCGTCCCGCACCAGCCCGTCGTCGTCCTCGGCGATGCGCGTCAGGATCGGCAACCGGGCCTCGGGCGGGGTCTCGATGACCGACAGATCGCGGATGCCGACGAGCGAGAGGTGAAGTGTCCGGGGGATCGGCGTCGCTGACAGGGTCAGCACGTCGACTTCCCGGCGCATGCCCTTGATGCGCTCCTTGTGCGCCACGCCGAAGCGCTGCTCCTCGTCGACGATGAGCAGGCCGAGGTCGGCGAACGCGATGTCCTTCGACAGGATTCGGTGAGTCCCGATGAGGATGTCGACGGTGCCGTCGGCCACGCCGCCGACGATCTTCTCCTGGTCCTTCTTCGTGACGAACCGGCTCAGCATCGCGACTTCGACGGGGAAGGCGGCGAGCCGTCGCTCGAACGTGAGCAGGTGCTGCTGCGCCAGCACGGTCGTCGGGACGAGCACCGCGACCTGCTTGCCATCCTGGACGGCCTTGAAGGCCGCGCGAAGCGCAACCTCGGTCTTGCCGTAGCCCACGTCGCCGACGACGAGCCGGTCCATCGGCCGCCGGCGGAGCATGTCCGCCTTGACCTCCTCGATCGAGCGCGCCTGGTCCGGCGTCTCGGTGAACGGAAAGCTCTCCTCGAGCTCACGCTGCCAGGTGGTGTCGGCGCTGAACGCGAAGCCCGGGGCCGACTCGCGAGCGGCGTAGATCTCGATGAGCTCGCGGGCCAGCTCCCCCACCGCTCGCCGGACACGCCGCTTCGTCCGTTCCCAGTCCGTCCCACCGAGCTTCGAGAGGGCCGGCGCGGGACCGCCGGAGTAGCGGGTGATGCGGCCGATCTGGTCGGCGGGCAGGAAGATCTTGTCAGAGCCCGCGAAGTCGAGCTGCAGGTACTCCTTCACGTCGTCGCCGAACGTCCGCTGCGTCATGCCCACGTAGCGGGCGATGCCGTGGTCGACGTGGACGACGTGGTCACCGGGCTGCAGCTTGCCGATCAGGTCGCGGGTGACGACGCGCTTCGACGTGACGAGCCGGCGCAGGCGCGTTCCGCCGAAGAGCTCGCGGTCGGTGAGGACGAGGAGTTCCGACGGCCCGTGCTCGAAGCCGACCGACAGCGAACCATGCACGAGCGTGGGCCCGCCATTCGGAGGAACCGCGGCGAGCTCGGCGTGGGGCGCGGTCGGACGACCGGCCTCCTCGAGGAGCTCGCCGAGGCGGCTGGCCTGGTCGGTCGTCACGACGACCCTCCGGTCCGTGGCCAGCCCGAGCAGCCACGCCCCGGCGCGATCACCACGCCCGGGCAGCGATGGAGCGGCCCGGTAGCCCGCCTCGGCGCCGTCCTGCTCGTCGAGGCGCTCTGCCGAGCGCTCGACGAGGCCCGCAAGCGTCTCAACCGCGGAGTACGGAAGCGGCCAGGCTTCCGGCAGCTCTCCGGCCTCCACCAGGCCGGCAAGGCGTTCGGCCGCCTGGCGGTCGAGGCTCTCCGCGAGCGCGCGCAGCTCGAGCTCGTCGAGCACGACGAGGTGGACGTCAGCGCGGAGGTGATCGGCGGCGGGGCCCGCGGTGAGCCAGGCCGCCCACGTCTCCGCTGCTTCGCCGAGGTCGCCCGCCGCCAGGCGCGCGGCATCCTCGCGCAGCGCCTCCGGGGCGTCGTGCGGGAGGAGTGCGGGGAGGGCCTCCCAGCCGCCGGCCGGCCGGAACTCGGATGCGGGCAGCAGTCCGGCCTCGCTCAGCCGTCGGCGAGAGCCCTGCGTCATCGCGTCGAACGCTCGGATCGACTCGACCTCGTCGCCGAACAGCTCGATCCGCAGCGGGTCGGCAGACCCGGGCGGCCACGCGTCGACGATGCCGCCACGGTGAGCGAACTCGCCGATCCCGGTCACCTCGACGACGGGGTCGTAGCCGCCGGCCACGAGCCCCTCGAGGATCCGTCGCTGCGGCACGCGCTCTCCGACCTTGAGCCGGACGCGGCTTGCACGCAGCTGCTCCGGCGAGAGCGTGCGCTGCACGAGGGCCAGCAGCGGCGCGACGACGACCAGTCCATGTGCCCGGTCGCCGAGTTCGGCGAGAACGGACAGCCGCTCGGCGGACTCGTCATGCTCGGGCAGAGCCCGCTCGAGCGGAAGTGCAGCACGCTCCGGCAACGCACGGACCGCTCCGTCGCCGAGCCATGCCTCGAGATCGTCCACGAGCTGGTGCGCGTCCTCGTCGGTCCGCGTGACGACCACCATCGGTCGCGTCGACGTCAGCTCTCGACGCCGCGTCGCGAGGTGCGCCGCACGCGCGGCTGCCGGCACGCGGAGGACGCCCGGCTGCGGCAGGTGAGGCCGAAGGGCGTCGACGAGAGAGGCGACGCGGCGGTTTCCGCCGCGCGGTCGTGACATGCCCGCGCATCGTAGGCCGATCGCGCGGCACGGCGCGTCAGGGCGTCGCCAGCTCGAACCCGTTGAACGCGTTCATCGCCTCGTCGATGCCGGCCTCCAGCCAGCGCTCGGCGGCGTCCGCGCCGACCTGGACCATCTCGCCGGCCGCGTCGCGCTCGTCGGGGCGAAAGGTGGACAGCACGTGGCTCGCCGCCACGCCTGCCCGGCCGATGCCGATGCGCTCGCGGGCGAACTCCTCGGTGCCGAAGGCGCCGATGATGTCGCGCAGGCCGTTGTGGCCGCCGGCCGACCCGGTGCGTCGAAGGCGCAGGCGTCCGAGCGGCAGGTCGATGTCGTCGCACACGACCAGAAGGTCGTCGGTCACGTCGACGTCCGTCTGGCGCAGCGCGGCGCGGAGCGGACCGCCGGACCGGTTCATGTACTTCAGCGGCTTCACGAGCAGCACGCGTCCGATCGGCTCCGGACGGCGCGCCTCGAGGAGCGCCGCGCCGTCCCTGACACGCCCTTCGCCGGTCAGGCCCCATCGGTCGGCGAGCAGGTCGACGACCCGGAACCCGATGTTGTGGCGAGTGAACCGGTACCGATCGCCGGGGTTTCCGAGCCCGCAGATGACCTTCACGCGACCGATGGTACCGGCCGCCGACCCGGCGCGGCCCCGGCCGTGCGACACCGTCGCTATGCTCGGCCGGTGCGCGACCAGCGGACCCATCGACGTTCCTCGGTCGACGTCGCCGTCATCGGCGGCGGGATCATCGGCTGCGCGGCGGCGGCCATCCTCGCGGACCGGGGCGCGAGCGTCGTGCTGGCCGAGGCATCGGCGATCGGCGCCGGCGCGTCCGGCCGCAACCTCGGCGCGATCCAGCACCCGTTCGATGTCGAGCTCGCGCCGCTCTACCGGGAATCGCTCTCTCGGTACCGCGCCCTGGCCGAGCAGCCGGGTGCCGGGTTCTCGATCGCTCGCCAGCCCGCCGGGCTGCTCCTGCTCAACCGGGACCCGAGCGCGGCCGCGCGCCAGGCCGATCGGCTGTCTCGCGTCATGCCGGAGCTCGAGCCCCGTCTCCTGTCGCCGGGCGAGGTGACGGCTCTCGAGCCGTCGCTGGCTCCCGGACCCGCCGCGGTCCGGCTCGCCACCGGGTTCCCGGTTCCGCCGGCGGCTGCCACCGAGGCATGGGCGGCGCTGGCGCAGGAGCGAGGCGCCGATCTGCTGGTCGGCTCGCCGGCTCGTCCGGTCGTGGACGCGGACAGCGCGGCCGGGATCGCCCTCGGCGACGGCACCCGCATCGTGGCCGGCGCCGTGCTCGTGGCGGCCGGCCCGTGGACGCCCCGGCTCGTCGACCCCGGCGGTGCCTGGCGACCGATCGCGTCGACATGGGGCGTGACCGTGCAGCTGCGCCTCGGAGCGGCGGCGCCCTCGCACATCGTCGAGGAGGACGAGGTGGACGCCATCAACCGCGCGGCTGCGGCGACGGACCGCGCCGCCGCTGGGCGTGCCGAGCACGACCCGCCGTCGCTCTTCAGCATCGCGAGCGCCGGGGGCGTGAGCACGCTCGGCTCCACCTTCCTTCCCGCCGAGCCCGACCCGAGCTTCATCGAACCGCTGCTGCTGCGCCGCGCGACCACGTTCCTCCCCGCGGTGGCGGAGGCCGAGGTCATCGGCCGGCGATTGTGCGCACGGCCTCAATCGATCGACGGGCGCCCCTTCATCGGCCCGGCCGCCGATGTCGACCGGCTCTTCGTCTGCGCCGGGCACGGACCGTGGGGAATCAGCACCGGACCCGCGTCGGCGGCGATCGTGGCTCGCTCGATCCTGGACGGGACCCCGGTCCCCGAGCGCCTGGATGCCCGCCGGACGCCACCCTGACGCAGCGTCCATTCCTGTGCGTACTGCACAAGCCTGACGGGCGCGCCACGCCGCCGCACCCGTGGGAATCGGCGCCACGGATCTCTAGGCTCCCTGCACAACGACCCTTCACCCATGCAGGAGCCACGCCATGGCCGAGATCGACTCCGGAGACACCGCCTGGATCCTGATGAGCGCGGCGCTCGTCATGCTCATGACGCCCGGGCTCGCCTTCTTCTACGGCGGCCTGGTACGCCGCAAGAACGTGCTGAGCACGATCATGCACAGCTTCTTCATCCTCGGGCTCGTGAGCGTGACGTGGGTGCTGTGGGGCTACACGATCGCCTTCGGCCCTGACACCGGGCTCGGCCTGTTCGGCGGCCTCGATTACCTCGGCTTCGAGGGCGTCAGCGGCGAGCCGGGACCGTACGCCGACACGATCCCGCATCTGGCGTTCGCGACGTTCCAGGGCATGTTCGCCATCATCACCCCGGCGCTCATCACCGGCGCGTTCGCCGAGCGCAAGAACTTCAAGGCCTTCGTCATCTTCGCGGTGCTGTGGTCGACCTTCGTCTACGCGCCGATCGCGCACTGGGTCTGGGGCGGCGGGTGGCTGGGAGAGCTGGGCATCCTCGACTTCGCCGGTGGCACGGTGGTGCACCTCACCTCGGGCATCTCGGCGCTCGTGGCGGCGCTCATGATCGGCCGGCGGCTCGGCGTCATCTCCCCGCTCACCGAGCCGCACAACGTGACGATGACGGTCCTCGGTGCCGCACTGCTGTGGTTCGGCTGGTTCGGCTTCAACGCCGGGAGCGCACTGGCCGCGGACGGGGTGGCCGCCCTGGCATTCGTCACGACGAACGTGGCCGCCGCCATGGCCGCCCTGACGTGGGTCACGGTCTCGTGGCTCCACAAGGGAACGCCCAGCGTCGTGGGCGCCGCCGTCGGGGCGATCGCGGGACTGGTCGCCATCACGCCGGCCGCCGGGTTCGTGACGCCGGCCGCCGCG
The DNA here is from genome assembly GCA_035540715.1 of Candidatus Limnocylindrales bacterium. GTDB lineage: Bacteria > Chloroflexota > Limnocylindria > QHBO01 > QHBO01 > JACDBZ01. Next base: position 63,997 of record DATLGA010000034.1, on the reverse strand, counting down.
ATCCTCATCGGCTTCGGCGTCGCGCTGGTCTGCTACGCCGTTGCGCACGTCCGGGTGCTCCTCCGCGTCGACGACGCGCTCGACGTGTTCGCGGTCCACGGCGTGGGGGGCGCCTTCGGCGCCGTGGCGACCGGCATCTTCGCGGTCGAGGTCGGGCTGCTCGCCGGCAACCCTGGGCAGGTCCTGGTCCAGCTCATCGGCGTCGCGGCCGCCGCCGGGTACGCCGCCGTGGCGACCGCGGTGATCTTCCTGCTCATCAACCTGTTCATCCGCATCCGGGTCCCGTCGGACGCCGAGGAGCGAGGTCTCGACCTCGCTCAGCACGGGGAGGCTGCCTACGGCCAGGCGTGATGCATCACCCCGACCCACCACCAATGACGACAGAGAGGTTGCAGCCATGATCACCGCCGCCATCGTCTCGTTCGGAGTCCTGTTCGTCGGCTGGCTGTTCGCGCCGGGCGATCGTCCGGAGGCTGAAGTGCTCGCCGTTCCCGAAGAATCGATCCTCGAAGCGGCCTGATCGCCGCCGTCGGTCTGACGCGCTCCCGCAGACCCGGCGGGGGCGCGTCGGCGTGTGCGGGCTCAGGAGCCGGTCGTCACCGCATGACCGGCTCGATCGAAGAGGGAACCCGGCTGCCAGGCAATCTCGTGGTGGCGCCGGTGCAGCGTGCCGAGGACCTGGCGCTCGACCGACCGCATGCGCTCCTCCTCCTCGAGCTCCGCATGGTCGTGTCCGAGCAGGTGGAGCGTCCCGTGGATCGCGAGGAGCACCAGCTCCTCCGGCACGCTCCAGTTGCCCTCGGCCGCCTGGCGGAGGGCCTGGTCGAGGTCGATCACCACGTCGCCGAGCAGGACCGGTCCCGGGGGCGAGACCCCGTCGTCATCGGCGAGATGGGAGACGCCACCGTTGACCGACCACTCGTGCAGCGGGAACGAGAGGACGTCGGTCGGCCCGCGCTCGCCCATGTGGTCGAAGTTCAGGCGCTCCATCTCCGCATCGCCGCAGACGGTGAGCTCGACCTCGGCATCCTCGGAACCGATGGCGGTCTTCACCGTCTCGCAGACGGCGTCCTCGAGCAGGGCGAGGGCGACACCGCCGTCGAGCGGCTCGACCGCCGTCGCGATGCGGTCGGCGCCGATGCGGTCGTGGAACGTCACCGTGCACGCCATGCCGGGCCCATCGTAGCCCGGCCGGTACCGCGCGCTCAAGGATTCGGCGGTCAGGCCTGCTCCCGACGGCCCTCCATCGGCACGACGTTGTCGGGGTACTTGATGCGGGAGTGGTACATCCCGAGCAGCTGGCCGACGAACGCGTCCTTGATCTGCGCCACGTTCTTCAACGTGAGCTCGGCGTCGTCGAGCTGGCCGTCCTCGAGCCGAGCGTCCACGATGCGATCGACCATGGCCCGGATGCTCTCCTCGTCCTTCTCGTCGAGCGAGCGGACCGACGCCTCGACGCCGTCGGCGAGCATGAGGATCGCCGCCTCACGGCTCTGCGGCTTCGGCCCCGGATAGCGGAACGTCCGTTCGTCGACGAGCTCCTCGTTCCCGCGGACCTCGCGAAGCGCCTTGCCGTGGAAGTACGTCATGACACTCGTGCCGTGGTGCTGCGGGATGAATCCGATGATCTGCACCGGCAGGCCGTGCTCGTACCCGAGGTCGATGCCGTCGCGAATGTGCCCGGCGATGATGCGGGCGCTCGTCTCGGCGGTCAGGTCGTCGTGGATGTTGTGGGATCCACCCTGGTTCTCGATGAAGGCCAGCGGGTTCTTCATCTTGCCGATGTCGTGGTAGTACGCTGCCACCCGCGCCAGCAGCGGATCGGCGCCGATCGTCTCCGCCGCCCGCTCCGCGAGGTTGCCGACCATCACGCTGTGGTGGTACGTCCCCGGGGTCTCGAGCAGCAGCCGGCGCAGCAGCCGGTTCGATGGGTTCGCCAGCTCGAGGAGCTGGAAGATCGTCATGATGCCGAACACGTTCCCGAGCAGGTGGAAGCTCCCGAGGGCGAGGACGACCGACAGGAAGGCGTTCACGAGCCCCATCGCGCCGAGCTGGAGGATGGCCTGCACGTCGCTCTGGGCGAGCAGGCTGAACGCGGTCGTCACGGCCACGTTCGTGAGGGCGAGGGCAGCGAAGACGCGGATGAAGGCGTTCAGGCGCTCGGCACGGGTGATGACCAGCAGGGACGCGATGCCGCCGGCCAGGACGTAGGCGGACAGGTCCAGCGCGTCGCGGTTCATCACGCCGGCCAGGATCGCGAGGCCGCCGGCCATGGCGGCACCCGCCGAGCTGCGGAGGAGCACCGCCATGAGGAGCACGGAGGCCGACGTGGGGACGGCGAACGCCCACAACGTGCGATCGGCCGCCACGCGCAGGGCGATCGCGCTCACGACGAGGGCCAGGAAGAACAGCAGCACCGACCGGTTGCGGTGCCACACCTCCGGCTCGAACCGCCACAGGTACGCCACCAGGAGACCCGCCAGGATGGTCGCCATGAGGGCGTTGCCGAGCACGGTGCTGATCTCGACGCGCGGCCGGGTGAGCCCGAGCTCCTCGAGAATCTCGACCTGGCGGAGGGTGATGCGTTCCCCTTCGGCCACGATGCGCTCGCCCTGCCGCACGCTGACCACCACGGGCGCCACGGCGGAGCGGGCGCGACTCTGCTCGAGCGCCGTGAGCTCTTCGCTGATGGCCTCGGTCGGCGCGACGAACGCCGCGGCGAGGTTGCCGGCGACACGGCGCTCCTCGGTCTCGAGCTCGGCGGTCACCAGCTCGCGGACGGAGCTGCGCATGGCGACGAGCTGATCCTCGCGGATCCGGTCGGTGAGCGTCGTCGCGAGCACCTCGCGGGACGCGGCCGCGATCGCCTCCCAGCGCGACGGCGGCAGATCGATGACGAGCAGCCGATCGGTCATGGAGAGCTGCGGGGCGTCGCGCATGAGACGGCTGATCGCCTCGGATCGATCGATCCGCTCGTTCTCGTAGAGGCCGAGGATCCGCTCCACTCGCCGGCTCATCGCGTCGAACAGGGCCAGCTGTTCGCGCAAATTGTCCGCCGGCGGCTTGATGTTCACCGTCTGCGGCACGACATCGTCGGACGCGGCCTGTCGCGCCTCCGCGGTCAGGCTCGGCGAGTCGAACGTGGCATCGCGCTGGGCGCGGATGTCGCGCTCGGCGATCTGCCCCTCCTGCAGATCCTCCTGGCCGAGGGTGATGTTCGCCGACAGGATGAGGAACAGCGAAACCGCCACGACGAGCGTCGTGACGATCGCCCGCCAGGCGTTGCCGTGTCCCGGGCGGCGATCGAGCTCGGCGAGCGTCCGCGGGATGAACATGCTCAGCCGCCCGTCAGGAGGCGGCGAACGACCTCGCTCACGGCCCGGCCGTCGGCGCGCCCCCTGGTCCGAGGCGCGAGACGGCCCATGACGCGTCCGATGTCGGACGGCGAGGTCGCGCCTGTCTCGGCGATCGCGGCGCGGGCCAGCGCCTCGATCTCCGCGCCGTCGAGCTGCTCGGGCAGGAACTCGGACAGGATTGCGGCCTCGGCCTCCTCGGCCGCGGCACGCTCGGCGCGGCCGGCATCGCGATACATCGCGATGCTCTCGCGTCGCTGTTTCACCTGCTTCGTCAGGACGTCGACGACCTCCTCGTCGGTCAGGTCGCGACCGCGAGCGATCTTCTCGTTGTGGACGGCCGCCATCGCCATGCGCAGCGTCGACGTGCGCTGCGCGGCGCGAGCGCGCATGGCATCACGCATGGCGGACTCGATCCGGGTCGAGAGGGTCACATCGGCCTCCGCGTCATCGGTCTCTCGATCATCCTCCGCGGTGCCGGTCGTCATCGGGTTGAGGCTGGCGTCTGGCTAGGCGCGCGAGGTTGCCTTTCGCTTCTTGGCTTCCTTGCGCTTTCGCTTCACGCTGGGCTTCTCGTAATGCTCGCGGCGTCGTGCCTCGGCAAGGATCCCCGATTGCTGGATCTTCTTGTTGAAGCGACGCAGCGCGCTCTCGAACGTCTCGTTCTCGCCCACGCGGACTTCTGCCAAACGTCTCGCCTCCTTCCCGCTCCGAATTCGTGCCGTCTGATCTGCATGGCGGGACGACCCGCCGGGCACGCAAGCCGGTGCAGGGTAGCAGCGTGACCGGTGAGGGTCAATTCGCCGCTCAGCCCGGCGGCCAGCTCATCGAACGCCCGCCGAGGAGGTGGAAGTGCAGGTGGAAGACCGACTGTCCCGCCTCGGGGCCCACGTTGGTCACGAGCCGGTAGCCGTTCTGCAGGCCTGCGTCGTCGGCGATGCGGCGCGCCGCGGCGAACAGGGCGGCGAGGAGCGGCCCGTCTTCCTCGGTCAGGGCCTGGGCGTCCGCAACGTGACGGCGCGGGATGACGAGGACGTGGGTCGGTGCGCGCGGGCTGATGTCCCGGAAGCCGATGACCTCCTCGTCTTCGTACACGCGCTCCGACGGAACCTCGCCAGCAACGATGCGGCAGAACAGGCAGTCGGGGTCTCGATCCGTCATGGGTGCGGAGCCTAGGCGAAATCGCCGGTCCGGGACAAGATGACCGCCGCGGCGGCGGGCGCGACCGTCGGCGAACGAAGGATTCGTGGTCCGAGCCCCGCCACGACGACGCCGGCGTCCTCCGCGCGCTCGACTTCCCCGGGGGTGAAGCCGCCTTCCGGGCCGATGATGATGGTCGCGGGCACCCGGACCTCGCCGAGGCGTTGCCGACCGTCCGCGCGCTCGTACAGCAGGACCGCCGCGGGAGCCAGGAGCGAGCGCAGGGGAGCCGGCTCGTGAACGTCCGGCACGCGCCCTCGCTCGGACTGCTCGGCCGACTCGCGCGCGACCGCGCGGAGCCGGTCGAGCTTGCGCGGCGACATGTCGCGCGCGACGCATCGTTCGCTGACCGCCAGGCGGAACGCGGCCACGCCGACCTCGGTCCCTCGTTGCACCACCTCCTCGAGCCCGTCGCCCTTCAGCAACGCCTGGACGACGGTGAGCCGGTGCACCGGCTCGGCAACGGCCGGTCGGCGCTCCTCGACGAGGCACTCGTCAGCCGCCAGCCGGCAGACGGCCTCGTCGCCGTCACCGGTGAGGATCACGATGTGGTCGCCGTCGCCGAGGCGCAGGACCGTGCGCACCTGCCGCCGGATCGACGCCGGCAGAGCGAAGCGATCACCCGTCGCCTCGTCGGGGCGCACGAAGAACCGATGGATCGTCACTCGGTCCGCTCCAGCCGCAGGCTGACCCACTCGCCGTCGTCTCGTCGATGGACACTCCGGAGGCCGACCGCTTCGAGTGCCCAGATGACCTCGTCGGCGCGAGGCTCGATGATGCCGCCGGCCACCAGCGTGCCACCCGGCGCGGTGTGGCTGGCAAGGCGCGGAGCGAGCTCGAGGAGCACCGCGGCCACCAGGTTCGCCATGACCAGCGGGTACGCCTCCTGCGCCTCGGCCGGCAGCGACCCTTCGCTCACGACGAGCCGGTGCGCCACGCCGTTCCGCTCCCCGTTCTCGCGCGCCACGCGGACCGCCACCGGGTCCGTGTCGAGCCCGCGGGCGTGCCCCGCGCCGAGCGCGAGCGCCGAAATCGCCAGGATGCCGGACCCGCAGCCGACGTCGAGGACCACGCCCGGCATCGGCAGGTCCTGCAGCAGGGCGAGGCAGCCGCGCGTCGTGGGGTGGAGCCCGGTGCCGAACGCCATACCCGGGTCGAGACGAATCGTGACGTCGCCGGTCCGCGGCCGCTCATCGACCCAGGAGGGGACGACGACGACGCGCCCGATCCGCTGCGGCACGTAGTGTCGCTTCCATGCCTCGCTCCAATCGACGTCGTCCACGGCGCGCACGCGCAGCGGGCCGACCGGCCGGAGGCCGAATGCCTGGAGATGCCAGAGCGCACGCTCGGTCGAGTCGACCTGATCCGCGGCCGCCGGGCCGTCCTCGACGTGGGCGGTCACGACGTACGGCGCGGTCACGTCCTCGCGTGCCGCGAGCTCGTCGTCCGGGTCTCGCACGAGTGCCGTCGGGTGAACGGCACTCCCTCCCGCGACGCGACCCAGAATCTCCGACACGGCCTCGACCGCCTCGACGTCGGCGGTCACGCTGAGCTCGAGCCAGCGCATCGGTCCTGTCGTCAGCTGAACAGGTCGCGGAGGCGATCGATCACCGACGGTCCCTTGGGCAGCACCGCCGGCTGCCCGACGTCCGCAAGCTCCTCGAGCAGCTCCCGCTCCCGCTTCGAGAGCTTCTGCGGCACGACCACCGTGACCACCACGTGCAGGTCGCCGCGTCCGGCTCCGCGAAGCCGCGGGACGCCCTTGGCGCGCAGGCGAATCTCGTGGCCGGACTGCACGCCCGCCGGGATCTCGACCTCCTCGGATCCCTCGACGGTCGGTACCGTGACGGTCGCTCCGAGCGCCGCCTGGGGGAACGTGAGCGGCAGCTCGTGGTACAGCTCCGTGCCGCGCCGCACCAGCTGCTGGTGCGGCCGTACGCTGACCGCCACGAAGAGATCGCCGTTGGGTCCCCCGCGGGGGCCTGCCTCGCCCTCGCCCTCGATGGCGATCCGCTGGCCGTCGTCGATGCCGGCCGGGATCTCCACCTGGAGCGTGCGTTCCTCGCGAACCCGCCCGTCGCCACCGCACTCGGTGCACGGACTGGCGATGATCCGACCCTCACCGCGGCAGCGCGCACAGGCGACGATGTTGACCATCTGGCCCAGGATCGTCTGGGCGACCCGCCGCTGCTCGCCGCTGCCGTTGCAGTCGGGGCACGTTTCGGGATCCGTCCCGGGCTCGCCGCCCGCTCCCTCGCAGCGGGTGCAGGCGACGAGCGTGGGGAACCGGATCTCCTTCGTGACGCCGAAGACGGCCTCCGCGAAGTCGATGGTCAGGTCATACCGGAGGTCGGAGCCGGGCACGACGCGCTGGCGCCGCCGTGTGCCGGCGGGCGAACCGCCGAAGAACGCGTCGAAGATGTCGCCGAACGGACCGAATCCCCCGCCGAACCCCTCGAACCCTCCCGCCGCGGCACCCTCGACGCCGGCGTGGCCGAACATGTCGTACGCGCTCCGACGCTGCCGATCGGACAGCACCCGGTACGCCTCGTTGATCTCCTTGAAGCGCTCCTCGGCGCCGTTGCCCTTGTCGACGTCGGGATGGTGGCGCTGAGCAAGCCGCCGGAAGGCACGCTTGATCTCGCCGTCGTCCGCGTCGCGAGCAACGCCGAGCACGTCGTAGTAATCACGTTTCACCGCCATGGCGCGCGGATGATACCAATTGGCACTCAGAATGTGCGAGTGCCAGCCCGCCGAACCGATACGGAGAGCCGGATTCCTGACACCGACTGGCGAGTACTTCGCCTAGCATCCGCTCGATGCCGCCACTCGCCATCAGTGCCGACCACGCCCGCCGCTTCCTGGTGACGCGCCACCTGCTCGCGCCGCCACGCTCGCTCTCCCCGAAGCAGGCGTCCGTCATGGCCGTCGTGGAACGGCTCGGGCTGCTCCAGTTCGACCCGCTCGAGGTGCCCGGCGCTCGCAACCACGACCTGACCCTGCACGCCCGCATTTCCGGCTACCGGCGCGAATGGTGCGAGGATCTGCTGTACGGCCCGGATCGCCAGCTGATCGAGCTCTACAACAAGAGCCTGAACATCCTGCCGATGCGCGAGCTGCCGCACTACCGCGTCACCTGGCAGCGCAACACCGAGCACTACGACAACGGCATCCTGGCCGAGCAGGCCGATGTCGCCCAGGCGATCCTGCGGCGCCTGAAGGCGGACGGACCTCTCTCAACCGCGGCCTTCGGCGAGCACGGCCACGCCGTCGACTGGTGGTGGGCGCCGACACGCGCGAGCCGTGCGGTGATGGAGGCGCTGTTCGTCACCGGGCGCATCGGCATCGCCCGGCGGGAGGGAAACCGCCGCCACTACGACCTCATCGAGCGCCTCGTGCCACCCGAGCTGATCGACGTGCGCGAGTCGGAGGACGACGCGCGCCGGCATCGGCTCCTGAGCCGATACCGCGCCGTCGGCCTCACCACGCCGGTCGGCACCCAGACCGAGGTCATGTACAGCACCGGCACGACCGAGGAGCGGAAGCGCTGGACCGCCGAGCTGGTCGAACGCGGCGCGCTGATCCCGGTCGAGGTCGAGGGCTTCAAGTCGGCGCGCTACATCGTCGCGGAGGAGGAGCCGATCCTCGAGGCTACCGCCGCTCCGGCGCCGGGTTCACCGCCGGCCGCGAGCTTCCTGGCCCCGCTCGACCCGCTCGTGTGGGATCGCCGCATGCTGCGCGAGCTCTTCGGCTTCGACTACCTGTGGGAGGTCTACGTCCCCGAGAAGAAGCGGCGCTGGGGCTACTACGTCCTGCCCATCCTGTTCGGTGATCGGTTCGTCGGACGCATCGAGCCACGCCTCGACCGCAAGACGAAGACGCTGACCATCCTCGGTGTCTGGTTCGAGCCCGACTTCGCACCCACGGAGGCTGCCGGCTTCATCGGCGCCCTGGGGGAGGCCGTCGAGGCCTACCGCGAATTCGTCGGCGCGACGAAGGTGACGTGGCCACGAACCCGGCCCGGGCGCGACCTCGCCGGCGCCCTACGGCGAGCGGCCGCCTGAGGACCGCGTGAGGAGCCAGACGTCGACGTAGCAGTCGACCGCCGGATCATCGGTCCTCGAAGTCGACGATCAGCGGGGCGTGGTCGGACGGGATGCCGGGGTAGGTCGAGGGCTTGCGCGCATCGCGATCCCGTTCCGCAGCAACGGCGCGCGCGGCGAGCGGCGGCGAGACGTAGACATGATCGATCCGCATCCCGAAGTTCTTGTGGAAGTGGCCGGCCCGGTAGTCCCACCACGTGAAGTAGTCGCGCTCGGGGTGGAACCGACGCACGACGTCGACCATCCCCCACTCCCGGAGCTTCGCCACCGCGGCTCTCTCACGCGGCGAGACGTGGGTCGCGCCGTGGACGGCAGCCGCATCCCACACGTCGATGTCCTCCGGCGCGACGTTGTAGTCGCCGCAGATCGCCAGCTCGGTCGACGGATCGTTGTCGTCGAGCCAGGCCGAGAGCCGCGCCAGCCACTCGAGCTTCTCGAGATAGAACTCCGAGTCGACCATCCGCCCGTTCGGGACGTAGATGCTCGCGACGCGGATCGGTCCGCAGGTGGCCGCGAGAAAGCGCCCGCCGTCGTCGACCCAGCCGTCGCGCGTCGGCATTCCCGCGCTCACGTCCGCGAGGCCGATCCGCGACGCGATCGCCACGCCGTTCCAGCGGCCGGGACCGTGATGGACGAGCTCGTAGCCGAGAGCGCTGAAGTCCATGAGCGGCGCCTGGGCGTCGGACAGCTTCGTCTCCTGGAGGCACAGGATGTCCGGCTGTTGGCGCTCGACCCAGGCCAGCACGCGCTCGAGTCGCGCCTTGAGCGAGTTCACGTTCCACGTCGCCAGCCGCATGCGCCGATGGTAGGGTCTGCGCGTCGCCGGGGAGGATCGACCGATGAGACGGCGCTTACGAGGACGTCGTGGGAGCGGGCTCGATCCGCTTATCATCGCAGGCCTCGCCCGCTCCCCTCGCGCTCGGTCAGCCGCCGCGGTTGAACATGCCGCTGACCTGATCCATCGGCGAGCCGCCCTCGCGCGATTCACCGCCGGAGATCACCCCGTCGATCTGGCCGGCGACCGGCGCGGGCAGCCGATCCTTGAGAAAGCCCACGACCGTGTCGACGGCCGTACGGGCCTGCGACTCGTCGATTCCCGTGCGCTCCTGCACCACCTTCACCAGCTGGTCCATCCGGTCTCCTTCTCCTGACGTGACGTGGGCCGCCGCGCGGCCGACCGTTCAGCGGCACGACGCGTGCCGAGCTCCGACTCGGGTCGGGCGCCGGACCCGGTCGTCGGGCGTCGGCGGCCAGGCGAGCGGTACGAATTCACGCCAGGTGATCGTTACGCGCCCCCGCTCACCGCGAGACGTCACGCAAGCCCCTCTGGCGGTCACCTCATCTGAATCCGAACGGCTCGCGGCGCGTGTGCCGAGGTAACGGTCACCTCATGTGAATCCGAACGCTTCGCGACCCCAGGGACAAGCGATGGTCACCTGGCGTGAATCCGGACGGCGTCGCATGCGAACCGCCGAGCGGTCCACCTGGCTCGGGTCCTCAGACGGTCGAGCGGCGCCCGCGACTGGACGGAGGCAGCGAACGAGGCCGGGCCCGAAGGCCCGGCCTCGTGTGGCGGTCAGAAGGAGCCGAGCGAGGGAGGCTCAGACCTCCTTGTACTCGCCCTCGATCGTCTCGCCCTCGTCCTCGGAGGCAGGTTCGGCGTCGCCCGCCTCGCCACCCGGCGCGCCGCCATCGGCACCGTTTCCCTCGCCGCCGCCGGTCGCCTCGTAGGCCTTCGTGCCGACCCGCTGGAGCACCTCGGCGAGCTGCCCCTTCGTCGAGTCGACGGCTCCGGAGTCGTCGCCCTTGAGCGCCTCCCGCACCGCCTCGATGCGGGCGTTCACCTCGGCCTTGTCCTCGTCCGACAGCTTGTCGTCGAGGTCCTTGAGCAGCCGCTCGCCCTGGTAGACGAGGGCATCGGCCTCGTTGCGGGACTCGGTGGCCGCGCGGCGTGCCCGGTCCTCCTCGGCATGCTCGGCGGCCTCGCGAACCATGCGGTCCACGTCCTCCTTGGCGAGCATCGAGGAGGCCGTGATCGCCACCTTCTGCTCCTTGTTCGTGGCCTTGTCCTTGGCGGTCACGTTGAGGATGCCGTTCGCGTCGATGTCGAAGGTGACCTCGATCTGGGGCACGCCGCGCGGGGCCGGCGGGATGCCGTCGAGGCGGAAGGTCGCCAGCTTCTTGTTGTCGGCGGCCATCTCGCGCTCGCCCTGGAGCACGACGATGTCGACCGACGGCTGGTTGTCGGAGGCCGTCGAGAAGATCTGCGTGTGCGACGTCGGGATCGTCGTGTTGCGGTTGATCATCTTCGTCGCCACGCCGCCCATGGTCTCGATGCCGAGCGACAGGGGCGTCACGTCGAGCAGGAGGACGTCCTTGACCTCGCCGCCGAGGACGCCGGCCTGGATCGCCGCGCCGACCGCCACCACCTCGTCGGGGTTGACGCCCTTGTGCGGCTCCTTGCCGTTGAACATCTTCTTGACCGCCTCGACGACGGCGGGCATGCGGGTCATGCCCCCGACGAGGATCACCTCGTCGATGTCGCCCGGCTGCATGCCGGCATCGGCCAGCGCCTTCTTCACCGGGTCGGCGGTCTTGTTGATGAGGTCCGCGACCAGGTCCTCGAGCTTGGCGCGCGTCAGGGTCATGACGAGGTGCTTCGGCCCGGAGGCATCGGCGCTGATGAAGGGCAGGTTGATCTCGGTCGAGGTCGTGCTCGACAGCTCGATCTTCGCCTTCTCGGCTGCCTCCTTGAGGCGCTGGAGGGCGATCCGGTCCTTCGTGAGGTCGATCCCCTCGGCCTTGCGGAACTCCTCGCCGAGCCAGTCGATGATGCGCTGGTCGAAGTCGTCACCGCCGAGGTGCGTGTCGCCGTTCGTCGAGCGAACCTCGAAGACGCCCTCGGACAGCTCGAGGATGCTGATGTCGAAGGTGCCGCCACCAAGGTCGTAGACGGCGATCTTCTCGTCCTTCTCCTTGTCAAGCCCATACGCCAGGGCCGATGCGGTCGGCTCGTTGACGATGCGCTTCACGTCGAGGCCGGCGATGCGACCGGCGTCCTTCGTCGCCTGGCGCTGGGTATCGTCGAAGTACGCCGGGACCGTGATGACCGCCTCGGTGACCTTCTCGCCGAGGTACGCCTCCGCGTCCCCCTTCAGCTTCTGGAGGATCATGGCGCTGATCTCCGGCGGGCTGAACTGCTTGTCGTTGGCGAGCTTGACCACGACGCCGTCCGACTTCGGGTCCTTCATGACCTCGTACGGGACGAGGCCCTTGCTGCGCTGCACCTCGGGGTCGTCGAATCGACGCCCCATGAAGCGCTTGATGCTGAAGATGGTGTTTTCAGGATTGGTGATCGCCTGGCGCTTCGCCACCTGGCCGACGAGCCGCTCCCCGCTCTTGGCGAAGGCGACGACCGACGGGGTGATGCGACCGCCTTCCGCGTTCGTGATGACCTGGGGCTCTCCGCCTTCCATGACGGCCACGACCGAGTTCGTCGTGCCCAGGTCGATGCCGATGATCTTGCCCATGGGTCCGTTACTGCTCCTTCGGGTTGTTCGCCACTCGGACGAGGCTCGGCCGGAGAACCCGGTCGTGCAGCCGATAGCCGCGCTGTACCTCGCCGATCACTTCGTTGTCTGCGTGCTCGGTGGTCTCCTCGTGGGCCACCGCCTCGTGGAGGTTCGGGTCGAACGGCTGGCCGAGGGCCTCGATGGGGGTCACGCCCTCCGATTCGAGGACGCCGCGCAGCTTGCGCTCCACGAGCTGGACGCCCTCGATCCACGGGTCCCGCGCGTCGGGTGGGACGTTCTCGAGGGCGCGATCGAAGTCGTCGAGGACGGCGAGCAGCTTGCCGATCAGCATGGCCGTGCTGAACCGCGTCGCAGTCGCCCGCTCCTCGTCGGTCCGTCGCTTGTAGTTGCTGAAGTCCGCCGCCGAGCGCTGCCAGTTGTAGAGGTGCTCCTCTGCCTTCGCGCGCGTCTCGGCCAGCTCGCGTTCGAGGCTCTCGATACGCTCGGCCAGCTCGAGCCGCGAGGGCGTCTTCACCGCCTCGGCACGCTCCTGGGCGCGGGTCTTCGTCTGCGGCTTGGCGCCGCCGTTGGTCGGTTCGTCAGTCATTGGGTCTCGCCGTAGTGGCTGCTGATCAGCTCGTTCATGAGGGTCGACAGGTACCGCACGGTGGGGATCGCCCGCGGATACGGCATGCGGGTCGGTCCGAGGACACCCAGCATGCCGAGTGCCGCACCCGGGCTGCCGTACGGCGCGAAGACGAGGCTGACCTCGTGCATCGCGTCGTTCATGTTCTCCCGGCCGATGATCACGTGAACGCCGCCGTGACGCGTGAGAACCGGCAGAAGCTGCTGGAGGAAGTCGGAGCGCTGAATCACCTCGAGGATCGGCCGCAGCTTCGACCCCTCGGCGAACTCCGGCTGCTCGAGCACGTGGATGATGCCGTCGGTGAAGACGTCCTCGACGACGACCGAGTCGGCCTCGTCGAGGAGCGCGGCCACGGTTTCCGCGATCGGCGCCGCCGCGCCCGGCAGCTTGGCCGCTCGGCGGCGGACCTGCGGCCCGGACAGGCCCGACAGCTCCCGGTTCAGCGTGCCGGCGGCAAGGTCGAGACTCGGCTGGTCGAGCGTGACGTCGGGCAGCCGGCGCTCGAGCGCCACCCGATCGAGCCGCCGCTGGACGACATTGCCGTCCGCGAGCACGAGCACGAGGAGCCGTGTGCCGTCGGCCAGCGCTACCAGCTGGACGTGCCCGAAGCGAGCCCGCCGCGATCGTGCCGGCGTCACGACCGACGCGGAGTGGGTGCTGCCCGCGAGGATCGATGCGGCGAGCCGGAGCCATTCGTTGCTCGTCAGCTGCACCTGGCTGAACTGGTGCCGGATCATGAGCTGGTCGGCGTGATCCAGCTCGGCCTCGCGCATCAGCGACTCCACGTAGAGCCGGTATCCCAGGTCCGAGGGGACTCGGCCGGCGCTCGTGTGCGGATGGGAGAGCAGGCCCATGGCCTCCAGCTCCGCCATGGCACTGCGCACCGTGGCCGGCGACACGCCCAGCCGGTATCGGCTGACGAGCGCCTTCGATCCGACAGGTACCGCGGTCAGCACGTAGTCCTCGACCACGGCGCGCAGGATCGAGCGCTGCCGATCGGTCAGCTCGAGGGCCGGCCGGCTCGACGCGCCCGCCTCGAGACGCTGGTCGTGCTTGGTCATCTCCCCTCCGTGGGATCACGTTGGCACTCTCATGGGGAGAGTGCCAGTACTGGGCTGCGTGCATGGTACCGCCGCCGTCGAAGGGGTGTCAACGCGAACCGGCGCTTGGGGCCGGTGGGGCCCGAGCGGATTCGTCGGCCGGGTAGCATGGGGTATGCGCATCCTCGGCTGGCTCGTCAACCTGTCTCTGCGCGGGGTCATCGCGGCCGTGCTGGTCGACGCGCTCCGACGCCCGAACGACCCGCGGTACCGCGACAAGGCGATCGGCCCGCGGGGGCTGGTCATGATCCCGGCGTCGCTCCTCTTCCCCGTCGCGCAGCTCCATCCCGCGCGCAAGCGACGGCCCTACCCGGTCGGCGTCGACAATCTCTACCTATCGATCTTCGCCCTCGACCTGGCGGGCAACTACTTCGACCTGTACGACCGCTTCATGTACTTCGATGCGATTCCGCACGCGCACGGAACGGGGGCCTTCACGGTGGCCGCGGCCGAGCTCCTCGACCTTCCGCCACTCTCGGCCGTCGGCGTGGCGCAGCTCGGGCACATCGGGCTGGAGGCGCAGGAGTACTACTCGGACGTGCTGTTCGACCTCCGCAACGTGCGCGGAACGTGGGACACCGTGAACGACCTGCTCGCCGGGGCCGTCGGATCGATGCTGTACGCGGCGCTCCTGCCCCGCCGCCGCTAGGGAGCGAACGGCGCCAGCGCGTCGTTCGCGAAGAGGCGGCCGGCTGGCGTGAGACGGAGCCGATCCGCATCGACCGCGAGCAGCCCGCGCTCGCGTCCGTCCGCGACGGCATGCTCGAATCGCACGATCGGATCCGTCCCGAACTCCGCTCGGAACTCGGCGCGCGCCACGCCGTCGACGCGCCGCAGCCCCAACGCGATCGCCTCGAATGCCCGCGTCGCCTCATCGAGACGTTCCCGGTCGGCGATCGGGCGCTGGGCGCGCTCGACGGCAGCCAGGTAGGCATCCAGCTCTCGAACATTCCACGAGCGCTGCGTCCCGCCGTCGTACGAATGCGCCCCGGCGCCGATGCCGGTGTACGCGCGACGTGACCAGTACGCCGCGTTATGGCGAGACTCCGATCCGGGTCGCGCCCACGAGCTCAGCTCGTAGTGGTGGTAGCCGGCGTCCGCGAGCCGATCCTCGGCGAGCCGGTACTGTTCCGCCGCCAGGCCGTCGTCCTGCAGCTCCGCCACCCGCCGGCGCCAGCGGAGCGCCCCTCGGCGTGGAGGCGCGGCCCACTCGTCGGGCGCGAGGGCCAGCTGCAGCGCATAGAGGCTGAGGTGCTCGGGGCCGAGCTCGATCGCCGCCTCGAGCCCGCCGGCCCACGCGTCCAGGGACTGACCGGGGATGCCGTAGATGAGGTCGATACTGATGTTCTCGAAGCCGGCGCGGCGAGCCGCGACGAATGCGGCGGCCCCTTCGGCCGCCGTCTGTCCTCTCGCCAGCGCGCGGAGCTCATCGTCCCGAAGCGACTGGATGCCGAGGCTGATGCGCGTCACGCCGGCGCGCCGCAGACCCTCCCAATCCGGCCGCTCGCGTGCGCTCGGGTTGGCCTCGACCGTCACCTCCTCGAGAGCCTCGTCCCACTGCGTCCGAGCCGCCTCGACCACGCGGGTCACCGCGGTTCCGTCGAGCAGCGACGGGGTGCCGCCACCGAAGTAGATCGTCCGCAGCTCGCCGGGGGCCGGCCGCAGCTCGAGCTCCTTCACCAGCGCGTCGACGTAGCGCGGGATCTCCGCCGCCCGGCCACCGACGGTCACGAAGTCGCAATACGCGCACACCAGGCGGCAGAACGGCACGTGGACGTACAGGTGGTGCGACGCCGGCTCCATCGCGAGAGTCTAGGCCCGATCCGTCGACCGTCCTGGACCCGAGGCGGCTCAGGGTTCGGCGGCGTGCGAGCCGGCCGGCGCGCCGCAGGCGTGGCGTGCGGCTCGGTAGCCGCCTCCCCACGGCCGCATCGGCCTAGATCGGACGCTGGCGCAGGCGCCCTCCGGCGAACGCGAACAGCGACATCGTGACGGCGAAGTGGCCGACGACGGCCGGGATGACCGAGCCGGTCTCGACGGTCACCACCCCGGCCGCCCAGCCCAGGAGGACCGAGCCCAGGAGGAAGTACCAGTCGCGGTCGCGCCACAGGCGTCGGTGGGCGAACCCATACAGCAGCGCCTGGATGGCGATCGCCCACCCCGCCGGCACTCCGGCGAACAGCAGCATGCCGAGCACGACGGATCGGAACTGGAGCTCTTCGCTGATCGCGTTCGAGGCGGCTCCGAGGACCCGCGAGGGGAGCAGCTCGAGCGGCAGCGGCAGGATGCTTCCGAAGCGAAGGAACGCGAGCGCCGCGGCGTTCAGCAGCGCGACGAGCACGAAGACGAGCATGATGGGCAGCATCTCGTCGGTGGCGCCGCCGGTCATGAACAGCTGCTCGCGGCCGGACGGCAGGATGAGGGCGATCCCGACGGCGAAGCCGATGACGAGGATGTAGTAGCTGACCGGGCCCATCCAGGGCGTGCGGTAGCGGAAGTAGTCCGATCGGATGATCCGCTCCGAGTCGAACCGCAGCAGAACCATGAAGATGGTCAGGCCGACAGCGATCGCCAGCCGGAGCGAGTCGAAGAAGCTGAGCTCCACTACGCGGTCTCGTTCATGCGCAGCACCGCCAGGAACGCCTCCTGCGGGATCTCGACCGATCCGATCCGCTTCATCCGCTGCTTTCCTTCCTTCTGCTTCTCGAGGAGCTTGCGTTTGCGGGTCACGTCGCCGCCGTAGCACTTGGCGAGGACGTTCTTGCGCATGGCGCGGATCGTCTCGCGGCTGATGATATGCGAGCCGATGGCGGCCTGGACCGGCACTTCGAACATCTGGCGCGGGATCAGCTCCTTCAGCTTCTCGACCAGCGCCTTGCCCTGCCGATACGCGTTGGATCGGTGCACGATGAGGCTCAGCGCGTCGACGGGCTCGCCGTTCACGAGGACGTCGAGCTTCACGAGGTCGCCCGGCCGGTAGCCGATGTACGTGTAGTCGAGCGAGGCGTAGCCCGATGATCGGCTCTTGAGCTGATCGTAGAAGTCGATGATGAGCTCGCCGAGCGGCATCTCGAAGTGAAGGTTCACGCGCGACGGATCGAGATACTCCATGTTCTGGAAGTCGCCGCGCCGCCCGGTTGCCAGCTCCATCAACGGGCCGATGTACTCGGTGGGGGTGATGACCTGCGTCGCGACCCACGGCTCGCTGATCGTCTCGATGTCGCCGACGCTCGGCATCTGCGCGGGGTTGTCGATGACGACCTCATCGTCGCGATGCTGGACCTTCACGCGGTACTCCACGCTCGGCGCCGAGGCGATGAGATCGAGGTCGAACTCGCGCTCGAGCCGCTCCTGCACGATCTCCATGTGCAGGAGGCCGAGAAACCCGCAGCGGAACCCGAAGCCGAGCGCCGCGCTCGACTCGGGCTCGTACACGAAGCCGGCATCGTTCAGGTGCAGCTTGTCCAGCGCGTCGCGCAGCTCCGGGTAGTCGTCACCGCGCATCGGGTAGATCCCGGCGAAGACGAGCGGCAGCGGCTCCTGGTAGCCGGGTAGCGGCGAGGGCGCCGGATGCTCCGCCGACGTGAGGGTGTCGCCGACCTGCGCCTCGCGAATGCTCTTCAGACCGGTGGCCACGTACCCGACCTCCCCGGCCGTGAGCCGCCGGGTGGCCACCGGCTGCGGGCGGAAGTATCCGAGCTCGAGGATCTCGGACTCCGCGTCGGTCGCCATGAAGCGGATTCGCTCGTGGTCGTGCAGGGTGCCAGAGGCCATCCGCACGTAGGCCACGACGCCCTTGTACTGGTCATAGTGGCTGTCGAAGACCAGGGCGCGCAGCGGAGCGGCGGCATCGGCGGCCGGCGCCGGGACGCGCTGGACGACCGCCTCCAGGACCTCTGCCACTCCCGTCCCGTCCTTGGCGCTGGCGAGCAGCACCTCCTCGCGCGGGATGGCGAGCGTCTCCTCGAGCTCGGCCATCACCATCTCCGGATCGGCCGAGGGCAGATCGATCTTGTTGATCACCGGAATGATCGTCAGGTTCTGCGCCATGGCCAGGTGGACGTTGGCGAGCGTCTGGGCCTCGATCCCCTGGCTGGCGTCCACGACGAGGATCGCCCCCTCGCAGGCCTGGAGGGACCGGCTGACCTCGTACGTGAAATCGACGTGCCCGGGTGTGTCGATGAGGTTCAACGCGTAGGTGTGGCCGTCGGAGGCGTCGTAGTGCAGCCGTACGGCGCGTGCCTTGATCGTGATGCCCTTCTCGCGCTCGAGCTCCATCGAGTCGAGCACCTGCGAGGTCATGAGGCGCTTGTCGATGGTATGCGTCACCTCGAGGAGCCGATCGGCGAGGGTCGACTTCCCGTGGTCGATGTGCGCGACGATGCTGAAGTTGCGGATGCGCTCCGGGGGGATCACGGGGGCGAAGTCTAGCGGAGACCCCGCCGAAGGTCCGTTCTAGCCCTCGTCGTCCCCGGGCGGCGGATCGGCCGGTGCGTCCCCGGTACCCGCCGTCGCGCCGTCGTCGGCGGGCGGGTCATCGGGCGGCGGCGCCGCGGCGGTCGGCCCGACCAGGGTGATGCCGTTGACCGCGCGGTAGGCGCTGAACCACGTGTTCTGGTGGATGACACCGCCGTCCGGTCCGTAGACCGTGCGATGCACCGTGGCGTTGAAGCCGTGGTGTGGGTACTCCACGCGCCGGCTCGTCCCCGGTGCGAGGCTGGTGTCGACCTGGGTGGTCTCGATCGCGGCGCGGCGGTCGGTGATGACCGGGTCGCTGAGTACGACGGTTCGCCCGTTCGGGACGCTCCACAGCTGGAACGTGACCTGGCCCGGGGTGCCGAAGCCACGGATGACGATCGGGTGCTCGGTGTCGTTGCGGAACGTCATGTCGACGACCGAGGTGTCGACGATCGCGACGGTGGCGTCCAGGCCGGTCGGGTAACGGTCGATGTAGTAGTAGTGCGCCGTCCGGTCGCCGATCTCGAGGCCGAAGCGCATCGCCGCATTGAACAGCGTGGTCGAGGTCGAGCAGATGCCGCCGGCCAGTGCTCCATTCGCAACGCTGCGGCCGTTGATGATCGCGCCGCCGTACTGGTAGCCGCGCTCGACCGTCACCGGCCCGATGCCGCCCCAGAAGCTGAACCACTCGCCGGGCGCGAGGTTGTAGCCATCGAGATCCCAGGCCGGAATGCTGATGTTCGCCCCGAAGCCGTTGCCGTCGTTGACCACGTAGTTCGTGGTCCAGCTCGAGACCAGGCGCATCTGCGGCAGGGCCTCCTCGGCCTCAGCCGTGGTGAGCTCCGGGTCGGTCTCGTCCACCGCCAGCGCCAGCGAGGCACTCGGAGTGCCGCGGCCGCGATCCGCGAGCGTGGCGAGCAGCGCGCTCGTCGACGCGTCGACGTCGAGCACGCGGCCGGTCTGGCCGGGAACCACGCCGCCCAGGCCTGAGCCGGCGACGGTGATTCGCGCGTTGACGGGGTTCCGGTCGACACGCTCGACGAGCTCAGCGACTGCTGCCGCCGCCGCGCGCTCGTCGACGGTGACCGTGTAGACGCTGCCCTCCGCCGGACCGAAGCCGATCCAGCCGGAGATCGTCGAGGCGGTGAGCTCGATCGGCTCCTCGCCTTCCGCGGCGCCCGGCACGGTCAGCTCGAGCCCGACCACGGTGGCGCGTGCCGCCTCGGCCGCGGCCGTGGCGGTGGCCGTGTCGACCCGCGGCGAGAGCCGCACCGGCGCGAGCTCGATCCGAACATCCGCCGGGTCGGTGGTCGCGAGGGCGGCGGCGAGGCTCGTCCGAAGCGCCTCCGGATCCAGCGCGCGGCCTTCGGCTGAGGGCCGGACCTCGAAGGTCGTGCCGGAACGGACGACCGCCGCCTCGGTAGCGGGGATACGCGCCTCCCGGGCGACCTCGGCAACGGCCGCCTCGAAGGCCGGCGGGTCGAAGGCGTGCACGAGGACCGGCACGGCGGTCGGATGGATCATCGCGCGAACCCGTGCCACGCCGTCGGCGAGCGGGCTGCCCGTCCGGCCGACCGCGAACGCGCGATCGAGCATGGCGTCCATCTCGTAGCCACGTCCGACATCGGCGTACGGAACCACGAACTCCTCACCGTCCACGGCGATGGTGGCCGCACCCGTGCCGAGCGACGGCAACTGGCCGATGAGCCGCTGCTCGGCGGTCGCGCGGTCCAGCCCCGCAAGCGAGACGCCTCCCACGCTGACGTTCGGCAGGGCGGCCGGACCGGTGGTGAGCCCGAGCGCGGTCGAGAGCCCGCCGATCAGGAGCAGCCCCGCGACGAGCGTGGCGAGGAAGCCGATGAGCGCGGCTCGGAGGTTCGGTGGCGTGAAGGCCGGCCGCAGGAAGCGGCGCGGCAGAGCGGCACTGGTCATGAGGTACTCACGAAGAGACGCGCGGGTGCCGGCGATCGTTGCGCGCCACGCTCGGTGCGCGCCGGCCGCCGGTGCTCTGGTGCGGGCGCCGTCCCCTCAGGCGAAGATCTCCCTGTCCTTCGACTCCCGGACGCCGGCACAGGGCATTCGCGCCGACGCGGGACCAGTCGCGATTGTCGCCGCTTGGGGCCGATCTGTCGAGTGGCCCTCTCGGCAGGCCGGTGCTATACTCCCGGCTCCGCGCGGGCGCCCCCGACGATGAGCGCCTGCCCGTGTTGCCGATGAAGTTGAGCTGAGGATTCCACGTGGCAAGAACCGCCCGGACCTGGAAGGGTGCACGCACGCCGTCCGCCCTCAAGCGGGTCCGCCAGTCGCTCCGCCGCCGCGCCGTCAACCGGCGTACGCGCAGCGAGGCCAAGACCCTCGTGCAGCACGCCTCCGAGATCGCGCTCGGTCGGAATGACGGGGATGGCCCGGAGGCCGTCACCGCAGCGATCAGTGCGCTCGACAAGGCTGCGCAGAAGGGAATCATCCACCCGAACAACGCCGCTCGCCGCAAGCAGCGCCTGATGGCCAAGGTCAACGCGGCGCACCTGCTCGACGACGCCGAGACGGCGACCCCGAGCGCGCCGAAGAAGCGCACCGCAGCCAGCAAGACCGCGCAACGCAAGAAGGTCGCCGCCGCCAAGGCCTCCAAGGCCGCAGCGGCAAAGGCGTCGGACCGACCCCGAACCGCCGCCGGCAAGGCGAAGGTCGCCGTGACGCGCGCCTCCCGCGACGCCGCCGCCGCGCGCCGGCGGGCACAGACCGATGAGGGCGACGAAGGCTAGACGCCCCCGCCGGCAACACGAACCAACGGCCCCGGGTCAGCGATCCGGGGCCGTTCGTTGTGCGGATGCTCGTCAGCCGCGATGCGCGGCGAAGGCCGATGCGCCCGGATAGACCGCCGCGTCTCCCAGCTCCTCCTCGATGCGCAGCAGCCGGTTGTATTTCGCGATCCGCTCGGAGCGGCTGATCGAGCCGGCCTTGATCTGGCCGGTGTTGAGGGCAACGGCCAGATCGGCGATCGTCGTGTCCTCGGTCTCGCCCGACCGATGGCTGATCACCGCCGTCCAGCCGGCGCGTTGCGCCATCTCGACCGCCTCGATGGTCTCGGTCAACGTGCCGATCTGGTTGAGCTTCACGAGGATGCTGTTCGCCGAGCGTTCGCGGATGGCGCGGGCCAGGCGCTCGGTGTTCGTGACGAGCAGGTCGTCGCCAACCAGCTGAACCCGGTCGCCGAGACGCTCGGTCAGCTGCGCCCAGCCCTGCCAGTCGTCCTCGGCCAGGCCGTCCTCGAGGCTCACGATCGGATAGCGATCGGCCCAGTCGGCCCAGAAGTCGATCAGCTCCGATCCCGACAGCGCCCGCTCCTCGCGGGCCAGGGTGTACCGCCCATCGGAGTAGAGCTCGGTGGTCGCCGGGTCGAGCGCGATGGCGACCTGGTCGCCCGGCGTGTACCCGGCGCGCTCGATGGCCGTCAGCACGGCGGCGATCGCGTCCTCGTTGCTGCCGAGGCTCGGAGCGTAGCCACCCTCGTCGCCGACCGTCGTGGTGAGCCCCTCGTCGTGGAGGAGCGCACCGAGCGCGTGGAACGTCTCGGCCGCCCAACGCAGCCCCTCTCGGAACGACGGCGCGCCGACCGGCGCGATCATGAACTCCTGGAAGTCGGTGCTGTCGATGGCGTGCTTGCCGCCGTTGAGGATGTTCACGAGCGGGACCGGCACGGTGCGCGCACCCGCCCCGCCGAGATACCGGTACAGCGGCAGGCCGACGGCCTCGGCCGACGCGTGGGCAACCGCGAGGCTGACGCCGAGCAGCGCGTTCGCCCCGAACTTCGACTTGTTCGGTGTTCCGTCGAGCGCGATCAGCAGCTTGTCGACGCTCACCTGGTCGGTCGCATCGATGCCGAGCAGCTCGGGCCGCAGCGCGTCGTTCACGTTCCGCACCGCGTCGAGCACGCCCTTGCCACGGTACCGGGCGGAGTCGCCGTCTCGAAGCTCGACGGCCTCGTGGGCGCCGGTCGAGGCGCCCGACGGGACGAGCGCCGTCCCGACGGCGCCGCCCTCGAGGAATACGTCGACCTCGACGGTTGGATTGCCTCGCGAGTCGAGGATCTCGCGCCCGATCACGTCCTCGATGAGGGTCGTCATGCGTTCTCCTTGGCTGGCTCGATCGGCGCGTCCGCCGGCAGCAGTGCCGCGACGCCGGGTAGCGTCTTGCCCTCGAGGAACTCGAGCGACGCTCCTCCGCCGGTGCTGACGTGGGTCATCCTCTCGGCGAGGCCGAGCTGCTCGACCGCAGCGACGGAGTCGCCCCCGCCCACGACGACCGTCGCACCGTGGCGCGTACGGCCGGCCAGGAAGCGAGCGATGGCATTCGTCCCTTCGGCGAACTGCTTGATCTCGAACACCCCCATCGGCCCGTTCCAGAAGACGGTTCGTGCCTTGCCGAGGTGCTCGGTGTAGGCGCCGATCGTCTCCGGGCCGATGTCGACCACCATCTCGTCGGCCGGCACCTCGCCGATCGGCACCGTGTGCGTCTTGGCCCGATGGTGGATCTGGGGCGCCACGACCGCATCGGTCGGAAGCATCAATCGGACGCGCTTGCGGCGCGCCTCGGCGAGAATCCGCTCGGCGTTGCCGATCTGGTCCTCCTCCACGAGGCTCTTCCCGAGCTGGGCGCCACGTGCGGCCAGGAAGGTGTTCGCCATCCCACCGCCGACGAGCACCGCCTGGCAGCGCGCCAGCAGCGCCTCGAGAACCTCGAGCTTGCCGGACACCTTCGCACCGCCGATGACCGCGTGGAACGGTCGAGCCGGCTTCTCGAGCAGCCGCGAGAGCGCCTCGACCTCGCGCTCCATGAGCAGCCCGGCGACCGCGGGAAGATGGTGCGTGATGCCCTCGGTCGACGCATGCGCCCGGTGCGCGGCGCCGAAGGCGTCGTTCACGTACACGTCCGCGAACTCGGCGAGGGCCGTCGCGAACTCGGGGTCGTTCGCCTCCTCGGCCGCGTGGAAGCGCAGGTTCTCGAGCAGGAGAAGGTCGCCGGGCCGCAGCTTCTCGACGGCGACCTGCACGCCGGCCCCGAGCGCGTCGCCGGTCATTCGCACCGGACGGCCGAGCAGCTCGGCCAGCCGGTCGGCCACCGGCTTGAGGCGCAGCCCGTCGTTGACCTTGCCCTTTGGTCGGCCGAGGTGGCTGGCGAGGATCACCGTCGCGCCGCGCTCGAGCAGGTGCACGATCGTCGGGAGGCTGGCCCGGATGCGCGTGTCGTCGGTGATCCTCCCGTCGTCGAGCGGAACGTTCAGGTCCGCCCGCAGGAAGACCCGCTTGCCGGTGACGTCGACGTCTCGGACCGTCTTGAAGTCCATCGCGCCGGCTCCTAGAGCCGCTCGGCCATGAAGTTCGCGAGGTCGGCCACTCGGCAGGAGTAACCCCACTCGTTGTCGTACCAGGCGATGACCTTGACCATGCGATCGCCGGTCACCATGGTCGACGCTGCGTCGACGATGCTCGAGCGCTCGTCGCCCTTGAAGTCCATGCTGACGAGCGGCTCCTCGGTGTAGCCGAGCAGGCCCTGCATCGGCCCCTCCGCAGCCTCGCGCAGCGCCGCGTTGGCATCTTCGGCGGTGACCGGGCGGTCGGTCACCGCGACGAAGTCGATCACGCTCACGGTCGGGGTCGGAACGCGCAGGGCGAACCCGTCGAACTTGCCCTTCAGCTCCGGGATGACGAGGGAGAGGGCGCGGGCCGCGCCCGTGGTCGTGGGGATGATGTTCTGGCCGGCGCTCCGCGCGCGGCGCAGGTCCTTGTGGAAGACGTCGAGGATGTTCTGGTCGTTCGTGTAGCTGTGAATCGTCGTCATGAGCCCGCGCTCGATCCCGAACCGGTCGAAGATGACCTTCGCGGGCAGCGCCAGACCGTTCGTCGTGCACGAGGCGTTGCTGACGATGTGGTGCTGGGCGGGGTCGTACCGGTCCTCGTTCACGCCGAGAACGATCGTGACGTCCTCGTTCTTGGCCGGGGCGGAGATGATGACCTTCTTGGCACCGGCGTCGACATGCGCCTTCGCCTTGGTGGCATCGGTGAAGATGCCGGTCGACTCGATGACGATGTCGACGCCCAGGTCGCCCCACGGGAGGGCGGCCGGGTCCCTCTCGCTGAACGATCGGATGCTGCGGCCGTCGATGACGATCTCGTCCTCGCCCGCGCGCACCTCGCCCCGGAACGGCCCGTACGTGGAGTCGTACTTGAACAGGTGGGCGTTCGTCTCGTCGTCGGCGAGGTCGTTGACCGCCACGACCTCGAGCGCGTCGCCGTGACGCTCGAGGATGGCCTTCAGGCTCTGGCGACCGATACGGCCGAATCCGTTGATACCGATGCGGGTGCTCACGGACGGGGTACTCCTTGCTGGGCGGCCGCCGTCTGCGGCCGATGCGATCCCGCTGCGAAGCGGGGGTCGCCGATGCGTTCCTGGACGATCGGCAGGGCGCCGATCAACGAGACGTCGCGACCGAGGGCGGCCTGCTCGATGCGCGTGCGGCCGGTGAGGGCCGGCAGGATCTGGCGCGACAGCTCGACGCGAGCCACCTCGAACAGGCGCGGATGATGCTCCGCGATGCCCCCTCCGATCACGATCACCTCGGGATTCAATGCGTTGACGATCGATGCGCACATGGCCCCGATCGCGACCCAGGCGCGTTCGAGGAGCCCGGCGCTGTGCGGATCACCTTCGGCCGCCGCGCGAGCGACGAGCGCGGCATCGACGGCGCCGCCGCCGGCAGCCAGGCGTGCCAACTCGCCGTCCGGCTCGCGCGAGACGAGTGCCGCGCCCTCTCGTGCAAGCGCGATGCCCGAGGCGATCGCCTCGACGTGGCCGAGGCCCCCGCAACCGCAACGCGGCCCGCCGATCTCGACGACGAGATGCCCGAACTCCCCGGCCATGCCCGCCGGTCCCATGAGCGGACGTCCGCCGATGATGGCGGCACCCCCCACGCCCGTGGAGACGGTGATGTACACCAGGTCGGTCGCGCCGCGTGCCGCGCCGTAGCGCCACTCCGCGCGGGCGGCGACGTTCGTGTCGCGCTCGACGAAGGTCGGGAGGCCGGTGGCCTCGGCGACGCGCGCGCCGAGCGGCACGTTCTGCCAGCGGGCGAGGTTCGGGGGATCCAGGACGATGCCGCGCCACGGATCCAGCGGCCCCGGCGACGAGATCCCGATGCCGATCGGGGTTCCCAGGCCGGCCGCCGCAGCGTCTGACCGCGCCTCGGCGAGCAGCTCGCCAAGCCGCCTGATCAGCGCCTCGGGGCCCTCATGGTCGCGCGTCGGCTCGGCGCGCCGTGCGTGAACGGCGGCATCGGGGGTGACCACGGCGGTGCGGATCTGCGTGCCGCCGAGGTCGACCGCGAGGACCGGCCCATCGGCTGCGCTGTCCACGCATCGATTCTAGCGACGCCGCACAGTCTCCGACGCCGGGGCCGGGCGGCCCGGGGACTCTCGGGACATGAAGGAGGCGCGCCGGCCGAGCCGGCGCGCCTCCTTCGAGCGAACGGCGGTCAGCCGCCGATCTTGAACATCTTCGTGCTGCAGACCGGGCAGGTGCCCTCGGTCGCGGGCTTGCCGTTCTTCATCGTGATCTTGTTCTCGTTCTGCATCTCGCGCTTCGCCTTGCACTTGACGCAGTAGGCCTCGGTCGCCATCAGTGATCAGTGCCTCCCTAATGGCCGGCATGGTGCCGGATGATGCTTGTTCGCTGCCTGCTCTACCGGCCGATTGATGCCCCGCGGCGGTCGAGCGTGTCGCCGCCATCGGTGTCGGCCTGCCACAGCAGGTGGATGCCGGCCAGTCCGGCATCGATGCAGCGTGCCTCCGCGGCCTCCTTCGCCGCGCCTTCGAGGAACGTGCCGTCCGTCCGCTGCGCGTATGCCGCGCAGATCGTGCCGGACCGCAGTCCCGCCAGATGTGCCAGCACGAAAAGTGCCGACGACTCCATCTCGAGGTTCGCCACACGCTGGCGGCGAAGCTCGTCTGCGAGCTCAGGATAGCGAACAGGGAGCGTGCGCATCTGCCGTCCCTGCGGAGCGTAGAACCCGCTCGCCGTGGCCGTGAGCCCCACGTGATACGGGTGCCCGCCGTCGCGGCAGGCCTGTTCGAGCGCCCAGACGACGTCCCGGTGCGCCACCGCGGGGAAGCCCGGATGCACGTAGAAGTCTGTCGTGTTCTCGAGGCGGACGGCCCCGGTCGACACGACGAGGTCCCCGAGCCCGATCTCCGGCTGCAGTGCTCCTGAGGAGCCGACACGGACGAACGTCGCCTCGTCGGTGATCTCCATCACCTCGGCGAGCACGATCTCGACGTTGTCGGTCCCCATGCCCGTCGACATGCACGAGAGGCGCATGCCGCGGTACGTCCCCGTCGCCGTGGTGATCTCCCGGTTGCTGCGCTCGAGCTCGACGGAGTCCCAGCGAGCCGCGACCTTTCGGACCCGTCCCGGGTCGCCGACGAGCAGGACGTACTCCGCCAGCTCGCCTCGCTCGAGGTCGATGTGGTACTGGCGGGTCCCCGTGCGGGGCGCGTCGGCCTGGGTCCGCTCGCTCAGCTGATCTCCTCCACGCTCGTGCCGGGTCGAACGCGCGGGAGTATACGCCGCACGCTCAGCCCGATCCGCGCTCGTGCGGCACGCGGACGAGCCTGAGCCCTCGCGGTTCCGGCTCGTCCGGAGAGGCGACCGCCGCTCCGTCCGGGCCGTCCGCGCCCTCGGCGGGATCCGAGTCGGCATCGGGCGGACCGTCCGGCCACCGCCAGCGCGCCACGGCGGCGGCGGCCATGAGGACACCGGCGAGACCGAGCATCGCCGCCGCCGGCACGGCCGGCTCTGCATCCACGGCGGGAGTCGCCTCCTCCGTCCGAGCGGCTGTCATCTCGGTCGCCGATCGGGCGCTGGCGGGTCGCGCGGCTCCGAAGCGGGGGACGGGGCGCAGGCCGCCGCAGGGCACGATGATCCGTGCCGGGGACGGCAGTCCGATTCCGCGTGCCGCGATCGGCCCGACGGGGACCGCCGGGTCGGCGACGCAGTGCAGCTCCAGCACGGCCTCGACGCCCCCGGCCACGAAGCGTCGCGCGTCGCCCGTTCCGACGACACGGCCGACGGCGCTGACCCAGCGGGCCGAACCCTCTTCGACCAACCCCGCGTGCGGTGCAGCCGGCGCGGTCGCGGCGAGCGCGACATCGTTCGGCTCGCTGCTCAGGACCACGCGCGGCGCTGCCGTCGTCGGATCGGCTTCGCGCTCTCGGAGCCCACCCAGCTCCAGGGAGAGGGGCAGTCGGGCGCCGTCGAGGAGGCGCAAGACCGCCGAGGCCGAGCTCTGGTCGATCGCCACGAGACGCTCGCCGTCCCAGAGCAGCCCGCCGAGGTCGAGCTCAGGCCACGGGCCGGCGACCAGCGTGGCGCCGACGCGGAGGCTCGAGAGGTCGCGACCGCCGACGCTCGCCAGCGAGGCGGGCGGGTCGTCTGAGGCACCCGCGCCGGCACTGCCGGAGGTGCCCGAAGAGCCACTGGGCGTGCCTTCGCCGGCCGTCGTCGGCATCGCTCCGACACGAACGTCATCCGCCGAGCGAGGCCAGATCCGATAGCCGCGCAGCGGCTGAGATCCGGTCGTTTCCTGTCCGAGCACGCCGCTCACCTCGACCCAGGCCCCGGCCTGGAGCGGCGCCGGGTCGAGCGCCAGCGGCGCCGCAACGTAGACGCGCAGCGCGCCGCTGCCGTCGTCGATCTCGAAGGACACCGTTCCGCTCGAGACGCGCCGCGCATTCGCCACGACGGCTCCCCGCACTCGAACGAGGCGAGCCTCGAGCTCCTCGCCGGCGTCACCGGTGCGGACCTGCGTCGCCGCCGGCTCCGGCCCGGAGCCGAGGCGCACCGCCGGCTGCGTGACCCGCAGGGTTTCCATCCCGCTCAGCGTCGATCGGGTCCCGTCGACCTGGATGCGCTCACCGCGCGCGAGGCTGCCGACCTCGTCGCTCAGCCGGAGCAGGATGGCGCCCGTCTCGTCCTGGACGACCGCGCTCGTCGGATCGACGATGCCTCGCGGCATGGTCACGACCCCGCGGATCCGGACGCGCGCGTTCTTCGGCGTGGCCCGCGCGTCCGCGATCGAGACGACGCCCTCAGCCGGTGCGCTCGGCGCCGGCGTCGCGGTCCCGGCATCGGGCGAGACGCTGGCGGAGGGCGAGGGAGCCGTCGTCGGCGCGCCCGCGTGGTGAATGTCGGACGGATCGCGCGGCTGGACCCGGTAGCCGCTCGTGCCGGTTCCCGACGAGTCGCGCTGTCCGACGACCCCGACGAGGTCGACCACCGATCCGGAGGTCCACGCGCCGGTGTCGATGCCCGTGCCGTTCCCGACGATGACGCGCGCCCCGCCGGAGCCGTCGTCCACGTCATAGGCTCGACCGGATGCCAGCGCCGTCGCCGAGCCGACGATCGACCCGGAGATGCGCACGAGAGTGCCCTCGACGCCCTCGTCGATGCCACCGGTCGCCCGCGTGGTCGCGGGCGGCTCCGCGCCCGCACCGAGCACGCTGAGCTGCGCCTCCGATGACCGCAGGGTTCGCTGAGAGAAGCGGTCGTCGACCGTGCCGCTCACGAGGAGCCGGAAACCGCGCTCGTACGCTCCGGACGAGAGGAGCACCGCGATACCGCCAGTCGCATCGGCGACGTAGCCCCCGCCGTCAGCGAACGCGGATCCGGTCAGGGCCGTGCCCTCGATGGTCACCTGCGTGCCGTTCGGCAGCGCGCGGGCATCGGCCACTGACGTGATCGTCAGCACGGGTGTCGGCGCCGGGCTCGCGGACGGGGTCGCGGAGGCGGATGGCGTGGCGCTGGGCGTCGCGCTCGACAACGTCGTGGGCAGTGGCGTCGGGGTCGGGGCCGGTGCGTCGGGATCGGGGGCGGGTGGCGACGCGCTGTTCTGAGGATCGGGAAGCAGCCGCTCGACGAAGTCGGTCAGGTTGTCATTCGTATCCTGCGTCGAGCCCAGCCAGCCACCCGGGAGCCGCTCGATGCTCGACCCGGCCGCCGGCGCGGTCGCCGCTCTGCCCTCCATCCATGCGCTCGCGGCGGTCCCCCAGCCCACTGCGTCGATGGCTGAGTCGGCGCCCTGGATCCGGAGCGCGACGCTTCCGCCGGTGGCGGCCATCCCGGAGGCGTACAGCGCATCGGCGATCGGCGCATAGACGCCGAGCTCGTTGGCGAGGAGGACGTGGTGTCCGGGCGGCACCTCCGGCGCTCCGAGTGTCCAGGCGGCTCGCCGGCTGACCGTGGCACCACTGGCGCTGGCGTACACGAGCTCGAGGCCCTCGAGCGGCAGCGGTTCGGCGGTCGGGTTGTAAATCTCGATCAGCTCGTCACTCGCGCTCGCGCCGCCCGTGACGATCTCGCTGATGACGAGATGGTTCGGCGGCGTCTCGCCGCGGACGCCCGCCGAGGCGAGCGGCAGGAGGGCGACGCCGAGCAGCGACGCAGCGATCACGATCGGCAGCGGGCGAACGACTGGCCAGGACGCGCGTCCCGAAGCGGCATCGGACATGGGCACACCTCGCGGTTGGAGGCGCGCAGGCCGAGCCGATCATGCCGGTCGCACGGTTATCGTCCGCTTACCGGCCGGTTACCGGCCGCCCACAGTACAATCGGCGCCGATGTCGACCCGAAGCAGCGAAGAACGAGCCGCCAGGGCGGAGGCGCGCCGACGCGCCCGCATGATCGCCCGCGGCGAGGCCCCCGAGCCGGAGGACGCGGACGAGGTTCGAGACGAACCGTCCGGCGAGCAGCGCGGGGGCTTCCTGCGCACGCTCTTCCCACCCGCGCCACCGCTTCCGAATCGGCCCGATCCGCTCGCCCGGTTCGATCGCACCGGACCGATGCCACCGGTCCGCGAGCGCCTCTTCCTGCTCCGCGCCAATCCGCTGGCATGGATCCTCCCGTCGGCGGTCGCGTTCATCGGCCTGTCGGCGTCGCGGTTCTACGGGCCGACACTGATCGGGATGCTCGCGACGTTCGTCCAGTTCGGTGCGCTGATCGCCGCCGGGTGGATGGGCTGGCAGCGTCCGGGTCTCTACGGAGCCACGGCGGGCCTCATCAGCGGGGTTCTCAGCGCCGGGCTCATCCTGCTCGTGTATGCCCAGCTCGGCGCGCCCCCGGGCGAGACGTTCGGCGTGGAGGCCGTCGTTCTGCAGACGGCGCTCGAGCTCGTGTACTGGGGCGCCCTCGGCTTCGTCGGGGGCTGGTACGGCGGCTACCTCCGGCGCCGCCAGGCGCAGCTGGGCGGGAGAACCCGGCGTTCGCGGTGACGTTCGGCACGCGACTTGCTGAGCAGTCGGCGCGAGACACCAAGAGCCGTTGTCACCGAACAAGCTGACGAGGCCCGTCGCCGACGGAAGCTCGGGCCGGACGCGACACACGTGGCCTCTGTCAGGTTCCTGACGACAGCATCTGGCGTCTTCTCGGGGGCCGTCGGGTTCCAGGACCCTCCGTACTGGAGCTCGGCGGCCTCTCTTCGTGCCCGCTTCGTGCCCGTCCGCCAGGTCAGCCCCGATGCGCGGCGACCGCCTCCTCGGCGAGGGCCCGCGCAACCGCGACGTCCGGGTCGAGGCCCAGCACCTCGCCCGTCGAGCGCATCTCCGGTCCGGGACGAGGATCGACGCCGGGCAGGCGCCACAGCGAGCCCACCGGTGCCTTGACCGCCACGAGCGGGCCATCCGGCGCAAGCCCGGGCGCCAGGCCCGCATCGGCGAGTGACGAGCCGAGCGCGCAGCGCACGGCGGCCGCGACGACGTCGAGGCCCGTGGCCTTCGCCACGATCGGCACGGTCCGGCTGGCGCGCGGATTGGCCTCGATCACGATCACCTGCTCCCCGCTCACGATCATCTGCACGTTCAGGATGCCGCGTACACCCAGGGCGAGGGCGATCCGACCGGCCGCCTCGGCCGCCGCCTCCTGAACCGGTCGCGACAGCCGCTGCGGCGGCAGGACCGCCACGCTGTCGCCGGAGTGCACGCCCGGCTCGTCGACCTGCTCCAGGATCCCTGGGACCGCCCACGTCGTGCCGTCGGACACCGCGTCGACATCGAGCTCGATGCCATCGACGAGCTCGTCGACACGCAGCGGCCAGCCGACGTCGGTCTCCAGATAGGCTTCGACGTCCGCCGCACTCCGCAGGACCGCGATCCCTCGCCCGCCGATCACCCACGATGGGCGCACGATGACCGGCAGCCCGCCCAGCCCGTCGATTGCGCCCCGCAGCTCCTCCGGGTCCGATGCCAGCGACCCGTTCGGCCCGCTCAGGCCGAGCTCGTCGAGCAGGCCGGCGAACCGTTCACGATCCTCGGTGATCTCGATCGCCTCGGCGGTCAGCCCGGCGATCGGGACGTCGGCGTAGGCCAGGTCCTTGGCAAGGTCGATCGCCGTCTGCCCGCCGAACGTCAGCACCACCGCCGGGGGCTCGCCCGTCAGCGCGCGTTCGTGGTCGATCACGTCGAGCACCGACTCCGTGTCGAGCGGCTCGAAGTACAGCCGCGTGCAGGCGTCATAGTCGGTGCTGACGGTCTCAGGGTTGTTGTTGATGACGACGGCGTCGAGTCCGGCCTCGCGGATCGCCCAGGCGGCGCGCACCGAGCAGTAGTCGAACTCGATCCCCTGTCCGATCCGGATGGGCCCCGAGCCGACGACGATCACGCTGGGGCGATCGGCCGGCGCCGCCACCTCCGGCTCGGCATACGACGAGTAGAAGTACGGCGTCTCGGCCGGGAACTCCCCGGCACAGGTGTCGACGCGCCGATACGCGGGGTGGATGCCGGCGCGCACGCGAGCGCGGCGGATGGCGGCCCAGGGCACCCCCGACAGCTGAGCGACGTCCGCGTCACCGAAGCCGGCCCGCTTCGCGCGGTCGAGCGGTTGCCCGACCACTCGGCGCTCCGCCTCGACGAGCTCGGCCAGCCGCTCGGTGAACCACGGGGCGATCCGCGTCGCCGCGGACAGGCCCGGGGCATCCGTCCAGCCGTGACGCAGCAGGCCGATCATGCGCCACAGCCGCGTGTCGGAGGGCGAGAGGAAGGCCTCGAGGTCGGCGGGCCGGCGATGGCTGAGGTCCCATGCCGCGTCCTCCCACAGCCACCCGCGCCCCCGCGGCTCCAGCGACCGGATCGCCTTGAGCAGGGCCGGGCCGAACTCCCGGTCGATCGCCATCGCCTCGCCCGTGGCCTTCATCTGGACGCCGAGGCTGCGATCGGCGGTCGGGAACTTGTCGAACGGCCAGCGGGGCAGCTTCACGACGACGTAGTCGACCGCCGGCTCGAAGGCCGCCGAGTTCCCGCCGGTGGCCGGGTTCGGCATTTCGTGAAGCCGATGCCCGAGCGCGATGAGCGCGGCGATCCGGGCGATCGGATAGCCGGTCGCCTTCGACGCCAGCGCCGACGATCGGCTCACCCGCGGGTTGACCTCGATCACGCGGTAGTCGCTGCCATCCGGCGCGACGGCCAGCTGGACGTTGCAACCCCCCTCGAGCTTCAGCGCCCGGACGATCTTCAGGGCGCATCGGCGCAGGCGCTGGACGAGCGGGTCGGGCAGGGTCTGGATCGGCGCCACGACGATCGAGTCGCCGGTGTGGACCCCCATCGGGTCCATGTTCTCCATGCCACAGATCGCGATCGTCGTGTCGGATGCGTCGCGCAGGACCTCGAACTCGATCTCGTACCAGCCGAGGAGCGAGCGCTCGACCAGGACCTGCCCGATCGGGCTGGCCTCGAGTCCGCGGGCGATGCGCTCTCGGGCCTCGACGGCGGTGTGCGCGAAGCCTCCCCCACCGCCGCCGAGCGTGAACGCCGGCCGCACGACGACCGAGGAGTTGAGCGCGGTCACGAAGCGCATCCCGTCCTCGACGCTCTCCACCACCGCGGATTCGGGCACCGGCTCCCCGATGCCGGTCACGAGCGACCGAAAGCCACCCCGGTCCTCCGCCGCCCGCACCGCGTCGAGCGGCGTGCCGAGGACTCGCACGCCGTATCGGTCGAGGACGCCGGCATCGTCCAGCGCCACCGCCAGGTTGAGGCCGGTCTGGCCGCCGAGCGTCGGCAGGAGCGAATCCGGCCGGTGCGTCTCGATGACCCGCGTGACGTGCTCGAGCGTCAGCGGCCCGATGATCACGGTGCCGCCGACGTCCGGATCGGTCATGACCGTCGCCGGATTCGAGTTCACGAGGATCGTCTCGACGCCCTCCGATCGCAGCGCCAGGCACGCCTGCACGCCGGCATAGTCGAACTCGGCCGCCTGCCCGATGAGGATCGGTCCCGAGCCGATCACCAGGACCTTCTGCGGGGGCGTCATGCCAGGGCACGCTCCAGCGCGAGGTCGAAGACGCGCGTCGCGTCGATCGGTCCCGGGGCCCCCTCCGGATGGAACTGCACCGATGCGATGCGACCGCTGGCGTGGACGAGGCCCTCGACGGTCCCGTCGTTGAGGTCCCGGTGGCTGACCGCGTACCCCGCCGCGGCCAGGGCGGGGGCGTCCACGACCTCGACCTCGTGGTTGTGCGCGCCGATGTCGACCCGGCCGGTGGCCGCCTCGAGCACCGCGTGGTTGCCACCGTGGTGGCCGACGGCCAGCCGGCGCGTCTCGGCGCCGGCCGCGAGCCCGAGCAGCTGATGGCCGAGGCAGACGCCGAGGATCGGCGGTCCGCCGGCGGCCGCGGCACCCGCCAGGTCGCGGACGACGTCGATCTGCGGCGTCATCCGCGACGGGTCGCCCGGACCCGGGGACAGCACGACGAGGTCGGGCGTATGCGCGCGAACGTCCTCCACGCCGGCATCGGGCGGCAGCGCGGTGATCTCGATTCCGCGCGCGGCCAGGGCGGCGAGAAGCGATCGCTTCACCCCGTAGTCGAGCAGCACGGCGCGGGCGCGCCGCGGGCCGGCCGGCGCGATGACGTACGGGCGGTCCGGGGCGACGGCCAGCACGTGATCGACGGCCTCCCACGGGGTGCTGGCGCGGGCCGCCTCGACCGCCTCGGACTCGCGGGCTTCGGTTTCACCGGCCTCGGCCGGCACGATGACCGCGCGGCGCGCCGCCCCGTTGCGCAGGAGCAGCGTGAGCGCGCGCGTATCGACGCCTGAGATGGCCGGAATGCCGCCCTCCTCGAGAAGGTCGACGAGCGAGAGACCCGGCCCCTCGGGCGGGTCCACCATGCGGGTCACGACGAGGCCGCGGGCATGCACCCGGCTCGACTCGAGCTCCGAGCGCGCGATGCGGTAGTTGCCGGCCATGGGATGGGTCAACACGACCATCTGGCCGGCATAGGAGGGGTCGGTGAGGATCTCGCCCCAGCCGGTCGCGGCGGTCGTGAAGACGAGGTCCCCCTCGGCGGTCACGGGCGGACCGTGGAGCATGCCGGCTAGCACGGTGCCGCCTTCGAGCGCCAGGAGGGCCGGAGACGGAAACGACGCCGACCGCTCTTCCGCGGCCCGCGTCGTCATCGGCTCGTTCTCGTGCGCAGCAATCTGCATCGGTCTCCCTTTCCGACATCACGGTGCCGGGCTTAAAGGACTCCGCGAAGTCTAGCGCATCCGACCGGTGAACGAGCCCGCGCTCGGCTACGATCGGGCGACATGGACCAGCGCACCGCGAGGCTGATGGCCGACGAGGACGCCCGCGCCCACATGGTCGCGAGCGAGTTCGACCACGAGTTCCTGCGCACACACCTCGCCGACGAGCGCCGCAAGGCAAGCCTCCTCGGCGAGATCCGGGAGGCGGTCTTCGGAGCGCAGGACGGCCTCGTCAGCACGCTGGCGGTCGTGAGCACCGTGGCTGGCGCGACCAGCGACCGCTACACCGTCCTGATCGCGGGCATCGCATCCGCCCTGGCGGGGGTGTTCAGCATGGCCGCCGGCGAGTACATCGGGTCGAAGAGCCAGCGAGAGATCTTCGAGGCGCAGATCGTCGACGAGCGCGACGAGGTTCACGAACGCCCCGGTGAGGCCGAGGCCGAGATCGCGTTCATGCTCGAGGAGGACGGCCTCCCCCACGATCGGGCGGTCCAGGTGGCGCGGATCATGGCCGAACATCCCGAGGCGCTCCTCAAGACGATGGTCGAGAAGGAGCTCGGGCTGGCCGTCGAGCCCGAGGAGGGCTCGCCGATGCAGGGAGCGCTCGTCATGGGCGGGGCGTTCGGCCTCGGCGCGCTCCCGCCGATCGTTCCCCACCTGTTCGCCACCGGCGGCCCGGCCGTGACGCTCTCGGTCCTCGCCACGCTCGCCGTGCTGTTCGCGATCGGCGTCGTGAAGAGCCGATGGACGCATCGCGGCTGGCTGGCGTCGGGGCTCGAGATCCTGGCGGTGGGCGCGATCGCCGGCGTCGCGGGCTACTTCTTCGGCAGCGTGCTGCCGGTCCTGCTGGGGGCCCCCGGCGCGGCCTAGAGCCCGCGGAGGACGATCCCCGCGATGAGGACCGCAAAGCCGACCAGGTAGGCCCACACGCCGAGGACGGTCGACTCGATGCCCGCGACCGCGGGCAGGACGTTCCCGAAGGTGCCCAGCAGCCCGATCAGCGTGAACGCCAGCGCGACGATGATCGTCGGAAGGCGCGGGGCGAAGTTCATGCGGTTCATCGGTCAGATCCCCGGCAGCAGCGATCCGGCCACGAGGAGCAGGTTGGCCGCGAGGAGGCAGAGCCAGCCGATCTCGGTCGTCACCTCGATGCTCGTGCCGATCTCGCCCTGCACGAGGGCGAGCGCCTCGTTCACGAAGTCGAGGGGGAAGATCGTGGCCGACACGCCGATGACGACGAGCGCCACGGCGAGGACGAGGGTGACGAGGCGGGGCGGGTTGGGTCGCAGCACGAGCCGGAGTATAGGAACCGGCGTCAACCCTCGACGGTCAGAACGCCGACCATGCCGTACGCCTCGTGGCCGGGCAGGTGGCAAATGAAGGCAACGCTTCCGGGCTCGTCGAAGGTGATCGTCGTTGTGGCCGTCTCGAGGGCCGGGATCGTGATTTCGTTCGCAGCGTGCCCGTGGGCCGCGTGGGTACCGGTCCGATGGAGCGCGTGGAATTCCGCGTCTCCCACGAGCCACTCGTGGTCGATCGGATCCTCGTTGACGAGGACGAAGGTGACCGGCACGTTCCGCGGCACGGTGATGCGCTGCGGCTCGAAGGCGGAGTGGCGGATCGTGATCGTGATCTCCCGCGGGCCGGGCGCGCAGCCGACGATCGCCGTGGCGGCAAGGACCAGCACGGCGAACGTCGACCACGAGCGTCGGAACATCACGCGCCGGCCAACGGGCGTCCGCCGGCGGGCCGGCCCGCACGGACGAGCGCCAGCGGAACGAGAACGATGGCGGTGGCGGCCGCCAGGAGGTAGAGCGCCACGGGCGCACGCGGCACCGGGCGGTCGGTGAACGGCGCGTAGCCGGCGTCGATCGCCGATGGCCTGTTTGCGCCGGAGGCGTCGATCGCCAGGTCGAAGCCGAGATCCCCGGCGCGGGCATCGACCACGACCTTGGTCAGCCACGCCTCGTCGGGCACCCATTCCATCCCCGCATCCGAGCGCAGGTCGGCGAGGAGCGCCTCGCTGGCCGGGGCACTGTGGTCGAGCTGGAGGCCCTCGGATCGACCGAAGGCTCCGGGGCTCGGGAGCATGGCCGGCTCGATGTCGGTGAGGAGGTAGACGTCGGCGTCGACTCGCTCGCCAGCGGCCTTCCCCAGCCCCAGGATGCGGAGCGGCACCCAGGGGTTGTCGGTGGGAATGGTCAGGTGGACGGGCGTGCCGTCTCCGATCGCCTGCCCCCGATCGGCAGCCGCGTCGGCGTCGAATGCGGCGGCCATGAAGATCGGGCTGCGGTCCGCGTAGAAGTCGAGCACCTCGGGCGCATCCGGCGGCAGGCGGAAGCCGTGGTTCTTGGCCCACAGGCCGACCTCGTCGCCACCGCCCCGCAGGATCGTGATGTCGAGCGCGTCGATGCGCGTCTCGAGCAGCACCTCTGCCTCGTCAGCGCTGCCGGCCGCCGCCTCGGCGAACGCAAGGCGAAGGTCCGGGGGATCGGTCTCGCGGACGAGACGCTGGAGCGTCCAGTCTCCTCCGCGCTCGACGCTGGTCGGGATGCCCGGCAGCGGCGTGATGGACCCGAACGCCCCGCCGCCACCGGCGAACTCGAAGGCGGTGACGTAGTGCTCGACGCCGTCGTGATACCCGGCGAAGGTGGTCGTGCGCAGGAGGTTGACCGCGCCGTTGGGGCCGATGAGACCGCCGCAGGCAAGAGCCGGCGCCGCACCGACGAGCAGAGCGGCCGTGGCCGCCAGGAGTGAAAGCAAGGGACGTCGCATCGACCGTCCTCCCATGTACGGGTCCGAGCGTGAGATCGATGCTGCAGCAGTGGAGGTCTGACGCCCTCGCGGTCGGTTCGGTTCCCGGCCGGAGGCTAGGTTCGGCTCAGCCCCGCCAGGGACGCGGATCCTGTCGCAGGAGCGAGTAGAGCAGGACATCCTGGCTGCGGCCGTCGTTGAAGAACGCGCCACGCGCGGTTCCCTCGAGCGTGAAGCCGCACTTCTCGGCGATCCGCCGTGATGCGACATTCTCCGGGACGATGACGAGCTGGATCCGGCCGGGATGTTTCGTGGCGAAGAGGTAGTCGACCAGGAGCCGGACGGCTTCGCTGACGTACCCATGCCCCGCGAAGGCGTCGTCGTAGAGCTGGTAGGAGAGCTCCCAGGCGTCCCAGTAGCTCACGGGCCGGAAGAACTCGATGTGTCCCGCGATCTGGCCCTCGGAGGTGGTGATGAGCAGCATCCCCTCGTCCTTCTGCCAGAAGCCGTGCTCCCCGAACTCCCTCCGGAAGCGAGTCTCGGACATCACGCCGAGCGGAAAGAAGGCACCTCGCGTCCGGATGTCGGCATGAGCGTCGTACAACACGTCGAGATCGGCCTCGCGGACGGGTCGCAGCGTGATGCGGTCACCGTGGAGCATCGGTCCCTCCTGTCGGCCGCGAGCGTGCGATGTTGCGACGTCGCCGTCAAGCGGGCTGGACGGGGGGGTGGACGTGGCCCGATGATGATCCAACCGCAGACGGAGGGCGTCATGGCAGGCGTGGAGGTCCGGCGCTTCGATGAGCCGGACGATACGTGGGAGTTCGGAGATCGGGGCCGATCGGAGATCCTCAACGTCGGTGGCGTGATGGTGGTCCGCTCGATCCTCCAGCCCGGCTGGAGCTGGATGGAGGACATCAAGCCGCAGGCCGAGGGCCTCGAGAACTGTCCGCTTCACCACCGCGAGTACGTCGTGTCCGGTCGGATCCGCTACGAGGTCGTCGAGACCGGCGAGGTGGTCGAGGCCGATGCGGGCTCGTACCTCGACATCCAGCCCGGCCATCTCGCTTCGGTGGTCGGTGACGAGCCGGCCGTGCTCGTCGACTTCGACGAGGACTGGGGCGAGGGCTGAGCGCGGACCATCAGCGGAACATCCGCTGCTGCTTTGCGAGGTCGAAACGTTCCGGCGGCCCGTCGAGCATGTCGTCGACGGATCGCAGCCGGGTGGCGACCACGTTCAGCACGCTGCCCTCGACCTGGAGCCGCCCGTCGATGACGAGCAGCGGATGACGGTGGAGCAGCGCCCGGTGCGCCTGGTAGACCTTCGGCCGCAGCGTGACGTTGATCATCCCCGTCTCGTCCTCGAGCGCGATGAACACGAAGTTCTTCGCGGTCATCGGGTGCTGGACGCTGACTGCCAGACCGGCGAGCCGGATCATGGACCGATCGCGCCGGCGGGCCGCATCGGCAACGCTGATGACACCGCGTGACGTGAGCCGCTCGCGGAACAGCTCGACGGCGTGGAGGTGCGGGCTCACGCCGGTGTCGCGGTAGTCGGCCGCCACCTTGTCGGCGTCGGTCATCGGCGGCAGGGAGGCGCCCAGCGACCGCTGGGCGTCATCGGTCAGGCCCAGGGCGGGCCGATCGGGATCAGCGTCGGCCAGGATCGAGCGCAGCTGCCAGAGGAGATCGCGGCGGGGCGCATCGGTCCAGTCGAACGCACCGATGCTGATGAGCCGCTCGACGACCTGCTCGCCCAGGCCGGTGCGGGCGACGAAGTCGCGGACGGACGTGTAGGGGCCGCGCTCCCGTTCGGCCTCGAGGGTCTCCCGGGCGCGCTCGTCGATGCCCTTGACCTGGCGCAGGCCGAGGCGGATGGCCCAGCCGGAGGCGCTGTCGGGATCGGGCCGGGTGTCGTGCTCCCAGGCGGACTCGTTGACGTCGATCGGCAGGACCCGGATGCCGTGGCGCTTGGCGTCGTTGATGACGACGGCCGGCGAGTAGAAGCCCATCGGCTGGTTGTTCAGCACGCCGGCGGTGTAGTGCGCCGGCCAGTAGCGCTTCAGCCAGGCGGTGTCGTAGCTGATCTTCGCGAAGGCCGCGGCGTGGGCGCGGGCGAAGCCGAACTCGGCGAAGGCGCTGCACTTCTGGAACAGCTCCTCCGCGTCCTGCGCCGTCAGGCCGGTGCGGATGGCGCCGCCGACGAAGCGGCCCCGCTCGGCCTGCATCTTGGCGTGGCTGCGGTGGCTGCCCATCGCCTTGCGGAAGATGTCGGCCTCGACCGCGGTGTAGCCGCAGACCTCGATCGCGACCTGCATCACCTGCTCCTGGTAGAGGATCACGCCGAGGGTGTCCTCGAGGATCGGCTTCAGGGAGGGGTGGGCGTAGGTGACGGGCTCCTCGCCGGCTCTTCGTCGAAGGTACGGGTGGACCGCGTTGCCCTGGACCGGGCCGGGCCGGATGATCGCGACCTGGACCACGAGATCCTCGAAGCGCTCGGGGCGCGCCTTGGGGAGCGACTGCATCTGGGCGCGGCTCTCGATCTGGAACATGCCCACCGTGTCGGCCGCCTGGATGGACCGATACACCTCGGGGTCGTCGTGCGGCAGCTCGTCGAGCTCGATCCTGCGTCCCGTGTCGCGTTGGATCCGGTCGAGGGCGTCGCTGACGACACCGAGCGTGCGCAGGCTCAGCAGGTCGATCTTCACGAGGCCGAGCTGCTCGACGTCCTCCTTGTCGTACTGGGTGACGACGCGGTTCGGCATCGTGGCGCGCTCGATCGGGACGAGGTCGATCAGGGGGGTGCGGGTGACGAGCATGCCGCCGACGTGGATGCCGAGGTGGCGCGGGAAGCCGTCGATCTCGGCACAAAGCTGCAGGAGCCATTGCCATCGGTTGCGCGGGGCGTGATGCACGACCACCGATTGCGCATCACGCAAGTTGCCCGGGAGCGGAGCTAACGGCCAACTTCGAACGGCATCTTGGTCATCCGTTGCTCCGGAGCGCAAATCTCGATCATGCAGGGGGCCGACCTCGCCCCAACGTGGCCGATAGCTTCGCTGTGGGGCAACTCCGCGCTTCGGCTCGGGCACGACCCGCACCCGCCGCCGTTCCTCGACCGGCATCCCGCTCTCCGCGTCGAGGCGCACGACCGACGGTCGACCGCCCGATGGTCCCGGCGAGCCATTGTCGCGTGGCGCCGGCAGCCGCAGCTCGGCACCGGCCAGCTCGCCGGATCGGGCATAGCGTTTCGTCGACGCCGACTCGTGCTTCACCGTCGTGACCGATGCGTCGAGCACGCGCGGGCGCATCGGTGGAACCCAGCCGCCCTCGCTGACCGGACGCGGATCGAGCGCCGGCCGTGGCCGCGCGTTCCACGAGGAATCCGAGGCCGGATGCACGTGGCCCGAGCCGGCACGACCGTCGCGCCCCGGCGGGACGGCTGCATCGGCCATGTCGATCCCGAGCTCGGTGAACAGCCACGCGAAGCTGCCGTCCAGGGCCAGGTCGCGCGCGACATCGGTAGCGTCGCGCGTATCCAGCGCCTTGGCCAGCGAGTCGATCCCCTCGGCCGGGAAGCCGAGCGCCTTCGCCACCTCCCGGACGGCGCTTCGAGCCCGATACGTGACGACGGTGCAGACCATGGCCGCGTGGTCGGCGCCGTAGCGGGTGTAGAGGTACTGGATCACCTCCTCGCGCCGGTTGACGTCGAAGTCGATGTCGATGTCGGGCAGCGCGCGGGCCTCGTTGATGAAGCGCTCGAAGAGGAGCTTGTGCTCGATCGGGTCGACCTTCGTGATGCCCAGACAGTAGGCCACGATCGAGTCGCCGGCGCTCCCCCGCCCCTGGCCGACGATCCCGGCCTTGCGCGCGAACTCCATGAGGTCCCACACGATGAGGAAGAACTCGGCGAGGTTCGTGCGCTCGATGATGTCGAGCTCGTGGGTCAGCTGCTGGAGCGCGTGCCTGGTAACCGGCCGGTAACGGTGCAGTAAGCCGTCATGGGCAAGCTGGTAGAGATATGAGAACGCGGTCTCCCCCTTCGGCACGGTGAACCCTGGAAACCGATAGCGCTCGAAGCCGAGCTCGAGCCGGCAGGCCTCGCCGATGGCGGCACTGTGCGCCATGCCGGCCTCCCAGGCACGACGGCTCCGCTCGTCGGGCAATGCCGCCCCCAACGCCGCGAGCTCCGCACTCGACTTGAGCCGGTACTCGGCGTTCGGAAGGAGCAGCTCCCGGGCCTCCTCGAGCGTGGCGCCATGGCGGATGCAGACGAGCACGTCCTGGAGCCGGTGCCCGGCCGGATCGGCGTAATGGACCTCGTTGGTGACCACCGTCGGCAGACCGGCTTCGCCCGCCAGCCCGGCGAGCTCCGCGACGAGCCAGTCGTCGTCGAGTCCGAGATGATGGCTGAGCTCGACCGCGAAGTCGCCGTCGGCGAAGTGGCGTGCCCACGTCCGCGCGGCGTGGAGAGCGGCCACTGGGTCGCCGGCGAGGACGAGACGCGGGACGAGCCCGTTGCGGCAGCCGGTCAGCCCGACGAGGTGTCCCCGCGCCTCGTCGAGCGCCTCGGCGACGACGGCGCGCTCGAAAACGGGGAAGCCCTTCTCGCCGGCCAGGTGCCCGTGACTCGCCAGTCGCGAGAGTGCGGTGTAGCCATCGACGTCACGTGCCAGCAGGACGAGATGGTCGCCGGGATTCGGGCCGGCGTGGAACTCGCCAGGCCAGCCGCGGCTCGCCTTCGCGCCGCGCAGTGGATCGTTGAGCTTGCGGCCGCGACGCGCCCGATCGACGTCCTCGGTCGTGCGCGGGATGGCGATCTCCAGCCCGATGATCGGGCGCACGGGCCGAAGCCCCGCCTCGCGGGCGGCATCGGTCTCGGTCTCCTGTGCCGCCTTCCAGGCGCGGACCGCGGCGTACAGGCCGGCGTGATCGGTGATGGCAAGCGCCGGGATGCCGAGCTGCGCGGCCCGCGCGATCAGCTCCTCGGGATGGCTCGCGCCGTCGAGGAAGCTGAAGTTGGAATGCGCATGAAGCTCGCAGTAGCGCTCGTTCGGCGTGCCCATCGGTCGCCGATGATAGAACGAACGTTCTATTTCGGGAAGGCCCGGATCATCGGGTCAGGCGGTCGCCATCGCCACCGACGAGCGGCGAAGCAGCAGCAGGACGGCGGCCGGGACGAGGAGCGCCACGCCGAGCAGCCCGAGGGCCGTGTACGACGCCCCGGCGACGACGACGCCGGACGACAGGCTGGCAACGGCCGCCGACGACCACACCATCCCATCGGCGATGCCCTGCACGCGCGTGCGCTCGCCGAGCGCGAGGCCGCGCGTGAGCAACGCCGATCCTGCCACGAACCCCAGGTTCCAGCCGTACCCGAGGAGGAACAGCGCGAGCGTGAGGACGATCCCGCCGTCGGGCGGCGCCAGGGCCGCCATGAGCGCGGCGACGGCGAGCGTCGCGAGCCCGCCGCCGATGATCGCCGGGCTGCCGAACCGATCGGTCAGTCGCCCGGAGACCGGGGAGAGGGCGAACATCCCGAACGTATGCGCCGAGAGCACCAGGCCGACGGTCGCCAGCCCGTGGCCGTGATCGCGGAGATGGATCGGCGTCATCGTCATGATCAGGACCATGACGACCTGCCCCGCCACCAGGGTCACGAGAGCGACGAGGACCGGCACGCGCCGGAGCAGCTCGCCCGCCGCCGGTGCGGCCTCGTCGTCGGGGCGCATGACGAGGGCCGACGGGTCGGCCAGCGCATACGGTTCCGGCCGCAGCAGCACGTAGGCGAGCAGGAGCGCAAGGCCGATGAACCCCAGGGTCAGCAGGTAGGCGCCGGCCAGCTCCGGGAGGCCCGCGGCGACGGCCAGCGCGCCGGCCGGCGCGACGAGGTTCGGTCCGCTGACCGCCCCGACCGTCGATCCCCAGACGACGGTCCCGATCGCCGTAGCACGACGCTCCGGCGGCACGAGGTCGCCCGCGACGTATCGGCCCAGGTTCCCGACGCCGTTCGCGAAGCCGGTGAGCGCGCTTGCCACGAGAAGCAGCACGATCATCTGCGTGATCACCGCGACGACCGCCAGCAGGGCGCCGATCACGCCGACGGCCAGGCCACCGAGAATGCCGGCTCGCCGCCCGACGCGGAGCATGAGGCCGGAGAGGAATCCGGCCGCCGCCGCCGTCCCGATCGTGGCCGCGGCGGTGGGGACGCCACCGAGCGTGGCGTCACCGCGGATCTCCGCCGCGACGAGGGTGCCGACCGTGATGGCCGCGATGTAGCCGGTGCTGCCGAGCGCCGAGATGGCGAACAGCGTCCACAGCATCCGCCGCCTGAGGGCGGGGACGGCCGTCGGGTCCAGGGCGGCGGCCGCCCGCGACGCGCGGAGGATGGCGCGCGGTCCGTCAGCCATCGATGTGACGCTCGAGGTACTGCCGCAGATACAGGCCGCTGGCCCGATGCTCGGCGGCCGCCTCGCGGCCGATCCAACGGTAGTGCCACGGCTCGTAGCTGAAGCAGGTCGACCCCTGGGAGCCCCATGGATAGCTCATCACGAAGCCATATTCCCACCCGTGATCGGCCATCCACGCGCCCTCGGGCGTCTCGCGTGCCCAGTCCCCGAACCGACCGCCCCAGCCCGGCGAGGTCACGTCGATCGCGGTGCCGAGCTGGTGCTCCGAGTGCCCGGGACGGGCACTGCGCAGGACCGCCTCGGCATACCCGACGCGTGCCACCCAGCTGTCGAAGGTGGCCGACTGGGCGTCGTATGACCGATACGCCGACTCCACGACGATCGTCAGGCCGGCGGCGTCCCAGGCCGCCTTCATCGCGGCGAGGTCGTCGACCAGGACGGCCCGCACCAGCTTGGTCCCCGAGCTCCCGGTCAGGCCGGCCGCGGAGGCGGGCACGAGGTCGTTCGGCTCGTACGACGCGCTCAGGGCGTAGGTCCGGTCGAGGACGGTGAGGACGATGTCCC
Organism: Candidatus Limnocylindrales bacterium; assembly: GCA_035540715.1. Lineage (GTDB taxonomy): Bacteria > Chloroflexota > Limnocylindria > QHBO01 > QHBO01 > JACDBZ01. Next base: position 19,335 of record DATLGA010000034.1, on the reverse strand, counting down.
GGGCCGGCGGAGCAGGGAGGTCGCGGTCGACACAGTGGTCGGCCACGAGCGCGGCCTCGTAGCGAACCAACAGGGCCGGCTGCCCCGGCCGTGCCAGCGGCGCGTCGGCCAGGTGTTCGGGCCCGCGGCGCTCCGGCCGCGGCGTCGATCGAACGGCCGACGACGGGCTCGGTGACGCCACGGCCTGGCCGGTCGGCGGCTCGCTGGGCGAAACCGGAGCGGTGCTGCAGGCCGCGGCGAGCATCGCAACGGCCACCACCCCGGTCAGCCGCGCGGCTGGGTGAGGCCGCATCTCAGTCAGCCAGGGCGTCGAGTACCGGCACGTGCTCCGTCGTGCCGTCGGGCGCCAGCGGGATGACCGCGACGTGGTCCGCACCGGCGGCGTGCAGCTCCTCGACTCGGGCCCGCAGGTCAACGCCCTGCCCGATCGCGACCATCGCGTCGACGAGGCGGTCGCTCCCCGGCGCCTCCCAGTCGGCCGGATCGAAGCCCTGAAGCTCCCACGAGGCGTGGTACGTGGGCGTGCGCAGGTACGGCCTGAGGTAGGCCCGGGCCGCCTCGCGATCGGACGGTGCGCCGCTCCCGAGGACCGACGGGAGGGTGACGGCCAGGATCGGCCGGCGATCGGTGGTCGCCGCATCGAGACGGTCGCGCATCCAGGCGACTCGCCGCGCGGTCACGAGGTACGGGAAGGCGCCGTCGGCGGCGGTGGCGGCGAGATCGGTCATGCGGTCGCGGAGGGCGGCGACGAGGACGGGGGGCTCGGCGAGTCCCTCCGACATCGGCCCCTTGTAGACGGCCGATCGGTAGGCGGCGAGATAGTCGCGCATCCGGCTCAGCGGACGATCGAAGAGATGGCCCCGGAGCTTGCCGGCCAGGTGCGGGTGGCTCACCCCGAGCCCGAGGGCGAACCGCCCGCCCGTCGCCTCGGCCAGGGTGAGCGCGGCCATCCGGCTCGCCTGCGCATCATGGCCCCAGATCCCGACGATGCTCGTCCCCAGGACGATTCGGCTCGTCGAGCCGGCCAGCAGCCCGAGGAAGGTGAACGGCTCGCGCCCGACCGTCTCGGGCACCCACAGCGTCCCGTAGCCGAGCTTCTCGACGCGCGCCGCGTACGCGCGGGCATCGTCGATCGGGAGGGTGTCGAGATGGCCCCAGACGCCGATGCGACCGAGATCGAGAGAAACCATGGGCCGATGCTACCCGGCGGCGTCGAACCGGTAGCGCAGGAAGAGCTCGTCGTCGTGGCGAAGCACACTCACCAGGCGGCCGCGCCGCGGCTCGAGCTCGTGCGGCGATCCGCCCGGGACCGGAGCGATCATCGCCAGCGCATCGGTGCCGAGCAGGTGGGCGCCGATGGTCCAGTACACCTCGTCGATCACCCCATCGGCGAGGAAGGCCGCGTTGACGCGCGGTCCGCCCTCGAGCAGCAGGGAGCCGATGCCGCGCTCCGCCAGGCGGTCGAGGACCCACGCCGGGCGCGGCCGCTCGTCGGGAGCGCGCAGCACCTCGGTGCTCGGCGGCACGGTGTCGACCGGGCTGGTGCGGCCGACCACCAGGATGCGCGGCTCGTCCCCCGAGAACCAGCGCGCGTCGGTGTCGATCGGTCCGGACCCGGCGATGACCACGCCGGTCGGGTTCGACTGGCGCCCCTCGGCGCGGCGACCCGCCTCGAGATCGTCGCCGACGCGCAGCCAGACACCCGTGGCTCGCAGCGTACCGGCACCGCTGCCGACGGCGTCGAACGCCGCGCGGTAGAGCCGCATGAGTCGACGATCGGCCCGGCTGCCGAGGCCCTCGGCGGTTCCGCCGAGCTGCGCGCGACCGTCGATGCTCGTGACCATGTTGATCGCCACGAACGGACGGTCCGGCGGCGGATCCGGCAGGCGGAAGTTGGCCATCGCCTCGTCGAGGTCGAGGTCGAACGCCGGATCGGGCCAGAGGCGGTCGACGCGGTGATCGCTCACGCCGCGCATGGTACGCGGCGACGGCCGAACGCTAGCCGGCCTCGGCGGGTCGGTGCTCCTCGGCGGCGGCGAGCTGGTCGGCGTCGTAGGCGATCTCGACCTTCGCGGTCGTGAGCGCGGTGACGGCATCTGCCGGGACGACGCGCGCCCTTCCGTCGTCGTAGGGAGTCACGGCCACGCCGTGGAAGATTCCCTCGTCCTCGGTGCCGAGCATCGCTGCAACGCGGCCCAGCTCCTCGCCGTCCGGCCCGACCACGAGCGTCTCGGCCTCGACGTAGTTCCACGCGACCGGGTCGTCCGGTCCGGGCAGGTCCAGCTCGGCCGCCTCCGGCTCGCCGGGCCCGCCGGTGTCGTCGGCGGAGCTGCCGGGCGGCAGCTGGTCGACCTGGGGATCGATCCCGCCCTTCATGCCGGGATCGTCGATGGCCCCCGGCTGCCGCTCGAAGTCGTTCATGCCGCTCGCGTACCGCACGAGCGGTGCCATCGGCCGGCTCATAGGATGCACGGAGGCGCGCAGCCGAGGGGTTCAGTCGAAGAGCCGCTCGAGATGCCAGGTCCCGCGGATCTCGTCGAGGAAGATCGTGCACAGCAGGCCCGAGCGGGTGACGACCTTGTAGCAGGCGCGCGCCACCGGCTCGCGCCACCAGCCGTCGTCGACGCGCCACCGGTTGCAGACGCCGAGCTCCCCGTGATCGGTCCCGTCCATGCGCAGGCGCACGGGCGCGCCGTCGGCATCGGTCTCGACCTGGACGAGCGGGTGATCGGGGTAGCGCCTGGTCATTCGTCGAGCTCCGCCAGGCGAAACCGATGCTCCGGCAGCGCCGCCATCGGCCGATCCACGACCGCGCGCCAGAGGCGTCCGCCGCCGAACCGATACCGGATCCGCTCGAGCGACCAGCGCAGCTCCTCCCAGCGCGCCGCCCGCGCCTCGAAGGCCGGGAGCTGCCGGGTGGCGGGATCGGTCAGCCGGTCGAAGACGAGCCTGACCGATGCGACTCGCGGCTCCTCCGGCTCTCCCGGCGCTTCGCCGGGTTGCTGGTGACCAACCATGTTGGTGCAACGCGAGCCCCACCCCTCCATCGGGCCCTGTGAAAGGATTGAAGGCACAGATTTGCCCAGTTTGTGTGCGGTCGGCCCGTGCGTAGCAATACCCAGGTTGGTATCCGTCAACTCCGACGCCCTCATCCGGGCGCTGGCACGGGCACGGGCGGCTGCCTCGATCCGGGACAGGAGCAGCCGCGCGATCCAGTCCGGCTCGAGGGCCGGCTGCGGAAAGGCCTGCGACACGCGCAACGGAGGCGCATCCTCCAGGTCCAGCGTCAGCGTCGCGCGGCCCGGCGCCAGGTTCCGCTCGCGGAGGTGATCGCACAGCTCGGCGGCCAGGCGACGCAGGGTCAGGCCCACGGTGCCCACGCCGTCGAGCGCCGGCTCGAAGGCGGCGTGCCGCCTCACCCGTTCCGGGCGCCGCCGCGGGACGAGCGGGCGAGGATCGTGGCCACGGGCCAGGGCCTGGAGCCGCTCGCCGGTGGCCCCGAACTGGGCACCGACGGCCGAGCGCGGCAGCGCGGCGAGCTGCCCCATCGTCAGCAGGCCGAACCGCCCGAACCGCTGGCGGGTTGCCGCGTCGGCGGGCAGCAGGTCGAGCGGCAGATCCCGGAGGTCCTCGCGCTGGACGATGCGGAGCGCGGCCGGCGCGTCGGGGCTCGAGGGTCGGGCCAGCCGGGCGGCGAGCGTCGCCAGCCAGCGGTTGTCGCCGATCCCGCAGCGGACGCGCAGCGGCACCACGGCCCGTGTGAGCGCCACGGCCCGCGCGGCGATCCGTCGTTCCGGGCCCCACAGCGGCGCCAGGCCGGTGACGTCGACGAGCGCCACGCCGAGGTCGACCGCCTCGACCCGCGGCGAGAGATCGTCGAGCGCGTCGAGCATCGGCTCCCAGCGGCGCGCGTCCGAGTCCGGGGTCCGCAGCTCGGGCCAGACGAGGGCGAGCAGGCGCATCAGGCGCTCCGCACGACCCGCAGCGCGGGGCGCTCCTCGATGACGTCCGATCGCGGCTCGGCCAGGGCCGGCGCCAGCGCGTCCAGGCGTCGGCCCTCGACGAACCACAGGTCGAGCTCCGCCGCGCCGCCGGCCAGCGCCCATCGATGCCGCTCGACGGTGACGCGGACCCGCTGGCCGACGAGATCCGTGCCGACCGCCAGCCATGCGGACCGATGCACCGCCACCCGCACGCCGGCGACGGCGCCCGCCACCGCCCTGGCCCCCGGCGCCAGGAGCAGCGCCGCGGTTCCCTCCGACCGGGCCAGGACCCCGCCCAACCGATCCAGCGCTCGGCGATCGACGCCCGGTCGCTCGCCGAGGTCGAGCACGAGCAGGTCGATCAGACCGCTCCGTCCGAGCCACGCCGCCAGCTCGATCGCCTCCGCGGGATCGCGCGGATGCGCGACGAGCAGCCACGCGAGATCGACGCCCCGCCGCGCGGCCACGGCCGGATCGAGCGCACCGTCGAGATCGAGCCAGGCCGCCAGGCCGCCGGCGTCCTGGACCGCGGCCACCGACCCGAGCGCGAGGCTCGTGGCCCCCGCGCCGGGCGGAGCGTCGAGGAGAGCGAGCGCCCCACGCGGCCAGCCACCGGTTCCGAGTGCCGCATCGAGTGCAGCATGGCCGGTCGAGACCGATGGTCGCGCCTGCTCCGGGCTCGGCGGCTCGCTTCCCCGCCGCAGCTCGAGCCCGCGCGCGCGCAGGACCTCGAGGGCGGTCTCGAGGGCGGGCGGAACGGCGGGCGCATCGGTCCTCATCGGACGACCGATGATAGAACAGATGTTCGAATACGGGAAGCCTCCCGGTGCCCCTGCTATACTCGCCGCCGCGCCAGTGGGGATGTAGCTCAGCTGGGAGAGCACCGCGTTCGCATCGCGGGGGTCAGGGGTTCGAGTCCCCTCATCTCCACCACTTCACGCCGACTCCTCTTCGCCGATCCCTTCGGCACAGCGCGACCTCACGACACGCCTGACCGATCTATCGGCTCGAATCCGGCGTGAGCGCCGCGCCGAAAAAACTGGACCGGGGACCGCCTCCCGGGGCATGATGCCCCGCACATCGCATTCTGGGGTAGGCCCGAACAGGCCGGGTCACGCCCGTTCGTGCCGCACTGAGGGAGGTAGTGTCATGACCCGATTCCGCCTGAGCTTCATCGGTCTCGTCGTACTGGCGCTCGTCGTCACCGCGTGCGGCGACGAGGTCGCGCCAACGGTCGGCCAGGACAGCCCGGACCCGGCCGGTACGCCGGCTGCGACGACCGACGACAACGACGACGAGGCGACTCCCGAGCCCGCACCCGCGGGCGGTCGACTTGCCCTCGTTCGTGACCGCGGTCAGCTGATCTGTGGCGTCAACGGCGGCCTGCCGGGCTTCAGCTTCGTCGAGCCCGATGGAACGAACTCCGGCTTCGACGCCGACTTCTGCCGCGCGGTCGCGGCGGCCGTGCTCGGCGATGCCGAGGCGGTCGAGTTCCGGGCCCTGTCGGCCGATGCCCGCGGGCCGGCCCTGCAGACCGGCGAGGTCGACGTCCTGATCCGCAACACGACCTGGACGGTCAGCCGCGACACCGCGTGGGGGCTCTTCGCGCCGACCACGTTCTACGACGGACAGGCCATCATGGTCCACGGTGACGTCGGGGCCGTGGAGCTCGAGGATCTCGAGGGCGCGACGATCTGCGTCCAGTCCGGCACCACCACCGAGCTGAACCTCGCGGATCAGTTCCGCGCGGCCGGCATCAACTTCACCCCGCAGGTCTACCCCGAGATCGAGGAGACCTACGGCGCGTACCAGGAGCGCCGCTGTGACGCCGTCACCAGCGACCGCTCGCAGCTCGTGGCGCAGCGGACCACGTTCGAGGATCCCGATGCCCACGACATTCTCGAGGCCGTGCTCTCGAAGGAGCCGCTCGGCCCGGTCGCGCCCCTCGGCGACGACCCGTGGTTCAACGTGATCAAGTGGGTCGTCTTCGCCACCTTCGAGGCGGAGGAGCACGGCATCACGTCGGACAACGTCGACGAGTTCGTCGGCAGCGAGAACCCCGTCATCGCGCGGCTGCTGGGCGCCGATGGCGACCTCGGCCTCGGCCTGGAAGCCGATTGGGTGGTCGACGTGATCAGCCAGGTGGGCAACTACGGCGAGATCTACGACCGGAACCTCGGCCCCGGGACGCCGTTCAACCTCGATCGCGGGTTGAACAACCTGTGGACCGAGGGCGGCCTGCTCTACGCACCGCCGTATCGCTGATCGAGATTGATCGCTCGGGGCGGACGCTGGTCCGCCCCGAGCTCATTCGCACCCGGCCGTCATGACGCCGGAACCCTATCCCCAGCATGCCCCGGTCCCGCTCTGGCGTGACGTCCGCGTCCTGCGCGTCGCGGGCCAGATCGTGGTGCTGCTGGGCGTCGGGCTCTTCGTCGCATTCCTGGCCCGGAACTTTCTGACCGCGATCGACCAGCGCGGACTCGGCTTCGGCTTCGGGTTCCTGGGTCGTACCGCGGGATTCGAGATCGCCGAGAGTCCGATCCCCTACTCGGCGACCGACACCTACGGCGCCGCCTTCCTGGCCGGGCTGCTCAACACGCTGTTCGTGAGCGTGGTCGGCATCGTGCTCGCCACCTTCCTCGGCATCGTCGTGGGCGTCGCGCGCCTCTCGAACAACTGGCTCGTGAGGCAGATCGCGTCGGGCTACGTCGAGATCATGCGGAACACGCCGCTCCTCGTGCAGCTGCTGCTCATCTACTTCGCCGTCCTCCTCCGGCTGCCGCCGATCAGCGACACGATCGAGCTCCCGGGATCGGTATACCTGAACCAGCGCGGCGTGTTCATTCCCAGCCCGGTCGTCGAGCCGGGGCTTCCGATCCTCATCGGATTCGTGATCGCCGGGATCGTCGTCGCGGTGATCCTCCGACGCCTGTCACGCCAGCGACGTGACGACGGGCTGCCGACCTATCGGCTCGGGCTCGTCGGGCTGGCTGCCTTCGCGCTGCTGGCAGTCGCCGGGTGGCTCATCGGCGAGACCCCGCTCTCGTTCGACGAGCCGGTTCGCGAGCGCTTCAACTTCGTCGGCGGCATGGGCCTGTCGCCCGAGTTCACGGCGCTGCTCGTCGGCCTCGTCATCTACACGGCCGCCTTCATCGGCGAGGTCGTGCGCGGCGGGATCCAGGCGGTCCGGCGCGGCCAGGTCGAAGCCGCCCGAGCGCTCGGCCTCTCCGAGGGTGAGACCCTGAAGCTCATCGTCTTCCCGCAGGCCCTTCGGATCATCGTCCCGCCGCTCACGAGCCAGTACCTGAACCTGGCCAAGAACTCCAGCCTGGCGATCGCCATCGGCTACCCGGACCTGTTCAAGGTCGGCGTCACGATGTCGAACCAGACCGGCCAGCCGGTCCCCGTCGTGATCCTGATCATGGGCACGTACCTGTCGATCAGCCTGGTCACCTCGCTGTTGATGAACATCTACAACCGCCGCGTTCAGGTCCTGGAGCGCTGATTCGATGACCGTCGAGACGCTCCCACCGCCGAAGGAGACGATCGGACCGGTCGCCTGGCTCCGAGCGAACCTCTTCTCGAGCTGGTTCAACAGCCTGCTCACCATCGTCGTGGGCGCGGCCCTCATCTGGGTGGTGCTTGCGATCGGGGAGTGGGCGGTCACCGCCGCGCGCTGGCACGTCATCACGAACAACCTGCGGCTGTTCCTCATCGGCCAGTACCCCGGCGACCAGGCCTGGCGGATCTGGCTCAACCTCGCCATCCTGTCGGTCCTGCTCGGCCTGTCGGCGGGCACCTACGGTCGGGCGTCGCGCATGCTCGCCATGACGCTGTCGGCCTTCCAGCTCATGATCGCCGCGCTCATGGTCCTGTCGCCGCTCGGGCTCGTGGCGGCCGGGGCATTCTTCGCGAACGCCGCAGCAGTGTGGGTCGCGTTCGCGGCCACCACGCGCGTCGCGTTCCCGCGCCGCGCGCTGACCTTCGCGTGGCTCCTCTCCCTGCCGGTGTCGTTCCTCCTGCTCAACGGCTACGCTGGCACCCCGTTCCCGTCGGTGAGCACGAACATCTGGGGCGGCCTTCTGCTCACCGTGCTCATCGCCGTGGTCGGCATCGTGCTGTCGTTCCCGCTCGGCGTCGTCCTCGCGCTCGGCCGGCGCAGCCAGCTGCCCGTCGTCCGGATCCTGAGCACCAGCTACATCGAGCTGATCCGCGGCGTCCCGCTCGTCACGATCCTGTTCATGGCCGACATCATCCTGCCGCTCTTCCTGCCCGGTGAGTGGCGGCTCGACCGGGTCGCACGGGCGATGGGCGGGATCACGCTCTTCTCGGCGGCGTACGTCGCCGAGAACGTGCGCGGCGGCCTGCAGGCGATCCCGAGCGGCCAGGTGGAGGCCTCCCAGGCGCTCGGGTTGAACGGGTTCCAGACGAACCTCTACATCGTCCTGCCGCAGGCCCTGCGGTCGGTCATCCCGGCGAACGTCGGCCTGTTCATCAGCCTGCTGAAGGACACGACGCTGGTCACCATCATCGGCCTCCAGGAGCTGCTCGGCATCGGGCGCGCCGTGCTCGCCCAGCCGGACTCGCTCGGCGCGTCGATGGAGGTCTACGTGTTCGTCGCCGCCGTCTTCTTCGTCCTCTGCTACGCCATGAGCCAGGCGAGCTATCGGCTCGAGCGAGCGCTCGGCGTCGGAACCAGGTGATCGGCCCCATGTATCGTCATCCCATGGAGGAGCACTCGTGACCGAGGAGCCGCAGGGCGCGCGAACGAACGAGATCATCGTCGCGCGTGACGTGCACAAGTGGTTCGGCCAGCTGCACGTGCTGCGCGGGATCGACCTGACCGTGACCGCCGGCGAGGTGGTCGTCATCTTCGGCGCGTCGGGATCGGGCAAGTCGACCTTCATCCGCACGATCAACCGGCTCGAGGAGCACCAGCGGGGTCAGATCGTGGTCGACGGCATCGAGATGACGAACGACATCCGCAACATCGCCGCGATCCGCAGCGAAATCGGGATGGTCTTCCAGTCCTTCAACCTGTTCCCGCACCTGACGGCGCTCCAGAACGTCACCCTGGCGCCGATGCGGGTGCGTCGCTGGCCCCGGGCGCGCGCCGAGCAGTCGGCGATGGAGCTGCTGACCCGCGTCGGCATCCCGGAGCAGGCGCACAAGTACCCGGCGCAGCTCTCGGGCGGCCAGCAGCAGCGCGTCGCGATCGCGCGCGCCCTGGCGATGCAGCCGAAGATCATGCTCTTCGACGAGCCGACCTCGGCCCTGGACCCCGAGATGATCAGCGAGGTGCTCGACGTGATGCGCGAGCTGGCCGGCACCGGCATGACGATGCTGTGCGTGACCCACGAGATGGGCTTCGCCCGCGCGGTGGCCAACCGCATGGTCTTCTTCGACCACGGCCAGATCGTGGAGATCGGCCCGCCCCAGCAGATCTTCGAGGCCCCGCAGCAGGAGCGAACGCGACAGTTCCTGTCGCAGATCCTGCACTGACGGAACGCGATCGCCGGAATTCCGCGCAATCTCGGTAAATCTGTGACTCAGGTTTGACCCTGCCCGAGCGCCGGACGCAGACTGCGGAGTCCCCTGACCCGCATCGGTGACCGATTCAGCCTTGTCCGATCAGACCGCGCCGCTCGACCGGCTGGAGGTGCGCTACGCCACCTTCCGGGACACGCATGGCGATGAGCGAGCCGGCCTCTCCGACCGCCTGCGTCAGCTCCCGGCCGAGGAGCGCGTCGTGCTCGACACGTGTCATCGCGTCGAGCTCGTCAGCGTCGGGGCCGACGAATCGGGTCCTGCCGCCCAGGCCCGCGGCGCCGACGCGGTACGGCGAGTCTTCGAAGTGGTCGCCGGGTTCGACTCCGCGGTGGTCGCCGAGGAGCAGCTGCTCGGTCAGGTGCGCGGGGCCTACGAGGCGGCGCTCGGCGGCGGCGAATCCGGCCCGATCCTGAACGAGCTGTTTCGTCGCGCGCTCCGCTTCGGCCGCCACGTTCGCAGCCACGCGCGACCCGGCACCGATCGCTCACTGGCCGATCCGGGCGTGGCCTGGCTCCGCGAGCGCGTGCCGGCGAGCGCTCCGGTGCTCGTGGCCGGAACGGGCGAGATGGGGCGCCTCGTCGCGCTGCGCCTGGCGGAGGCGGGCCACCCGGTGACCGTGTTGTCGCGCTCCGCCGATCGCGGCGGCCGCCTGCTGGAGCAGCTGCCCGGCCGCTCGAACCACCTCGTCGTCGGGCCCCCCACCCGCGACCTCCTCGGCCGGCACGCCGGAGCGGTGCTGGCCGTCCGCAGCCGGACGCCGCTCGTCACCGCGGCCGACGTGCCCGACGAGAAGGCACCGTGGGTCCTGGATCTGTCGGCCCCCGCATCGGTCTCCGGCGACGCCGCGACGCGGCTCGGCGAGCGTTTCCTGGACCTCGACCGGCTCGGCGAGCTGCACGGTGGCGCACCGGTGCTCGCGCCCGAGACCGAGGCACGGCTGCGGCGCCGGCTCGACTCGGAGGTCGAAGCGTTCGGAAAGTGGGTCGACGCACGTCGTGGCGCCGACGCGCTCGCGCTCCTGCATCGCGAGGCCGACGAGGTCCGGCGCCGGCACCTCGAGCGCCTTCGTCGCCGGGCCGCGCTCGACGAGGCGCAGCTGGCGGCGGTCGAGGCAGCCTCCGCGGCGATGCTCGGCGAGCTCCTGCACCGCCCGACCGTCGAAATCCGTCGAGGCGGCGCCGACGCGGCCACGGTGCGCCGGCTGTTCGGGATCGACCCGTGACGGCGATGGCGACGGTTCGCATCGGCACTCGCGAGAGCCGCCTGGCACTGGCCCAGGCAGAGATCGCCATCGGGGCCCTCGGCGGCGCGGCGTCGATGGAGCCGATCGAGGTGGTGCCGATCACGACGCGTGGTGACGCGATCAGCGCGCGCCAGCCCCGCGGTCGCTGGGTCGCGAGCGACGGACAGTTCACCCGTGAGCTCGAGCGCGCGCTGCTGGATCGGCGTGTCGACCTCGTCGTGCACTCGTTCAAGGACCTCCCCACCGCGCCGGTCGCCGGGCTGGTGATCGGCGCCGTGCTCGAGCGCGCCGACGCGCGTGACTGTCTCCTCACGGTCGACGGCGGCGGCCTCGACGATCTGCCGTTCGGCGGCCGGATCGGCACGAGCTCGCCCCGGCGTGCGGCCCAGCTTGCCGCTGCGCGCGCCGACCTCATCGCCATGCCGATCCGCGGCAACGTCGAGACGCGGCTGGGACGGCTGCGAGCCGGCGAGTACGACGGGCTCATCCTCGCGGCGGCGGGGCTCGACCGGCTCGGCATCGGCGTACCCTCCCGCGCTCGGCTGCCGTACGACCTCATGCTGCCGGCCCCTGCGCAGGGTGCGCTCGCCATCCAGGTCCGCGGTGACGACACGGCTCTGCTCGATGCGCTCGCCGCGGTCGACCATGCCCCGACACGCATCGCGGTGGAGGCCGAGCGAGCCCTGCTCCGGCAGGTCGGCGGTGGCTGCCTCGCGCCACTCGGTGCGCTGGGCGAGGTGCAGGACGGCCGCCTGCGCCTGCGAGCCGCCTACGAGGACGGCAGCGGTGCGTTCGTGCGCGCCGAGGGCGCGGGTCCCGCCGATGCGCCCGAGGTGGCGATCGAGCAGGTCGCGACCGCCCTCGCCGAGGCCGGGGCGCGGGCATGATGCCGCACGTCCTCGTCACCCGGCCGGCCGGCCAGGCGCCGGAGCTGTGTGCCCGGCTCCGTGAGCGCGGCCTGCAACCGATCCCCGTCCCGACGGTGGCGATCGACCGCATCTCGACCGCGCCGGTGATCGACGAGATGCTCGAGCGGCTCGACGGGGCCGACTGGCTCGTCATCACCAGCGCGAACGGAGCCGAGGCGCTGGCGGATCGACTCGCCGCCACCGACCGACCCCTGCCGGCCAGCCTTCGGGTGGCGGCCGTCGGACCCGCGACGGCGGGCGCGCTCGGGCGTGCGCACGTTCGCGTCGACCACGTGCCGGACGAGTACCTGACGGTCGCGATCGCCGACGGGCTCGGCGACGTTCGCGGACGGCGGGTCGTGCTGGCTCGAGCCGACGCCGCCACGCCCGAGCTGCGCGAGGCGCTCGAGGCCGCCGGCGCCCTCGTCGAGGAGGTCGTCGCGTACCGCACGATCGAGGGGCCGGCCGAGAGCCGCGACGCCCTCCACGTGGCCCTCCACCGCGAGATCGGCGGCATCACCTTCACCAGCAGCTCGACCGTGCGCGGCCTCCTTCGCCTGGCGTCCCCCACCGACCGGCAGCGGGCACGGGCGATCCCGGCCTTCTGCATCGGTCCGGTCACCGCCGCGACGGCCCGCCGCTCGGGGTTCGACGTCGGAGTGGTCGCCGAGGATCACACCGCCACCGGCCTCGCCGATGCGATCGCCAGCCACCTCAACGGTGGAGACCGATGACCATCACCGCCGGCACGACCACCTCCGCCTCGACGTTCCACCGAGGCCGCCGCCTGCGCCGCACCGCCGCGCTCCGCGCGCTCGTGCGCGAGACGCGCCTCGATCCGTCCATGCTCGTCGCGCCACTCTTCGTCCGTCCAGGGCGGAACGCCCGCGAGGAGATCGGATCGATGCCCGGCCAGTACCGGCTCAGCGTCGACGAGCTCGCGCGCGAGGGCGAGCGGCTCGTGGCGATCGGGGTTCGATCGGTCCTGCTCTTCGGCCTGCCCGAGACGAAGGATCCCGAGGGCTCCGGCGCTTGGGCGGACGACGGGATCGTGCAGGCCGGCATCCGGGAGCTGCGCCGCGCGGTCGGCGACGAGCTTGCCGTGATCGCCGACGTGTGCCTGTGCGAATACACGTCGCACGGCCACTGCGGCGTGCTGAGCGATGCATCGGTCGACAACGACGCGAGCCTTTCGCTGCTGGCCCGAAGCGCCGTCTCGCTCGCCGCGGCCGGGGCGCACGTCGTCGCCCCGAGCGCCATGATGGACGGGCAGGTGGCCGCCATCCGCTCCGCGCTGGACGAGCACGGCGCCTCGCAGACCGCGATCCTCGCCTACGCCGCCAAGCACGCGTCGGCCTTCTACGGCCCCTTCCGCGAGGCCGCCGACTCCGCGCCGGCCTTCGGCGACCGGCGCTCGTACCAGATGGACCCGGCGAACGGGCTCGAAGCCGTCGGCGAGCTGCTTGCCGACCTCGACGAAGGCGCGGACATGCTCATGGTCAAGCCGGCGCTCCCGGCGCTCGACCTCGTTGCCGCCGCGCGTGCGGCCACGACCGTGCCGATCGCGGCCTACCAGGTCTCGGGCGAGTATGCGGCCATCTGCGCCGCGGCCGAGCGCGGCTGGCTCGACCGGCGGGCGGCGGCCCTCGAGTCGCTGACCGCCATTGCGCGCGCCGGCGCCGGCATCCTCGTGACGTACTTCGCCGCCGACGCGGCCGGCTGGCTCGCCGACGAGCGCGCCCGATGAGCGACGAGCGCTTCGTCCACGCCTGGCTCCTGCGCCTCGATCCGGCCTGGCGCCGTCTGGCCGCCGGCGAACGTCGCGCCGACATCGACGCGTTCTGCGGGGCCGCTGCGCGCACCGATGATCGCCTCCTCCAGCTGAGCTATTCGACGATCGGCTTGCGGGCCGAGGGCGACCTGCTGCTGTGGCGGATGGCCGAGTCGATCGAGGCGGTGGAAGAGACCGCCGCCGACCTGCTCGCGGCCGGCATCGGGCGCTGGATGACCCCGGCGCTGTCCATGATCGGCATGACGCGCCCGTCGCAGTACGTCAAGCGCCCGACCACGCAGGAGCAGAGCCTCTTCACCGGGGAGCGGTCGAAGTACCTCGTGGTGTACCCGTTCGTGAAGTCGACCGAGTGGTACCTGACCTCCGCCGAGGAGCGCCAGGAGGTCATGAAGGGGCACATGCGCGTCGGCCACGCCTACCCGCAGATCCGCCAGCTGCTGGCCTACAGCTTCGGTTTGGACGACCAGGAGTTCATCGTCGCCTACGAGACCGATGACCTCGTCGCCTTCCAGGACCTGGTCCGCGACCTGCGCGCCACCGAGTCGCGCCGCTCGACCGTTCGCGACACGCCGATCGTGACCGGCATCCACCGGCCGCTCGGCGAGATCCTGGGCCTGCTCTCCGGGCCGGCCGTCGCCGGCGCGGGACATGCCGCCGATGCGGACGCCTGAGATGCTGCCCAGCAACGAGGTTGGTCATACGCAGCCGGCGCCGCTCCGATGTCGCGGAATACCAACCAGGCTGCTGCGACGACGGAACGCGCGTGCGGCCCACGCTCGGGTCCGCGGCACCGGTAACCTCATGCCGGCCGATGACGCGCGTACCACTCACCAGGTTGGTCCATGAGACGAGACGCGCCGCCTCACAGCGACGAACGATCCGCCCAGCTCATGGAGCGTGCCGGCCGCCTCTTTCCCGGCGGGGTGAACTCGCCGGTGCGCGCCTTCGGCTCGGTCGGCGGGACGCCGCGGGTGATCGAGCGCGCGCTCGGGGCGCGGCTGTGGGACGTCGATGGTAACGAGCTGATCGACTACGTCGGCTCCTGGGGGCCGATGATCCTCGGTCACGCTCACCCCGCGGTCGTCGCCGCGATCACCGACGCCGCCGGGCGCGGGACGAGCTTCGGCGCCCCCAACCCGTTCGAAGTCGAGCTCGCCGAGCTGATCGGCAACGCCATGCCGCACGTCGAGCGCATTCGCTTCGTCTCCTCCGGGACCGAGGCGGCGATGAGCGCGATCCGGCTGGCCCGAGCGGCCACCGGCCGCGATGCGATCGTGAAGATGGCAGGCGGCTACCACGGCCACGCCGACGCGCTGCTCGTGCAGCCGGGGTCCGGCGCCACCGGCATGCCGGCCAGCGCCGGCGTCACCGGGGGAGCGGCGCGCGACACACTCGTTGCGCCGTACAACGACCTCGAGGCCATCGCGGCAATGCTCCGCACGCAGGAGGTGGCCGCGGTCATCGTCGAGCCGGTGGCGGCGAACATGGGAGTCGTGCCGCCGGCCGACGGCTATCTCGCCGGCCTGCGCGAGCTGACCGAGCGCCACGGCGCGCTCCTGATCTTCGACGAGGTGATCACCGGCTTCCGCATCGCGCTCGGCGGCGCCGCCGAGCGGTACGGCGTGACGCCGGACCTGACGGTACTCGGCAAGATCATCGGCGGCGGCCTTCCGGTGGGCGCCTATGGCGGTCGGGCCGACCTCATGCGGCTCGTGGCGCCCGAAGGACCGGTCTACCAGGCCGGAACGCTGTCGGGCAACCCGCTCGCCATGGCGGCGGGCGCAGCCACCCTGGCGGAGCTGAGCGCCGAGACCTACGAGCGGCTCGACGAGGCGGGCGCCCGACTGGAGGCGGGCCTCGCTGCCGCCGCCGAGGCGGCCGGCGCATCGGTCCGGATCGGCCGCGTGGCGAGCCTGCTGACCGTGTTCCTGGCCGATGGCGCGTTTCCTGCCTTCTTCCACGGCATGCTGGCCGGTGGCGTGATGCTGCCGCCGAGCCAGCACGAGGCGTGGTTCATCTCGGCGGCGCATCGCGACGAGGATCTCGACGCTACAGTGCGCGCAGCCGGCGACGCCTTCTCCGCCGCCGTTTGAGATGGAGCGCACAAGCCGTGGAGTTCCTCGCGGATCCCCAGATCTGGATCGCCCTGCTCACCCTGACGGTGCTCGAGGTCGTCCTCGGCATCGACAACATCATCTTCATCAGCATCCTCGCCGCGAAGCTGCCCCTCGGGCAGCAGCAGCGCGCTCGGATCGTCGGCCTCGGGCTGGCGGCCGGGATGCGGGTCGTCCTGCTCCTCAGCCTGAGCTGGGTGATCGGCCTGACGGCGCCGCTTTTCACGATCATCGGCAACCAGATCAGCGGGCGCGACCTCATCCTCCTGCTCGGCGGGCTCTTCCTCATCGGCAAGGCGACCTTCGAGATCCACGAGAAGCTCGAGGGCGCCGAGGGACACGGATCCGGGGCTGCCGCCGCAGGGACGGCGACGTTCGGGGCGATCATCGTGCAGATCGTGCTGCTCGACATCGTCTTCAGCCTCGACTCGGTCATCACCGCGGTCGGGATGGTGGACGAGGTCTGGGTCATGATCACCGCGGTCCTCATCGCCATCGCCGTGATGATGCTCTCGGCAAAGGCCATCAGCGACTTCGTGAACCGGCACCCGACCGTGAAGATGCTGGCGCTCAGCTTCCTGCTGCTCATCGGCATGGCGCTCGTGGCCGAGGGCTGGGAGCTGCACATCCCGAAGGGCTACATCTACTTCGCGATGGGCTTCAGCGTCTTCGTCGAGCTGCTGAACCTGCGCATGCGCGGGCGGCGTCCGGAGCGTCCGTCGCCGGTCGAGCTGCGACCCACGTACGTGAAGGCGCCCGAGGCGTCCGGCGCCGTCGGTCACCCCGTGCGGCGCTCATCCTCCACCACCCCCGAATAGAGGACCGATGATCGACACCGCCACCGCGACGACGACCTGGACCGGCGAGCGGCGCTTCCGCGCCGCGCTCGCCCACGAGCAGCCGGACCGCACGCCGGTCTGGTTCATGCGCCAGGCGGGGCGCTGCCTGGCCGACTACCGGAAGCTGCGGGAGCGGTATCCGATCCTGACCCTGGCGAAGACACCGGAGCTGTGCGCCGAGGTCACCGTCATGCCGGTCGAGGCGTTCGGCGTCGACGCCGCGGTCCTCTTCGCCGACATCATGCTGCCGCTCGAGCCGATGGGAGTCAGCCTCGAGATCCAGCCCGACGTCGGACCGATCATCCACGAGCCGATCCGCTCTCGGGACGACGTCGATCGGCTCCGGCTGATCGAGCCCGAGTCGGAGGTCGGGTTCGTGATGGACGCCATTCGCCTCGTTCGACGGGAGCTCGACGGACGCACGGCCGTCATCGGCTTCAGTGGCTCACCGTTCACGCTGGCGTGCTACCTCGTCGAGGGGCGGCCGAGCCGCGATTACGCGATCGCGAAAGCGTTCATGTACCGCGAGCCCGACGCCTGGCACGCGCTCATGGACAAGCTGGCCACGGTCGTCGTGCGCTACCTGAACGCGCAGATCGACGCCGGCGTCCACGTCGTCCAGCTCTTCGACTCGTGGGTCGGCGCGCTTGCCCCGGCCGACTACGCGACGTACGTGAAGCCGCACGTGTCGCGCATCTTCGGCGAGGTGCGCGGTGCGCCGACGATCCACTTCGGCACGGGGACGGCGTCGCTCCTCGAGGAGATGGCCGGGGCCGGCGGCGACCTCATCGGCGTCGACCACCGGCAAGCGCTCGACCTCGCCTGGGAGCGCATCGGCTTCGAGCGCGGCATCCAGGGCAACCTGGACGCCACCCGGGTCCTTGCCGGCTTCGAGCCGATGGCCGCTGGCGCGCGCGACGTCCTCCGACGCGCCGGGAACCGACCGGGCCACGTCTTCAATCTCGGGCACGGGGTCTTGCCCGACTCCGATCCCGCGCTGCTGCGCCAGCTGGTCGAGCTCGTCCACTCGGAGTCCGCCCGATGAGCGACCGGCGTCTCGGGGTGCTCCTCATGACCTACGGGTCGCCGGCGGCCGACCTCCACGACATCGGCGACTACCTGGCCGCCGTCCGCGGGGGGCGTCCCGCGCCGGGCGAGCTCGTGGCCGAGTTCCGCCGGCGGTACGAGGTCATCGGCGGGTCGCCCCTCATCCCGATCACTCGCGAGCAGGCTTCGGCACTCGCCGAACGGCTCCGCTCCGACGGCCTCGACGCCGTCGCGACGGTGGGCATGCGGTTCAGCGGGCCGTCGATCCTGGACGGTCTCCGCTCGCTGGACGACATGGGCTGCGACACGGTCGTGGCGATCGTGATGAGCCCGCAGTACTCCGAGCTGCTCATGGCGGGGTACCGCCGCGCGCTCGACGATGCGGTCGCAGCGCTCGGGCCGTCCGCCCCGGCGGTGCACCTCGCGCCGGCGTGGCACCGCGAGCCCGGCTTCATCGAGGCGGTCGCGGAGCGCATCCGCGAGGGATTGGCGGGCCTGCGGGCGGACGTCCCGGTCCTTCTCACCGCCCACTCGCTGCCGAAACGCGTCGCGGACGCCGAGCCGGCCTATCTCGGTCAGCTGCGCGAGACGGCCGAGTCGGTCGCCGCCGCGGCCGGACTGGCGCCCGGGCGGTGGAGCTTCTGCTGGCAGTCGGCGGGCCACGAGCCCGGCGAGTGGATGAAGCCCGACTTCACCGACGTGCTCCCGCGCCTGCGCTCCGAGGGCCACCGTGGCGTGCTCGTGGCGCCCATCCAGTTCCTGGCCGACCACCTCGAGATCCTGTACGACATCGACATCGGCGCTCGTGAGCAGGCCGAGGCGGCCGGCATGGCGTTCGCCCGCATCGAGTCGCTCAACGTCTCCCCGACCTTCATCGGAGCGCTCGCGACCATCGCGCGCCGGTCCGCCCAGGAGCCGGTCACGACGTCGCTGCATGACCGATCCATCGGCCGTCCATGACGAGCGGCATATCGGCTACCGTGAGCCGATGCAACGCGTCGAGCGCACCGCGCGCATCCCCGCCCCTCCCCACGAGGTGTTCGCCTACCTCGCCGATCTCGACAACGTCGCCGAGTGGCAGGCGGGCGTGACGAGCGCCGAACGAACGTCACCCGGCGAGATGAGCGTCGGCGCGACGGCGCAGGTCACGCGCCAGCTCGGGGGGCAGCGCGTCACGGCGCCCCTCACGGTGACGGCGTACGACCCGCCCCGTCACCTCGGCATCGGCAGCCAGGTGAGCGGGGTCAGGGCCGACGCCACCCTCGACCTCGCCCCATCCGAGGATGGTGCCGCCACCGACCTGAGCTTCGCGATGGAGATCCGCGGGTCGGGCCTCACGGCATTCATGGAGCCGATGATCGCGGGGGCGGCCCGCGGCGACATCGAGACCAGCCTCCAGCGCCTCCAGGCACGCTTCGGCGCCACCGGACGGTAGGCCGGGCGGGGAAGCTCAGGCGTCGGGCTCGACGAAGTCCTGCTCGTTCGTCATTGCGCCGCCGGCGGTCTCCTCGCCCTCGAGCCGCTTCTCGTCCCACTCCACGTCGCTCGAGCTGCTTCCGCCACCGCCGACACCGCCCCCCGCCTCGCCGGTGCCCATCGACGCGTACTCCCTGTCCAGGCCCTCGCGCACGCCACCGGGCTGGTCGGCGCTTTCCTCCGGATTCGGCTGCGTTCGATCGCGTTCGGTCATGAGCATCTCTCCCTGCGGTGGGTGGCCACGATCGTCATCGGTGCTACTCCTCGGACGGGTAGGCCAGCGAGGTCATGATCGCCAGCTCCGGCTGGCGGCTGTCGAGCCGCGTGTGCTGGACGATGATCGGGACGTCGGACTCGATCAGGCTGGCGTAGTCCGTGTC
>DATLGA010000033.1:0-4431 GCA_035540715.1 Candidatus Limnocylindrales bacterium | reverse complement strand
ACCGTCCTCCGCGTGGCCGATGCCTACGAGCGCGTCGCCGGCTTCGCCGATCTGCGCCCGCCGACCGCAGCCTGAACTACCCGGCGGAGCCTTGACGGCCCGACCGGGCACAGCGATCGTTACGGCATGCGCATCGGCGAGATGGCGCGTGAGCTCGGAGTGAGCGCCGACACGCTGCGCTTCTACGAGCGCAGCGGGCTCCTGCCGCCGCCGGCCAGGACCGAGAGCGGATACCGCCATTACGGCCCGGCGGACTCCGAGCGCATCCGGTTGCTGCTCGACCTTCGACGTCTCGATCTCCCGCTCGAGGAGGCGGCGCGCCTGGCGGCGTGGTGCCAGACCGGCCACTGTTCGGAGACCACCGATGAGCTGCGGCATGCCATCGCGGCAAAGCGGGTCGAGGTTCGAGAGCGCCTGTCAGGCCTCGAGCGCCTCGATGCCCGACTGGCGGAGCTCGAGCGACACCTGGCGCTGACGCCGCTCCCGATGTCCGGAGCGTCCGGCCCGTGCTGCGCCGCGGCCGCCGCTATCCGCTCGGAGTGACTGCCGCCGGCACGGCGCCGCGGTTCTCCATCACCTGCTTGAGCTGGGCCAGCTCGTTTGCCTCGTTGCGCTGGAGCTCGCCGGCCATGAGCGGCTCGAGCAGGCCGAGGCCGCGGAGCCGCACCTCCCCGTGCGCGCGCAATCGCGTCGATCCCGGTCCGACCTCCGCCAGCTCCGCCGTCCCGATCCAGCGCACGCGGCCGTCCGACACGCTCCGGAAGACGAGCCTGGTGGGCTCCTCGAAGCCGATGACCTCCGACACGACCTCGTAGCGCCAAGGGCCGATCGGGAACACCTCGAGGAAGCGCGAGCCGATGTGCATCGGTCCGGGCGTAAGGAGCCGTGCCTCGACGATCTTGCTCCATGACGGCAGGTTCGAGAGGTCCAGGAAGAAGGCGAAGACCTCCTCGATCGGTCGCTCGATCGTGACTTCCGCGTCGTAGTTCATGGTGATCACCTCCGTGGTGGGTCGACCCTCGTGGTCGTCGAGAGGACCGTACGGATTGGAGCCGCTCCAAGGTCAAGCCTCGTTTCGGCGGTAGACTGCGGGCGATGCCAGAGATCAGCCACGTTCGGCTCGGCGTGCCCGAGCAGGGGACGCTGAACCGGATTCTGCGAGAGGGTGGCGCGCAGCTCTTCCCGCAGTGGATGTACGCCGAGCCGCACGACGAGCCGCGCATCCTGTGGTGGGGCATCCGCGCCGCGCCGATCCAGATGCTGGACGTTCCCGACGCCGACGACTCGCGGCACGGCCTCTTTCCGCGGCCGGTCGACGACTGGACCGAGGCTCCACGCGGCCTGGTGGTCGTCACCGCCGATGCGGACCGCGCGGCGGCCGACCTCGAGCCGGCCATCGGCGCCGACTGGCACTCGGCCGGCCGCGACGAGCTGCTGGCGGCGGACTGCCGTCGCCTGACGCTCCGTCGCAGCGAGCTTGTCCTGGCCCAGCCGTCCGGCGACGGCTACGCCGCCTCCTGCCTGGAGCGGTTCGGCGAGGGTCCGATCGCGGTCGCCCTCGACGGCACCACCTTCGCCGGCCGTCGCGTCGGCTCGAACCCGGTGAGCCTTGGCCCCGCGACCTACGTGAGGCTCGGCCCCCGCACCGCCCCGACGCTGATCTTCCTGCCGGCGCGGTGATCGACGTCTTTCCCGGCTGAGCCGATCGTCCCGGGGCCAAAGGTACCCTTGGTCGCTCGGGTCGGCGCGCGCAGACTCGGCGCCCGAGCACACACACCCGTGGGGTGACAATCGATGCGGTTTGCATGGGGCCGGGCCGAGGCGGCCGACCAGGCGACGAGCGATGCGAGCGACGAGCAGGCTCCGTTCGAGCTGGCCGCCGTCGAGCTGTTGACAGCGCGCGGCCTGCGCGCCGGCTGGATCGCGACGCAGGGACAGCGCACCAGCGACTGGCTGAACGGCCACGCGCAGGTCCCCGTGTACGGGCTCAGCGAGCCCGGTCAGACGCAGGCCGGCGATCCGCCGAGGGTCCCTTCGGAGCGGCCGGACACCGTTCCCCGCGACTCGATCATCTGGGCGGTTCCGCCTCCGCTCCCGCCGAACCGCCATCTGCGGCTCCATCGGCGTCGCATGCTCGTGCACCTCGAGCTCGACGAGTGGGAGGTGTCGGGCCAGGTCCACGTGCGGCCCGGAGCCGATGCGACCGACCAGGTGCTGCGTGGGACGCGGGAGATGATCCCGCTGACCGAGGTCCAGATCGTGTCGCGCGACAACCGGGCCGAGGGCGCATCGGTGCCGGTCATCATCGTCAACCGGAGCCACGTGCGCCGAATCGTCGTGGACCAGCCGCACGCATCGGCGCCCGTTCCGGCACCCGTCGACTCCGGAGCGGTGGCGCTTCGCCTGGCGGCGCTCGGCGTCACGCCCGATGCGGCCGCGCGCGAGGACGTATCGGCCGAGGTCCCGACCCCGCCGGCCGGCGCAACGGACGATCCGGCTG
Source organism: Candidatus Limnocylindrales bacterium (assembly GCA_035540715.1). GTDB lineage: Bacteria > Chloroflexota > Limnocylindria > QHBO01 > QHBO01 > JACDBZ01. The sequence continues at coordinate 1,931 of DATLGA010000033.1, read as the reverse complement.
CGGCCGCGGCGCCGATCGACACCGCCGATGATCTCGTCCGCTCCGCGCTGGACGTCCTTCTCGAGGTCGGCGTGATCGACGTGGTCGAGTTCCAGTCCATGCGCGCCCGGGTGCCGGCACCTCCGGAGGACTGACGCCGGGGCGGGTCGCCGTGCCGGCACCGTCCGACGGCCCGCTCACACGGGGCGCGGCCCGATGGCTAGACTGGTCGCCTGATGAGCATCGAGCCCGCTGCGCAGCCGACCCGCCGCGCGACCGCCGACTTCCTCAACGACACGGTGCGCTCGATGCCACCGTCGGGCATCCGCCGCTTCTTCGACATGCTGGCCGAGATGAAGGACGTGATCAGCCTGACGATCGGCGAGCCGGACTTCACCACGCCGGAGCCGATCATCCGCGCCGCGATCGCGAGCCTGGAGGCCGGCGAGACGCACTACACCGCCAACGGCGGGATGATCGAGCTTCGGGAGCTCATCGCCGCGAACCTGCGTGACCGATACGGCGTCGAGTACGACCCCCGCACCGAACTCGTCATCACGGTCGGCGCCTCGGAGGGCGTCGACGCATCGCTGCGCGCGACGATCAACCCCGGCGACGAGGTCATCTACCACGAGCCCTGCTTCGTGGCCTACGCGCCCTGCATCCAGCTCGCCGGTGGCGTCCCGATCCCGGTCAGCACGACCGACGAGACCGACTTCCGCGTCACCGCCGAGATGATCGAGCGGGCCGTCACGCCGCGCACGAAGGCCATCTTCCTGGGCTACCCGAACAACCCGACCGGCGCGGTGCTCGACCGCTCGGACCTCGAGGCCATCGCCGCGGTCGCCGACGAGCACGACCTGCTCGTCTTCAGTGACGAGATCTACGACCGGCTGGTGTATGCCGACCACCGGCACACCGCCTTCAGCGCGTTGCCGGGGATGCGAGAGCGAACCGTCCTGCTCGGCGGGTTCAGCAAGAGCTACGCGATGACCGGCTGGCGCATCGGCTACGTGGCCGCACCGGCGGAGCTCATGGCCGGCATCGCGAAGGTGCACCAGTACGGGATCATGTGCGCCCCCACCGCGGCCCAGTTCGCCGCGATCGAGGCGCTGCGCAACGGCGAGGAGCATGTCGAGGCGATGCGTGCCGAGTACGACCGCCGGCGCCGCTACATGACCGAGCGCTTCAACGACATCGGGATGAGCTGCTTCGAGCCGAAGGGGGCGTTCTACTGCTTCCCGGACGTCAGCACACGCACCGGCCTGGACGAGACGGCCTTCGCCGAGCGGCTGCTGGAGGAGGAGCGTGTCGGCGTCGTGCCGGGCACCGCGTTCGGACCGTCGGGCGCGGGTCACGTGCGGGTCTGCTACGCCACCGCCTTCGACCAGATCGTCGAGGCGATGGACCGGATCGAGCGGTTCGCGGAGCGGCATCGGGCGTGACGCTCCAGCGGGGCGGGGGAGCGTCCGCGTTCTCGGACAGCGCCGCAGCCTACGCCGCGACCATGGCGCCCTCGCTCCGGCCGATGGCTCGCCACGTGGTCGCGCGCGCGAGCCTGTCGCCGGCCCAGCGCGTGCTCGACGTCGGCACCGGCACCGGGACCGCCGCGGCGCTCGCGCGCGGCGAGGGCCGGCGCGTCGTCGGGCTCGATGCGGCGCCGGGCATGCTGGCGATCGCTCGCGCGGAGGTGCCCGACGTCGAGTTCGTGGACGCCTCGTTCGACGCCATCCCGTTCCCCGACGACGCCTTCGACGCCGTCATCGCGGTCCACGCGCTGCTCTTCGCCGATGACCCGGTGGCCGCCCTGCGCGAGTGGCGCCGCGTGTGCGCCCCCGGCGGGCGCCTCTCGATGTCGGTGCCCGGCCCGGGCGACGTGGTGCCGATGTCGATCTTCGGCGCCATCTTCGACCGCTACGGCATCGGCTGGGGAACCGACTACCCGACGCTCG
>DATLGA010000032.1:0-3225 GCA_035540715.1 Candidatus Limnocylindrales bacterium | reverse complement strand
AACGTGTCGATGTCGCCGGGGCAGATCTCGGCCAGCTTCTGGCCCAGACGCGCGCGCGGCTCGGTGGCCATGAACGGGTTGGCGTACGCGAGCTGCTCCGCCTGCGCCTGGATGGCGGCGATCACCGTCGGATGGCCGTGGCCGATGTTCGTGCACATCAGCTGCGAGTTGAAGTCGAGGTAGCGCTTCCCCTCCGGCGTCCAGAAGTAGCAGCCCTTCGCCCCGGCGACCGGGATCGGGTCCACCTTGGACTGGGCGGACCACTCGAACAGGGTGTGTCGCTTGGTCAGGGCGACGATCTCGTCGCCGGTCATCGTTCCGTGCTCGGTGTCGATCGCCATCGGTCTCTCGTCTGCCTCTCGCGCATTGGTCCCCGGACGGGCCGATTACACCACAGCCGACAATCCGGGTTCGTCACGCCTCTGCCGCCCGATGCGTGCGGATTCCAACCACCGACGCATCAGGCGGCCGAACCGCGCTCCGCGGCCGAAATCAGGCGGTCGAACGCCCGCTCCGCGATCGAATCGCCCGGCCGCGCTCTTTCGTGCCCTCCCGGCCGGGCGTAGGATGCCACCATGCGGCTCGCGCGCGGACGGACGACGATCCGGGATCGCAGCGAGGAGGCCGGCGCCCTTGTCGGCGTGATCCTCGCCCTGACCGCCGCGAGCGCCACGATGATCGCGCTGTTTCAGGCCGCCGCCGTGGGAAGCGTGCCCCTGATCGCCGTTCCGGCGACGGCCGTCGTTGCCGCCCTCGCGCTCGGTCGTGAACGGGCGGCGCTGTGGGCCGGCGTCGCCGCCTGGACCGTCATCGCGCCGCTGGCGGCCGGAATCGGCATCGTTGCGCCGCTGCTCATGATCGTCCTGTGCGCGACCCTCGCTCTGGGCGCCGAACGCGTGCTGGACTGGATGGCGCGCGACTGGTCGGGTGTGGCGGCCGATCCGGACCCGATCGCGACCGGGTGGATCGAGGACGACCCGCGCGTCCGCTGAGGGCGTCGCCGTCCCCGGGCCCGGGGAGAATGGGCGTTGCCGCGGCGGTCCTCGCCATGGCGGTCGTCCTCGGTTACTCCCTCTTCTCCCAGAACGTCGGCGCCCCCGGCCCGCAGCCAACGGTTGCGCCGACCCCCGCTCCGTTCTCACACCACACCGCGTTCCGGTCCGGCACCTACGTCATCGACTGGGAGTTCCCCGGTCGGATCGTCTTCACCGTGCCGACCGGGTGGTCGCCCGCGCAGAATGCGCCAGACAGCGTCGGGGTCCTGAAGGACGAAGGGGCTGCGCCATCCGGCGCCGGCCTCGGGTTCTTCGAGGTCAGAGAGCTGCTCACGGGAATCTGCGGCCGGTGGATCGGGCCCACGCTCATCGGGCCGACGGTCGGCGACTTCGTGGATGGGGTCGCCGAGCCGACCAGGTCGAGGCCGACATCGATATCCGGATACCGCGGCACATACGCTGAGTTCGACGGGCTGTCCGATCTGTCCTCCTGCCCGGAAGACCGTGGGCTGTGGACCACGCATGGCGGCGGTCAGCGCGGAATCTTCGGGCCCGACGAGCGCAATCGAGTGTGGGTCCTCGATGTCGGTGGACGCCGGCTCGTCATCAACGCGTTCCACTACGACAGCACCACTCAAGAGGCACGGGACGAGCTGGACGCCATGATCGAGTCGATCCGCATCGTGCCGTAGTGGTCCTCGGTTCCGTGCATCCAGTGGACGGGCGCTGCTCCGCTGGACTACGGGGCCCACCGGGCGCAGCGGAGGATCGCGTCGACCGTGCGATCAACATCGGCCTCGGTCGTGGACCAGTTCGAGACGCTGATGCGCATGGCGGCGCGGCCCTGCCAGGTCGTGCCGCCCATCCAGGCCGTTCCATCGGCCTGGACCGCGGCGATGACCCGCTGCGTCTGCTCGTCGGAATCGGCGAAGCGAACGAGCACCTGGTTGAGGACGACGTCGTTGAGGACCTCGACGCCATCGGCCTCGCGGAGCCGATCCGCCATCCAGCGTGCCAGCGCGCAGCACCGCTCGACGAGGGCGCGCACGCCCTCGCGCCCGAGCGAACGGATCGCGGCGTACAGGATGAAGCCGCGCGCTCGTCGGGAGCTGTCGAGCACGTACTCCCAGTTCTCGCGCTGCTCGGTGCGCATGAGGTAGGAGGCCGATGCCGCCATCGCCGCGCGATGGGCGTCGCGATCGCGGACGGCGACGAAGCCGCAGTCGTAGCCGACGTTCAGCCACTTGTGGGCGTCGGTCGACCAGGAGTCCGCTCGGCTCACGCCGTCGACCAGGTGGCGCAGCTCGGGTGAGACGACCGCCCACAGGCCGAACGCGCCGTCGACGTGGATCCATGCGTTCGGATGGCCATCGAGCGCATCGGCCACGCCGGCGGCGGGATCGAAGCCCCCGGTGTTCACGTTGCCGGCCTGCAGCGCCACGATCAGCGGCCCGCGCAGATCCGCAACGGTGGAGGCGAACGCGTCGGCGCGCATCCGGCCCTGCTCGTCTGTCGGAACACGGATGACGCGGTCGCGCCCGAGCCCGAGGTACTGCAGCCCGGTCAGGAGCGTGGCGTGGGCCTCCGCGCCGACGATGACGGTGATCTCGGGCGCCCCGTACAGCCCGCGCGCCTCGACGTCCCAGCCCTCCCGCGCGAGCACGGCATGGCGTGCCGCAGCAAGCCCGACGGTGTTGCCGAGTCCGGCCCCGGTGGGCAGCCCCACGCTCGCCTCCCGGGGCAGGTCGAGCAGCTCGAGCATCCACTCGCCGGCGACCTGCTCGACGGCAGCGCCGGCCGGCGAGGCGGCGTGCACGACGGCGTTCTGGTTCCAGGCGGTGGTCAGCCAGTCCGCCGCCGCTGACGCCGGCAGCTGGCCGCCGATCACGAAGCCGAAGTAGCGCGGGCCGCCCGAGGCAACGAGCCCGTCGTCGACGTCCAGCGCCAGGCGCTCGACCACCGACCACGGGTCCTCACCGCGATCGGGCAGGGGTACGCGCAGACGCTGGGCGACGGCGGCGGCATCGGCCCGCGGACCGACATGGCGCGATGGGAGCTCCCGCAGATGGGCGGATGCAACTTCCGCCGTGCGGCGCAGCAGCTCGTCGAGGTTCTCGGTCACGGGCGTACCTCTTGTGGCGCCCGCGCGCTCGGCTCGGCGGGATGGCGACAGGATGGCGCGCAAGCCGGGCGGAGCGCAAGAGGCTCGCACCGGGCGAAGGCCGGTGGC
>DATLGA010000031.1:0-10876 GCA_035540715.1 Candidatus Limnocylindrales bacterium | reverse complement strand
CTGACGGCCGTCCGCGAGGTCGAAGACGACGCGGGCATACGGATCGTCCGCCGTCCCGGCGGGGGCGACGATGAGCGCGCCGGTCATCCGCAGCGCGACCGTCATCACGCGCCCGTCCTCGAGATGGAAGAGGACCGTCTTGGCCCGCCGGTCGACGCGCCGGATCGTGGCGCCGGCGATCTCGGCGACGAACCGCTCCGGCGGCTGCGGGTGGCGGATCGTGCGAGCCCAGCGCACCTCCGCTCCGGCGATCGTGGCGCCGGCGACCCACCGCTGGAGGTCACGGGCGACCGTCTCGACCTCGGGCAGCTCCGGCATCCGCGGTCAGACGAGCTCGGCGGCGACCGCCTCGTCGGCCTCCTCGCGCGCCACCTCGACGGCCGTCTTCGACCGGCGCACCCAGGAGCCGTCGTCGGAACGCTCGTACCGGTCCATCTGCTCCCAGTTCGAGCCGACCTTCAGGTCGACCTCGAGGGGCACGTCGAGCGGCAGGGCGGACTCCATGATCTCCTTCGCCAGCTCGGCCAGCTCGGGCAGCTCGTCCGCATCGGTCTCGAAGACGAGCTCGTCGTGCACCTGGAGCAGCATGCGCGACCGCAGGCCCCGCTCGCGGAGCGCCTCGTCGACCCGCACCATGGCGATCTTCATCCCGTCCGCCGCCGTGCCCTGAATCGGCATGTTGATGGCCATGCGCTCGCCCGCGGACCGAAGGGCTCCGTTGCGAGCCGTGAGCTCGGGCAGGTAGCGGCGGCGGCCCAGGAGGGTCGTGACGAAGCCCTGGTCACGGGCGAGGATCTTCATCTCGACGGTGTAGCGGCGGATTCCCTCGTACGCGGCGAAGTAGTCGGCAATGAACTTCTGGGCCTCCTCGCGCGGGATCTTCAGCCGCTCCGCCAGGCCGAAGTCGCTCAGCCCGTAGGCGATCCCGTAGTTGATCATCTTGGCGACGCTGCGCTCCTTCGGCCCCACCTCGTCGGGAGCGAGCCCGAGAACGCGTGCCGCGGCGGCGAGGTGGATGTCCTCGTGAGCGGAGAAGTCGGCTCGCAGGCCGGCATCGCCGGAGACGTGCGCCAGGATGCGGAGCTCCTGCTGCGAGTAGTCGGCGCCGAGCAGCAGCTTCCCGGGCGGTGCTACGAAGGCGCGCCGGATCCGCCGGCCGAGCGCGGTCCGGATCGGGATGTTCTGGAGGTTCGGATCCGTGCTCGACAGCCGGCCGGTGGCAGCCACGGCCTGCTGGTAGGTCGTGTGGAGCCGGCCCTCGCCGTCCACCAGGCCAGGCAGCGCGTCGACGTAGGTCGACTTCAGCTTCGAGACCTGCCGGTGCTCGAGGATGAGGCCGACCACCTCGTGCGCCTCACGCAGCTCCTCCAGGACCGATGCGTCGGTCGAGAACCCGGTCTTCGTCCGCTTCGTCGCCGGCAGGCCCAGCTCACCGAACAGGATCTGCTCGAGCTGCTTCGGCGAGCCGATGTTGAACTCGTGGCCGACGAGCTGGTAGATCCGCGCCTCGAGCTCCGCGAGCTGCGCGCCGAACTCGTCGCGCATCGCCGCGAGCGCCTCGAGGTCGAGCAGCACGCCGGCGAGCTCCATGCGTGCCAGGACCGGCACGAGCGGCATCTCGACCTCGCCGAAGAGGTCGGCGAGGCCTCCGTCGGAGAGCTCCTGCTCCAGCGCAGGCCGCGACAGGAGCGCGGTGAGCGCCTCGGCCGCCGCGCGGCGGGCACAGGCGCCCTCCTCGGCGCCGGTCTCCGGGGTGAGCGGCCTCGGCGGCAGCTCCCCGCCGAACCGGTTGGCCGCGATGTCGTCGAGGGACTGGGCGCGAAGCGCCGGGTTGACCATGTACCCGGCGACGAGCGTGTCGAAGCACGCGCCGACGAGCTCGGCGCCCCGCGCGGCGAGCATGACCAGCAGCTGCTTGAGGTCGTGGCCCACGAGCTTGCGGTCGTCACGGCCGAACCACGGCGGCAGCGGCCGGTCGTCGGTCCAGGGCAGGTACCAGCTCGTGCCGTCGCCGCCGGCCAGCGCGATGCCGAACAGCGGACGGTCGAGCGGCCGCCCGGCACCCGCCGACCATCCGACGCCGACGGACCCCTCATGGGCCGCCAGCCACGCCTCGAGCTCGGCGCGGTCGGCGTCGGTCCGAACGATCCGGGGGTCGACGTGCTCGATCGCGCCACCGGGATCGGCCAGCGGATCGGGCTGCGCTCGAGGAGCAGCGTCCGTCGGGGCAGAGCCGCCGCCGGCCGCGGTGCCGCCGAGCAGGTCCAGGCTGAGCTGCAGGCCGCCCTTCGTATCCCGCTCCGCCGGCTCCGGCCCGGTGGGCGCGATGCTCGAGGCCGGCAGGCGGTCGATGAGCGATCGGAACTCGAGCTCGCGGAACCGCTGCGCCACGGCACGGCGGTCGTATCGACCGGTGCGCGCCTCGTCCAGACCCAGGTCGACGGGCAGGTCGGTCACGATCCGACCGACCTCGCGGCTCATGAACGCCGATTCGCGGTGCTCGGCGAGTCGATCACGGAGCTTGCCCTTCACCTCGTCGAGGTGCTCGTAGATGCCGTCCAGCGAGCCGAACTGCTGGAGCAGGCTGATCGCCGTCTTCTCCCCGACCCCCGGGACGCCCGGGATGTTGTCCGAGGTGTCGCCCTTCAGTGCCTTGTAGTCGAGCATCTGGTCCGGACGGAGGCCGTATCGGTCCATCACCTTCGCCTCGTCGTAGATCACGGTCGAGGCGACGCCCATGCGTGTGGTGAGCAGGCGCACGTGATCGTCGACCAGCTGCAGGCCGTCCAGGTCGCCCGAGACGATCATCGTGTCGACGCCCTCGGCGGTGGCCTTCTGCGCGAGCGTGCCGATCACGTCGTCGGCCTCGTAGCCCTCGAGCTCTCGGACCGGCATGCCCATCATCGCGGCGATCTCGCGCACGATCGGGAACTGGGCGCGCAGATCGTCCGGCATCGACGGGCGGCCGGCCTTGTACTCGGGGTAGGCGTCGAACCGAAACTGGGGCTTGCCGACATCGAAGCTCACGATCGCGTAGTCCGGCTTCACGTCCTGCATGCCGCGCAGCACGATCTCGAGGAAGCCGAACACCGCGTTGACCAGCGTTCCGTCGGACATCGTGAGCGGCGGCAGTGCGAAGTAGCCGCGGTACACGAGGCTCGGCCCGTCGATGAGCATGAGGAGCGGTCTGCGGTCGGCCATCGGTGCCCCTGAGTCTAGACCGATGGCGGCCTCGCGGCCGCCCGATCGGCTCCCGGCCGCCGCCGTAGAATCGGCCGATGCACGGGCGGCGGACCACCGATCCCTACGCGGTCCTCGGCGTGGCTCGCGACGCGACGCCGCTCCAGGTGGCGCGCGCTCACCGGCAGCTGGCCAAGCGCCACCACCCCGATCTCCACGAGGGCGGCGAGGGGAAGGCGGCCGCCGCCGAGCGCATGCGGCGGATCAACGAGGCCTGGGCGGTGCTGTCCGACCCCGCCTCGCGGGCCGAGTACGACCGGACGAACCCGTCGGCCGGGACTCCGCACTCGGGTCACTGGGCCGCGAATCGCGCCACGATCCACCCCTCGCAGCCGTCCTCGACCCGCACGTGGGCCAGCTGGCGGGCGACGGCCGAGCAGACGCGCTCGGCGCCGCGCACGATGCGCCAGCCGGGCGAGGTGCCGCTTCCCCGAACGCGCCGTCCACCGCGGCCGCAGCCGGCCCCCGCGACGTTCCGGGACTCGGGATGGGCGGCGGTCCTGGCCGGAGCGGTGATCATCCTGCTCCTGCTGGGCGCGGTCTTCGCCGGTCGCCTGCCGCTCTAGCCGGGCGCCGGCGTCACCCGGCTCGCGGCACCAGGATCCAGCGCAACAGCAGCGCGCCCACGATGACCGCGACCCCGGTGAAGAGGACCATGGGCCAGGGCGAACGCTCGGCTGGCAGGCTCGTCGTGCCGACACGGGACTCCGGAACGGCGTAGTCATCCTCGGACGTATCGGAATCCCGGCCGCCGGAGAGCGGCTCGGCGGCGGGAGCTTCATCGTCGCCCGCTGCCGCACCGTAACCCGCAGCACCGTCGCGCTCTCCGGCGGCCTCGCCCTGGACGGCGCCGGGCTCATCGGTGTCGGTCAGGCGCTGGTCGCCGGGCGCGGCCTCGTCGGCCTCGTGCATCACCCCGGCATCCCCACCGCCGAAGCCCACCTCGTCGAGGCTCGTGGGCAGGGTGCCCGGCGAAGCGGTCCCCACGAGCCCGACCATGGCCAGGGCGGCTCCGGCGGTGAGTGCGGGAGCGAAGAGGCGCCGCATCCAGGTGCCGATGCCGTCCTCGGGCGCCGAGGCGTCCGGAACCGGCGGCACCAGGCGAAGCGGACGCGGCGGTGCGACATCGGGCAGGTCGCCGAGCGACATGCGAAGCGCGCCGAGATCCCTCACGAGCTCGGCGCATCGGTCGCAGGAGGCGACGTGCGCGGTCAGGCCGGCATCGGCCCCCTCGTCGGGGTCGCCGCCTGCCAGCGCCGAGAGTCGCTCGTCGTCGGGGTGGTTCGCGTTCAGCATGCCTCTGCCTCAGACGCCCTCATGCGGTGAACAGTTCCCGATGCTCGGCGAGGAGCTCGCGAAGGCGAAGGCGGCCACGGTGGATACGCGACTTGACGGTTCCGAGCGCCGAGTCGGTCATCGCGGCGACCTCGTTGTAATCCATTCCGTAGACGTCACACAGGACGACGGCGGTTCGCTGGTCGGCAGGCAGCATCCGCAGGGCGCGTTCCAGGTGGCGATACAGCTCGCTCTTCGACGCCTCGGCGAACGGGTTGAGGGCCGATGGGTCCGGCAGCTCCGGCGCCCCTTCATCGGGGTCGGGCAGCGGGCTCGACGGACGCCGCTGCTGGCGCCGCAGGATGTCATAGCTCGCGTTGGCCGTGATGCGCAGCAGCCAGGAGCGGAAGACGCCGCCACGATACGAGGCGATCGCCGGTACGCGTGCACGAACGCGTCCTGCGTCGCGTCGGCGGCACGGTCGGCGTCGCCGAGCAGGCGCCAGGCGAGGCCGTAGCAGGCGCTCTGGTAATGCTCCATGAGCTGGGCGAAGGCGGTCCGGTCCCCGTCGGCCGCGCGGGCGATCACCGCGGCCTCGTCGGGCAGCGGCGGCGTGCGATTCGTCGGAGCGCGCTCGGGGGCGTCGGCCATCGGCTCCCTATAATGACGGCTCCCCCCGGCCGGAGTGGCGGAATCGGCAGACGCGTCGGTCTCAAACACCGATGGGCGAAAGCCCGTGTGGGTTCAAATCCCACCTCCGGCACCAGCACGCTCGGGTGCACATGAACCGATACGTTCGCAGCTTCGGCTCCCCGGACGAGGTCATCGAGGTGGCCGGCGTCCGCTCCGCGCTGATCTCGAAGGGCGGGCTCACGGTCGCGCACGACGTCCACGCCCCCGGCTGGCGCTGGTCGACCCACGTCCGGCCGATCGTGCGGACGGAGTGGTGCGAGCTCCACCACGTCGGGGTCATCCTGACGGGGCGCCTCCAGGTCGTACTCGCCGACGGCACGGAGTTCCATGCCGGACCGATGAGCCTCGTCGACATCCCCCCACGTCACGACGCCTGGGTCGTCGGTGAAGAGCCGGTCGAGATGATCACGTGGCTGGGCGCCAAGGAATGGCTGACCCCGCTCCGGGCGCTGGGCGAGCGCGTCCTCGTGACGCTGCTCTTCACCGACATCGTCGACTCGACCGGCTTCGCGGTTCGACTGGGCGACCGCGGGTGGGACGACCTGCTCGCCACCCTCGAGTCGCGGTCGCGCGACATCGTCGAGCGCTATCGCGGCCGCATCGTGAAGTGGACCGGCGACGGGATGCTCGCCACCTTCGACGGCGCCGCCCGAGCGCTCCGAGCCGCTTCGGCGGTCGCCGAGGCGGCGCGCGACCTCGACATCCAGGTCCGGGCCGCGACGCACACCGGCGAGGTGGAGCTCGGCGATGACGACATCCGTGGCATCGCGATCCACGAGGCGTCACGCATGATGGCGCTCGGCGGTCCGGGCGAGGTCCTCGTGTCGGCGACGACGGCGGGGCTGGTGGCCGACGGCGGCTTCGCGCTCGAGGACATCGGCGAGCACGAGCTGCGCGGGTTCTCGGGGAAGCGCCGCCTCTATGCGCTGCGCCCCGCGCGCGACGGCTGACCGGTACCCGCGCACGGAGACGGCCCGCCCGGTGAGACCGGACGGGCCGTCAGCGTGCGGTGGGCGTCGCCTAGAAGGCGAGCACTCCGAGCAGTCTCAGGAGCCAGACCACCAGGGCGATGAAGATGATCAGCGCCAGGATGTCCCAGATCGCATTCGCGGCCCCATACCAACCGGCCCGCGGCCCGAGCGCTGCGAGCAGCAATACGACGAGGACGACGATGATGATCCAGTCAGGCACGTCCCACACCTCCTTCGGCCGATCGCTCGTTTGCGTCGCGGTCCCTTCCGCGACCCGGCGATCGCTGCCGGCCGCATCGTAGCTTGCTCGGTCGGGGCACGGAGCGACATTTGGGCACGCCGACCGACCCTCGATCGGTTCGGACGCGCCCGCCGATGGCACGCGCAGGCAGCTCGCGCCCGATGCCGTAGACTCGTCGGCGGCCGGCCCGTTGCGGGGTCGGCCACGGGCCGTCGGCGTTCTCACCGCCGGCGGCCACCTCCATGCTAGGCTTGCGCCGCCGTCGGTGACGTACCGATGGATGCCAGACGAGGAGTCCCCTGCGCCCGATGACCGACGAGACCGTCGACTGCTTCAACTGCGGCCGCCCGAACCCCGATTGGGCGCAGGTCTGTCGATCATGCGGGGTGGCACTCCGCCACGGCGAGTCCAGGATCGTGCCGGCCGGGCCCCTGCCGACCGATCGCGACTCGCTCATCTCGATCGGTGCGGTGATCGCGACGATCATCGGTGCGGTCCTCCTCGGCCTGTTCATCTCGAGCCTCAACCCGACCGACCCGACGGTCGGACAGGAGAGCCCGACCCCGGAGCCGACGGTCGAGCCGACGCCCGAACCCCCCACGCCCGAACCGACTCCCGAGCCCACGCCAGAGGAGCCAACGCCGGAGCCCGAGCCGGAGCTGCCCGGCGTGCTCGCCTTCGGCCAGGCGCTGGATGACAACCGGCGCGTCACGGAGACCGTCGAGACGTTCACCCCGGGCATGACGTTCGCGTACTCGGTCACCGTGGAAGGTGGCTTCGGCGAGCCACAGATCTTCAACGAGGTCGTGCGGGTCGGAGAGGACGAGGAGGAGACGGTCGTGCTCGAGCGGGAGGGCGTGAACGTGGATCCGGCCTCCGACACCTTCGGGTACGTCATCGGCCAGGCGAGCGCGTTCATCGAGGCCTGGGGTCCCGGCGAGTACGAGTGGCGCGTGTACGTCGCCGACGAGCTCGTCGCCGAGGAGCGGTTCCGGCTGGCGGAGGGCTGACGCCCGGCGTCCTCGGGTTCCTGCGCGTTCCCCTACCCGTCCGAGCGAGCGACCTCGTCCCAGGCGTCGGCGTACAGGCGCGCCCGTACGGGCAGGTAGCCGGGGTAGCGGCGGCGTGCGTCGGCGATGACGTCGGCGTCCAGCGTCACGAGGGCGACCGTGTCGGTCGTCTCGACGAGCAGCTCGCCGTTCGGATCGAACGCCACGCTCGGACCGCCGATGAGCACGCCGTGCTCCGGGTGCGGGCGATTCACGCTCAGGACGTAGAGGCAGCTCGTCAGCGCATTGGCGCGGAAGACCGCCTTCCAGCGCTGGTAGGTCCGTTCCTCCGTCGCCCGTGGGTTCATGACCGCCATCGCGCCCTGTGCACCGAGCAGGTGCGTCCCCTCGGGCCGGTTGCTGTCCGAGCAGATCTGCACTCCGATCGGGACGCCGAACGCATCGATCCGCCGCGGCGGCTCGTGCCCCGGCTCGTAGTGGCTCGTCTCCCAGAACCCCTCCTCCTCGGGAAGGTGGAGCTTGTCGTACGTGGCCACGACGGCGCCCGCGCGGTCGAAGACGAGCGACCGGTTCGTGCGTCGCCCGTCCTCGTCGCGGTGGATGATGCCGCCGACCAGGCCGATGCCCGCCTCGGCTGCCGCCTCCGATAGCGCGGTCGCCCGAGGTCCATCCAGGCCTTCCGCGGCCTCCGGGTCCGCCTGCTTCGTCGCCGGAGTCCACGGGTTGAGCGGCAGCTCCGGCAGCACCGCGAGGTCGGCCCCGCGACTCGCGACATCGGCGAGGATCTGCTTGAGCCGGATGGCGCCATCGGGCTCGAAGAAGGTGTCCGAGATGAGCGCCACCCGGAGGCGGCCATCGGTGCGCGTGGGAGCGCCTGACGAGACGGTCATGCCGGTGAGCCTACTCGTTCTCGCCGGCCATGAGCATGCCGATGAAGTACGAGGCGTTGCGCGTGACGTCCGCGTAGTCGCCCGGGCGGAGGCTGCCGCTGCGGTTGTATCGGTCCAGGAAGCGTTCCGCTGCCTTCCGGCCGTCGGACTGGCCGTTGCCGGTCGACTCCGGCGTGAAGAACGGTGTGTCCCGGTAGACGCCGACCGTGAAGCGGCGGCCGGTGACCGTCTCGAGCCGGCGTCCCTGGAGTCGCCGCGCCAGGTCGAGGAGCTCTTCGTACGTCACGCGGCCAGCGTACAGGCACGGTAATCGGCTGGTAAGCGCCCAGGTTGGATGATCGGTTCCATGCTGCGCACGAACCTCCCGCGAGCGGTTCGCATCCTCCGGCGTCGCCGCGGCTGGCGGCAAGCGGACCTGGCCGTGCGGTCGGGGCTCTCGAGAGAGGCGATCTCCCGAGTGGAGCGTGGCGTTCTCCGCGGGATCACGGTCGGGTCGATCGAACGGGTGGTCGACGCGCTCGGCGGACGCCTCGACGTGGTGATGCGGTGGGAAGGAGCCGATCTCGATCGGCTCATGGACGCCCTGCATGCCGGGCTGGTCGAGGACGTCGCGCGCTCGCTGGCCGAGCGAGGATGGTCGGTGCGCACCGAGGTGAGCTTCAACCACTTCGGCGACCGCGGTCGGGTCGATGTCCTGGCCTTTCATCCGGGCGCGCGTCTCGTCGTCGTGGCCGAGGTCAAGTCAGCGGTCGGGAACGTCCAGGACACTGCCGGCAGGCTCGACGTGAAGGTCCGGCTCGGACGGGTGATCGCTGCGGAGGTCGGCTGGCCGGATGTGGCCGGCGTGGTACCGGCCCTCGTCATCGGTGACACGCGATCAGCTCGACGAGTCGTGGGTGCTCATCCGGCGTCGTTCGCTCGCTTTGCGCTTCGCGGGCGGCAGGCCGTTGCGTGGCTCCGCCGTCCCGTCGGGGTGCCTTCCGGCCTGCTGTGGTTCACGAACGTGACGAATTCACGTGAGGTGACCACTAAGCGCGATCGCCGCGTGCGAAGCGTCCCAATCCACGGCTGATGGTCACGTGGCGTGAATGTTGACCGTCCGCGGGCCGTATCTCCACGTAACGGTCACCTGGCGTGAATCCGGACGGCTCGCGCCAGGAAGCGTCCCCGGTGGTCACCCCACGTGAATCCCGAACCGTTCGGGCCGCGAGGCGGCCGCGGTGGTCACCCCACGTGAAAGCCGAACGGCTCCGACAGCCGGGGGCCGCGCCGCCTACTCCCCGAGGAACTCGCGAACGAGGTTCTGGAAGTGGTAGACGCCGTTCTCGCGCTTGGCGCTGAAGCGGCCGGTGTCGTAGGCGCGCGACCGCAACCCCCGTTGCACCTGCTCGCAGATGACGATGTCCTCCTGCTGAATCTCGTCACTGAACGCGATCGTCTGCTGCATCGACTCCCAGCCCGGGCCGCTCCCCGGCTCGGCGAAGAACCACTCGAAGACGGTGAGCGTGCGGTCCGGCCCAAGCGGCAGGATGACGTTCGAGGACATGTTGTCCTGGTAGATGTTGAACATCGTGTTGGGGAAGAGCCAGTAGTAGAGCGCGTCCTCCTCGCCGTCGGCCGTCCGGAGGTACCGGCGGTCGCGACCGAGCTCCTCGCCCGGCTTGAGCTCACGGATCGGCGCATGCTGCTTCGAGTAGTACCGGAACTCCTCGACCCGGTAGGAGTCGTAGTCGAGCTCCTTGTACAGCTGCGGGTGCGCGATCGGCAGGTGGTAGCCCTCGAGGTAGTTGTCGACGTAGACCTTCCAGTTGCACTCGATGACGTAGTCGCGGCGCTCGACCAGGCGCATCGAGTCGACGTCGTAGCCGGCCCTTGCGACCTCGGCGGGGATGGCGCCGAGAACGTCCGCCAACGGAGGAGCCGATGGATCGAGGTTGACGAACACGAAGGGTCCCCAGCGCTCGACGCGGACCGGGATGAGGCCGAAGTCGGCCTTGTCGAAGTTCTCGGTGGCATCCATCTCCGGCGCGGCGCGAAGGCAGCCATCGAGCCCGTACGTCCATCCGTGGTACCGGCACTGGAGCGACTTGCGGTTGCCCTTCGTCAGCGCGACCTGCCCGGCCCGATGGCGGCACACGTTGTAGAACGCGCGGAGCTCGCCATCCTGAGCGTGGGTGATGACGATCGGCTCGTCGAGGACGCTCACCGGCACGAAGTCGCCGACGCGCTGCAGCTCGTCAGCGCGGGCCACGAGCTGCCAGGTGCGGCCGAAGATCCGCTCCTTCTCGCGCTCGAGGACCTCGGCGTCGAGGTAGTAGCGGGCAGGCAGGGTCGTCGCGCGGCTGAGCGGGGTCGGCGCAGCCGGGGATATCGGTCGCTCGATCGTCGTCATGGGCTCAGTGTACCGGGGCGACTCGCCGCGCCGGATGCTAGCGGTAGCCGCCCTTGCCGCGCTTCTCCAGCAGGTGCAGCCGCAGCCGGCGCTTTCGATACGCAGAGTGGTCGCGGCCATCGTCGTCGCGACGAGCGCGGTCCAGCGGCGACATCGGCAGCGCG
>DATLGA010000030.1:0-15244 GCA_035540715.1 Candidatus Limnocylindrales bacterium | reverse complement strand
GACGGTCCGACGGCCGAGGGCGGCGTACGCGGTCCCGACCGCGCCGGCCAGCGCCACGAGCCCGACGGCGCCGAACCCGGCCGCGTAGCCGGCGTACCCGGCCACGAGCCCGGTCAGCACCGGCCCGCCGCCGAAGGCGAGGTCGATGAACAGGCTCGTGGTCCCGAGCGCCACGCCACGCTCGGACGGCGCCACCCGCGGGATGATGGCGGCGAAGAAGGCGGGAGTCGTGAACGCGACGCCGAGCGCGGTGAGGGTCGCGCCGGCATAGAGGCCCGGCACGGTCGGGAACACCCACATCGTCCCGAGGCCGATCGCGATGAGGGCCAGTGCCGCGGCCGCCAGCGTGAAGCCCGGAACCCGGTCGGGCAGCCGCGCGAAGGCGACACGGGTCACCACGACCACCATGCCGAACAGGAGCAGAACCGGCCCCGAGCCGCCGATGCGGAGGGTCTCGTCGGTGTAGAGCGGGACGAAGCCGAGAAACCCGGACATCGCCGCCACGCCGGTGAACAAACCGACCGACGGCAGCAGCGCCCGGCGGTGGATGAGCACCAGCCGGCCCGAGCCGCCGGTACGGAGGGCGGTCTCGGGCAGTGTGAGCGCAAGGAGGGTCGCGGCCAGCGCGAGCCCGGCGCCGCCCATCCAGGCCAGCGTGAACCCGCCGGTCGCGAGCAGGAGCTCGCCGACCCCCGGACCGAAGGCGATGCCGAGGTAGAGCGCCAGCGAGTTGTAGCTCAGCGCCTCACCGGCGCGTCCGGGCGGCGCGAGGTCGGCCACCATCGCGAAGCCGGCCACGAAGAAGAACGCCTCGGCCACGCCGAGGACGAGCCGCAGGCCGATCAGGGCCTCCAGGCTCGGCACCACGGCGTGCGCCGCGATCGCCGCCATGCTGAGCAGCGCCCCACCGACCAGCAGGGCGCGCCGCCCGCGTCGGTCGGCCGTCCGCCCGGCGATCGGGCGCAGCAGCAGGGCCGTGACGGCGAAGGCGCCGATCGTGACCCCAACGCCGAGCTCGTCGGCACCGAGCGGACCCGCGGCGAAGCGCGGCGTGATGGCGATCAGCAGGCCGTGCGCCATGAAGTACGCCAGCTCCGCGACGCCCAGCGCGACGAAGGCCCGCGTGAAGAGCCGGCTCGCCGGTGGATGCTCGGGGGAGGAGGCCATGAAAGCCTCCCCAGCATCGGGGGGTGGTCAACCCCCGGTCAAGCGCTCGCCTTCCGGTCAGTACCCTCGTGGATCGGAGGAGTCGGTTCGCTCGTCCGGCGCGTCGGTCATGTGCTCGTCGCCTTCCGCCGGCACGTGCGTGCCGATGCCGCCCTCGACGTTCGTCGGCGCGCCGCCCCATGCGCGATGGGTGGCACCGAGGCCGGCGGCTCCCTCGACGGCCGTCTTCTCGTCGCCGGTCGCTTCGTCGGCGGCGCCCGCGTCGCTCACGTCGCGGCCCGGCCGCATCGCCTCCACGTCGTCCGGCTGGTCGAGTCCGGTCCCCTCCGCCAGCGAGTCGATGCCGGAGTCCTTCTCGTCTCGATCGCGTTCCATCGGATCCCCGCTCGTGCGTCTCGAAGCAGGAGCCAGTGCAGGAACGAGGCCGCGCCAACCGCCACGGCCGCGTGGGTCAGGCGTCGGAGCGGCGCGGACCGACGAGGAACCAGACCTCGATCGGCCCCTTGCCCTTCACGTCGACGATGCCATGGGGGACGCACTCGAAGCGGTCACGCAGCAGCTCCTCCATCGGACCGGTGATCATGATCTCGTCGGGCGACCCGTGCGACTCCATCCGGGAGGCCGTGTTCACGGCGTCGCCCCACAGGTCGTACAGGAAGCGGCGCCGCCCGATGACGCCTGCGACGACCGGCCCGGTGTTCAGGCCGATCCGCAGCTGGAGGCGCCGTCCGTCGTCCGCGCGGAGGTACCGGCTCGCGCACGCGCGCATCGCGAGCGCCAGGCGGGCGACCGCATCGGCGTGGTCGGATCGCGGCGTCGGGACGCCGGCGGCCGCCATGTAGCAGTCGCCGATGGTCTTGATCTTCTCGACGCCCTCGGCATCGGCAAGGGCGTCGAACTCCGTGAACAGGCGATCGAGCATCGATACGACCTCGCGGGCCGGCAGGCGCTGGCTCATCGGCGTGAAGTCGACGACGTCGGCGAACAGCACGCTCGCCTCGTCGAAGCTGTCGGCGATCGTCCGTGGATCGGTCTGGAGGCGCTCGGCGATGTCGCCGGGCAGGACGTTGAGCAGCAGGTCCTCCAGTCGCTGTTGTGCCGACTCGCGCTGGATGGCGAATGCCGCCAGCAGGCCGAAGCAGACGAGCGTGACGCCGCCGATGTTCATCGCGCCGAACGCGATGACCGCCTCGAGCGGCAGTTCCGCCGGGACGGGCCGGACGATGGGTGCGAGGACGAGGCTCGCCACGACGAGGGTGAGGAAGCCGGCGTACCACCACCACGCCCGCGTCGGGCGGTCGAAGGCGATCGCGCCGACGGGGGAGAGGAAGGACCACAGGATCACCCCGCTCGAGGGCGTGATCCCCCCGAGCTGGAGGCAGAGGAGGAAGGGGACCAGGAGGATGAGCGTCAGCTGCAGCGTTCGGAACGCCACGAAGTCGCGGCTGGTTCCGAACAGGACCAGCGAAGCCACGGACGCGGCCGTGTACCCCCATGGGAGCGCCGCGGCCAGCCGCTCGTCGAGCGCCCAGTACAGCGCGCCCCACACGAGCCCGGCCGGGATGACGACGACGGCCACCGAGACGAGCAGCCCCTTCTGGAGCCGATCGATGGTGGCGTCGGTCGGTCGAGCGCCGAGGCGGGTCGCCAGGATGAAGAGGCGCTCGACGACCCGCACCACCGGATGCTACCGCTCAGGTGGGGTGCCGGGCCGCCTCAGCGTCGCTTCGCGGTCGCTCGTTTCGGCTTCGGCGGACCCGCGTCGAGCAGCTCGTCGATCGCTCGGCGGGCCTGGAACGCCGAGCGGAAGGAGAGCCGGGAGGGCGCCGATTCGGCGTCCGCGCGGTAATACCAGCTCCGCTCGCCGGCCACGTACTGGATCTCGTACCCGCGGTGCTCCTCGGACGCGCGCGGGGCGTCGTTGGCGAGCATGAGCATCGCCTCGCGGGCGGTCCGGGGGTTACAGACGCCACATCGGGCGTCGATCAGTCCGTGTGCGCAGCGGCGACAGGAGGCGCAGATCTGGGCGTCGAACCCGTGGATGCATCGGTCGGTCATGTGTCGCCTTCGCTATGAGTACCAAGCGTACACCCGCGGAGGTGTGCTACGCTTTCGCACACGTGTTCGATCAGGCGCGCCGGTCAGCGCCGCGGCTTCATCTCCGTCCCGACCTCGATTTGACCTTCACGCCCTGACCGGGCCCCGCTGCCGATGCGCCGCGGGAGGGCCCTCTCAGGAGCCTTCTTCCTTGTCCTTTGCCGAACTCGGGCTGCGGCCCGATCTCCTCCGCGCTGTTCAGCGCGAGGGATACACCATTCCAACCCCCGTGCAGCGCCAGGCCATCCCATTGGTGCTGGCCGGCCGGGACCTGCTCGCCGGCGCCCAGACCGGCACCGGCAAGACGGCCGCGTTCGTCCTGCCGATGCTGCAGCAGCTCGCCGCTCGGCCCTCGCGCGACCGGCGCATCCGCGCCCTGGTCCTGGCGCCGACGCGCGAGCTCGCCATCCAGGTCGAGGAGTCGGTCCGGACATATTCCGGTGGCCGTGCCCGCTCGACCGCCGTCTACGGCGGCGTCGGCTTCGGCCCGCAGGCGGCGGCACTGCGCCGCGGCGCCGAGATCGTGGTGGCCACGCCCGGCCGCCTGCTCGACCACGCCCGCCAGGGCACGATCGACCTTCGCGCGGTCGAGATCCTCGTCCTCGACGAGGCCGATCGGATGCTCGACATGGGCTTCATCCGCGACATCCGCCAGGTGCTCGCGCTCCTGCCGGATCGGCGTCAGAACCTCCTGTTCAGCGCCACCTTCTCGCGTGAGATTCGTGCGCTGGCCGAAGGCCTGCTCGACCGGCCGGCATCGGTCCAGGTCACGCCGGAGAACACCGCCGTCGAGCTGGTCCAGCAGGTCGTCCACCCGGTCGACCGGGAGCGCAAGCGTGAGCTGCTGACCCACCTCGTGCGAACGCGCGCGATCGACCAGGCGCTCGTCTTCACCCGCACCAAGCACGGCGCGAACCGGCTGGCGGAGCAGCTCAACCGCGACGGCATCGCAGCCGCCGCGATCCACGGCAACAAGTCGCAGCCGCAGCGCGTTCGCGCGCTCGCCGATTTCAAGGCCGGCCGCATCCTCTGCCTCGTCGCCACCGAGGTCGCCGCACGCGGGCTCGACATCGAGGCCCTGCCGCACGTCGTCAACTACGAGCTGCCGATGGTGCCGGCCGATTACGTCCATCGGATCGGGCGCACCGGTCGAGCCGGCGAGACCGGCACGGCCGTCTCGCTCGTCTGCATCGACGAGGCGTCGCTGCTGCGCGAGATCGAGCGTCTGCTGCGCGGCCCGATCGCGTCACGCGTCGTGCCCGGCTTCGAGCCGAACCGGTTGCTTCCGGCCCAGCCGATCCGGCTGCGGTCCGGCCAGGCGCACCGATCCCCGCCGCGGCGCGACGCCGACCAGCGCGGGCGGGTGCGCTTCGGCGCCGGCCGCCGCCGCCGCCCCGGGCGCACCACCGAGCGGTCGCGCTCCGTCCGCTGAGCCGTGTGACTTCCTGGCGCACGCCGAGAGGCCGGACCCCGAGGTCCGGCCTCTCGCCATTCCCGACGCCGGGGGGTCAGCGCGTCAGCGCCTCGACCTGCAGGCGCCGCGCCGCCGAGGCGGCGACCGCCGCAGCGACCAGGAGGACGACGCCGAGGCCGATCGGATCGGCCGGTGTGCCGGTCGACGTGTCGGGGAGCAGGACGCCGCCGCCGCCCGGACCGGTGCCCGGGCCGGTACCCGGACCGGCGCCCTCGTCGGTGTCGATCTCGACCACGATCGGCTCGCCGGTGGGGCCCGTGCCGGCGACGACGCAGACGACGTCGCCCACCTGGATCCCCGAGTCGGCGGCGCCGGCGAAGGCAAGCGTCACGCCGTCGAGCGTGATCGTGCCGTCACCGATGGCGGTCACCTCGGCGCAGACCTCGACGATGACGCCGACGGTCACCGTCGTGTCGCCGTTCGAGCTCACCGCCACGATCGTCACGCACGCCTCGCCGTCGGCGCTCGCCGCCAGCTGGAGCAGCGCCTCGGCACCCGCGTCGAGCAGCGCGGCGTCGACGACGACACCGTCCACGACGAAGTTGCCATCGGCGTCGAGCGTGACCTCGCCGCACAGCGTGATGTCGGCGTTCAGGTTCGCCTGGACGATCGCCGTGTCGGCGACGACGAGCTGGAGGCAGACTTCCGCCCCGGCGTCGACCGCGATCTCGAGCACCGCCATCGCCTCGGCGTCGAGCAGCGTCAGCGGCACGTCCACGCCACCGATCGTCACGCTGTCGGCGTCGAGCGTGACCTCGCCGCAGAGCGTCATCGTGGCGTTCAGGCTGACCGTGGTGATGAGCCCGGTCGTGCTGTCGATCGTGACGTCCACGCAGACCGTGGCGTTTGCCGCCGCAGCCGCGGCGAGGAGCGCGGCGAGATCGGCGTCGGCCGATACGAGCGCCAGCGGGAGCTCCACGCCGGCCACCGAGTACACGCCGGTCGTCGTGTCGAGCGTGACCGCGCCGCAGATCTCGGCCTGCGCGGCGATGGCGATGTCGACGATGTCGCCGTCGGTGTTCGCGACGACCTCGAGGCACGTGGTCGCGTCCGCGGCCGCGACCGCGGAGAGGACCGTCAGCGTCCCGGCGTCGATCGCGCCGAAGGCCGACGAGTCGATCACCTCGACCGTTCCGTCGATCGTGATGCTCCCGTCGGCGACCGCGGTCGGGGCTGTGAAGGCGGTCACCTGGCCGCAGATCGTCCCGGTCGTGGCGGCGCCCACCGGGGCGGCGACGAACAGGCCGAGGAGCGCGGCAAGCACGACCGCTACCGGTACCGTGGTGTGTCGCATGTTCCCTCCTGATGTCATACGTCCGCCCACCATGGGCCGATGGGCTGTCGGTGCTGACGTCTTCGCAGGGGGATGGCCAGCAACCGGCTTTCGGCAGGGCTCGATGGTCCGCTTGCTCGCCCCCGCGTTCGTCCCGACCGGTCCACTCCACCGACCACGACCGAAGCGCTTGGCCGGATTGCGAGCGGGCGATCCGGACGGTGCTGGACGCATCCGGGTCCCCCCGGTATGCTGCCCGCGATGAGCACCTCGGCGGCAACCCCGCTCCTGGCCACGGCGCCCGCGCGCGTGGAGCTCATCGTGCGTCTCGAGGGCGAGCCGAGCATCTGTATCGGGCGGTTCTGCCGCTAGATCGCTTCGCCCGGCCGATCGGTTCATCGGCCCGGCCCACGCCCCTCGTCCTCCTGAAAGGCGCTCTCCCATGACCGATTCCCTGCCCGGCCGCCGCATCGATCCGCGCGGCCACCGATTCTCCGCCGGCCTCTCCGCCGTTCTCCTCGCCGTCGCTGCTGCCACCGATAGCGGCTGGCTCGTGCCGGTCATGGCGGCCGCACTGGCCGTCAGCGCCGCGTTCGGCACTCGCTACTGGATCCTCGGGCGCTCGTGGCCGCTGGTGCGCCGTCTCCTCGGCCTCGGTCCGCCGGCCGAGATGGAGCACGAGTACCCACCCCGCTTCGCCCAGGCCATGGGCGCCACCTTCCTCGGTCTCGGCGCGCTTCTCCTCGGGCTCGGCCTCGGGCCGGTGGGCTGGGCGCCGGTCGCCGGGGTCATCGGCCTGCAGGCGCTGCTCGCGATCACGGGGTTCTGCCTGGGCTGCCGGCTCTTCTTCGTGCGCTGGGTCGTGCCCGACCTGTTCGCCCGGGCCATCGGGCGCGGCGTCGTCCGCGAGGCGGTCGTTCGGGTGCCTCGCCGCTGATGGCGCGCCTGGCTGTGCACTCTGCCCACTGACGCAGGGACCTCGGACGACCGTCGCTGCTGCATCGACGCGGCGGCGTGCGCCACGATGCCGCCATGACCGCTCCACCGCGGATCCGCCTCGCCGACCCGGCACGTGACGGCGCGGCCGTCGCCGCCATCTACCGGCCCGCCGTCGAAGCGTCGATCGCCACGTTCGAGGAGGTCGCGCCCGATGACGCCGCCATGACGGCGCGCATCGCCGAGACGCTGGAGCGGTATCCGTGGCTGGTCGCCGAGGCCGATGGGCGGGTGATCGGCTACGCGTACGCCGGGCCGCACCATGCACGGCCGGGCTACCGCTGGTCGGCGAACGTCAGCGTCTACGTCGACCGGCCGTGGCACGGCCGGGGGATCGGGCGCGCGCTGTACGACGCGCTGCTCGCGATTCTCCGCCGGCAGCACTTCGTCAACCTGTATGCGGGGGTGGCCCTGCCGAACCCGGCGAGCGTCCGCCTCCACGAGGCGATCGGCATGGCGCCGGTCGGCACGTATCGCCGCGTCGGCTTCAAGCTCGGCGCCTGGCACGACGTCACGTGGTTCGGGATGCGCCTGTCCGATACGCCAGGCGAGCCGCCCGAGCCGATCCCCCTGCCCGAGCTCGATCCGCCGCCCTAGCGACGCAGCCGCATCACGAGTGCGGCGACCCCGACCGCAGCGAGCGCCGCGATGCGGGCAGGGATGGGGTGCAGGCCGATGAGGGTGGTGTACCAGCTCCGCCGCCGGGCCATGCCGCCCCACTCACCGTGGACCGATCCGGGCTCGTCGAGCGGCGCGTCGAGGTTGTCGCGGCCGTCGTCGGGCCGATCGCTGCGCTGGAGCCCGCGGCCGAGGACGGGGAGCCCGAGCAGCAGGTCGACGGCCCGCGGGCTCACCTTCTCGAGCAGGGCGAGGCCCTTGCCGCCGCCGCCCACCACGATCTCGCGCATGGGGTGCCGCGCGGCGTGGACGATCGCCTCGGCGACCGCTTCGGGCTCGTAGACCGGCGGGATCGGCTGCGGCACGACGCCGATCTTCGACCGCGCGTGCCGGAAGAACGGCGTGTTGATGGCCGACGGCATGACGAGGGTCAGCCGGATCGGCGAGCCGCGCTGGGCCAGCTCGGCGCGCAGCGCATCGGTCAGACCTCGAACGGCATGCTTGCTGGCCGCGTAGGCGGACTGGAACGGCAATGCTCGCGTCGACTCGACGGAGCCGATGTTCACGATCGTGCCGCCGCCCTGCCGCTCCATGACCGGCAGCACCGCCTGGATCCCGTTCGCGGTGCCCACGACGTTCACGTCGAGGATGCGGCGCAGCTCGTCGGGCTCGGTCCGGTCGACGGGGGCGTACATCGCGACGGCCGCGGCGTTGATCCACGAGTCGATCCGTCCGAACCGGTTCGTCGCGGTTGCCGCCAGGGCCCAGACCGCCTCGGCATCGGTCACGTCGGTCGGCTGCGCGACGATCTCCCCGGCAAGGTCCCGGGAGCTGCTCTCCAGGTCGGCCAGTGCCCGCCCGTTGCGGGCCGCCGCCACGACGCTCGCTCCGCTGCGGGCCAGCAGCAGGGCCGTCGCCCGCCCGATGCCGCTCGACGCGCCGGTCACCACGGCGACGTGGTTGCGGAAATCGGAACGTGTCATGCGAGGCTGGTGCGCATGCGCCGTGCCACCCTCGGCCCGAGACGCGATGGACGCGGTCCCCGTATCGGCCTACGCTGACCCGAACCATGAGCACGTTCCGTTACTCCCGATGGGACGGCAGCCAGCAGCTGCCGCCGTTCGACGCGGACGACGTGCTCGAGGCCCTGTCCGACGACATCCTGGCCGAGGGTGACGTGCGCCGCGCCCTTCGGCGTCTCATGCAGCGCGGCCTCAGCGGCACCCGCGGCGGCGACATTCCGGGCCTCCGCCGCATCACCGAACGGCTGCGCGCCCGTCGCCAGGAAGAGCTCGAGCGCTCGAACCTGGGTGGCATCTTCGACGACCTCAACGAGCGTCTCAGCGGCATCCTCGAGCAGGAGCGCCAGGGGATCGCCGAGCGGGTCCACGCGGCCGAGCAACGCGCGCTCGATGCGCCGCCCGGCGAGGAGCAGGAGCAGGCGCGGATGGCGGAGCAGGTGATGCGGCGCACGGCCCGTCAGCGCGAGTACCGTCTCGACGCGCTGCCCGACACGCTCGGCGGCCGCCTCCACGGCCTGCGCGACTACGAGTTCATGGACGACGGCGCTCGCGATGCGTTCACACAGCTCAGCGACGAGCTCCGCCAGCAGATGCTCCAGACCTACTTCCAGGGGCTGAAGGAGGGCGTCCAGCGCGTGACGCCCGAAGACCTCGACGGCGTCCGCGAGATGGTTCGCGACCTGAACGCGCTCCTCGAGAAGCACGCCACCGGCGCCGACACGACCGCCGACTTCCAGGCGTTCATGGGCAAGCACGGGTCCTACTTCCCGCCCGGCATCGGCAGCACGGACGAGCTGATCGAGCACCTGCATCGCCAGGCGTCGCAGATGGCGAGCCTCATGAACTCGCTGAGCCCGCAGATGCGCGGCGAGCTCCGCGAGCTCATGGACGACCTGCTGCGCGACGATCGGCTGAAGATCGACATGGCGCGCCTGGCGGGGAACCTCCAGGCCGCGCGGCCCGACCTGCCGTTCGGCGAGCCCTACCCGTTCGAGGGCGACGAGCCGATGGGGCTGGCCGATGCGCTCGCCGCCATCGACCGCCAGCAGCAGTTCGACACGATGGAGGAGGCGCTCGCCGCCGCCCGCGACCCCGACGGCCTCGAGCAGGTCGACGCCGATGCGCTCCGTGACCTCGCCGGCGACGACGCGATCGACGATCTCGACCAGCTCAAGGAGCTGGCGCGCGCCCTCGAGGACGCGGGCTATCTCGACCGGGAGGCCGGTCGCCTGGAGCTCACGCCCCGTGCGGCCCGCAAGCTCGGCATGCGGGCCCTGACCGACATCTTCAGCCGCCTTCGGCGCGAGGGCTTCGGCGGCCACACGCTTCCGCGAGCCGGCCGGGGTGGCGAGCCGACCGACGAGACGAAGCCGTACGAGTTCGGCGATCCGTTCGCGGTCGACATCAACCGCACGCTGTTCAACGCCATGGCGCGCGGCGGCGCGGGGACGCCGGTCCGCATCGGTCCGCACGACTTCGAGGTCTCGCGAACGGAGGAGACCACGGTCTCGAGCACGGTGCTCCTGCTCGACATGAGCCGCTCGATGCTGCTGCGCGGGTGCTCATCGGCCGCCAAGAAGGTCGCCATGGCGCTCCACACGCTCATCCACACGAAGTTTCCGCGCGACCGGCTGTACGTCGTCGGCTTCGCGTACTACGCGCGGCAGCTGAAGCCGGAGCTCATCCCGACGCTGTCCCCGTACGAGTTCGAGTACGGCACGAACCTCCAGCACGCGCTCATCATCGCGCGACAGCTGCTCGGCCGGTCCACCGGCGGCAACAAGGAGATCGTGGTCATCACCGATGGCGAGCCGACTGCCCACATCGACAACGGCCAGGTCGAGTTCGCCTACCCGCCGACGCTCCGCACCGTCCAGTCGACCCTCCGGGAGGTGGGCCGATGCACCCGCGAGGGCATCGTGATCAACACGTTCATGCTCGAGCGCAGCCGATACCTGTCGGAGTTCGTCGACCTCATGAGCAGGATCAACCGCGGCCGGGCGTTCTACGTCGAGCCCGAGCACCTCGGCGAGTACGTCCTCGTCGACTACGTCAGCAAGAAGACGAAGCGGGTCGCCTAGCCCTCGCTCCGCGCCGGCCGGCGTCCGGCCTCGGGCCCGGGCAGGCCGGCCTCGCGGGCGGCGCGCGCGTCCTCGCGGCTGGCGCGCTGCCGGATCGGGAAGACGACCTCGCGCAGCACCACGTCGATGATGGCCACGATCGGCACGGCGATGACGGCGCCGAGCACCCCGTAGAGGGTCGCTCCGGCCAGGACCGCCAGCACGACGACGAGCGGCGACAGCGACAGGATCTTGCCCTGGACGACCGGATAGATGAGCCAGCCCTCGAGCTGCTGGAGCACGAGGAGCCAGACGAACATCAGCAGGCCGGTCGTCGGGCTCTCGAGGAACGCCAGGACGAGCACCGGGACGCCGGCGATGATCGGCCCGGCCAGCGGGATCGCCTCGGCGAGGAAGCCGAGGACGCCCATCGGCAGGGCGAACGGAACGCCCAGGAGCATCATGCCGATGCTCGTGCCGACCCCGGTGATGACCATGACGAGCAGCTGGCCGCGAACGTACGCGCCGAGCTTGGTCGTCGCGGCCTCCGCGAGGTCGAGCGCCGGCCGGCGGTCCCTGGCGACGAGGAAGCGCGCTGCCCAGCGGCGGATCGCGTCGCGCTCGAGGATCAGCAGCGCGGAGAGGAAGAGCATGACGGCGGCGTTCGTGACGACCTGCAGGATCGTGAACGGCAGGGTGAAGACGCGCTCGTCGGCCTGGTCCTCGACCGCCGGCATGAGCTGGTCGAAGAGGCGATCGCCCGTGCCGCTCCCGCCGACGCGATCGACCAGGCCGGTCGCGCGCTGGCGAAGCTCGTCGACGAGAGCCGGCAGCTGCTCGAACAGCTCGGCGGCCTGGTCCACCAGCGGCGGCACGATCAGCAGCCCGAGGCCGACGAGCACGGCGATGAGACCCGCGTATGCCAGGCCGATGGCCGCGAGGCGCGGCACGTGGCGCTCGAGTGGCCGCACGACGCCGTACATCCCGCCGGCGA
Source organism: Candidatus Limnocylindrales bacterium (assembly GCA_035540715.1). Lineage (GTDB taxonomy): Bacteria > Chloroflexota > Limnocylindria > QHBO01 > QHBO01 > JACDBZ01. The sequence goes on along the minus strand of DATLGA010000030.1, from coordinate 3,543 downwards.
CGAGGGCGGCGAGCAGCAGGACGATGATGAGGTCGCGAAGCAGCCAGATCAGCACGATCGCCAGGCCGAGGCCGGCGATCACGAGGAACCGCCGCGCGGTCCGGCTCAGGTCACCGGGCGGCGGGCGGCCGGCGGGATCGAATGCCACCCGGTCGCCGTCCGGCGTGCGTGCCGGCTCCGCCTCCGCGGGGGTGGGGTCGGCCTCGCGACGAGGAGGGATCGAGCTCACGCTCGAGCCTCCTGCAACTTCATGGCCGCCGGCTCGGCGGCCGAGCGGGACCGCGCCCTCTTCCGTCGACCGCGACCGGTGACGGCTGGCTGATACCATCGCGCCCATGGAGCCCGGAGAGGCGACCTCCGCCACGATGCCGGTCGGGCGATCCGGCCGCCTCGAGGCGATGGCGTTGACCGCCGCCGGCGATCATGCCGTGCTCGTCCGCGAGGCCGGCGCGGATGGTCGCGGCCGGGCGCTGCTCACGACCGACAAGCTGACGACCGGCGAGCGGCTCGTGATCATGCCGCTCGACGACGAGGTCGAGGTGCGGGTGGACGGCGACGCCCTGGCAGTGTGGCTCGGTGCCGGCTCGACACAGGAGCTGCCGCGTCACCAGATGCCCGTGGACGCCACGCGCGTCCCGCCATGGGCCTCGATCGTGGGAGGCGCGACCCTGCTGCTCGTCGTGGCGTTCGCCGTCATCGGCTCGGCGGTCACGTTCTCGTGGATCATGAGCCTGTTCCGGTGAGCGAGCCGGGCGTCCATCCGCCGGGCACCGGCCTGGCGGCGATGCGGATCAACCTCGAGTTCGGTGGCGCGGACGCCTTCGCCGAGCTGGTCGATCGGTCGCTGGCGCGTGGCGGCGACCAGGGCGCCACGCTCGTGGCGCTGCTCGACCGCGGAGATCTGAGCCTTCACCTGCCGCGCGTCGACGGTCCGTGCTGGAACTCGGTGCCGCTCGTCCGCTTCCGTCGTGGGTTGCCGCCCCGCGCCGAGGATTGGGCCACCATGACGGGCATCCTCGAGAAGCTCGAGCGATACCGGTAACGCAGGTCATGGACGACGCCGAGCGCCGCCGGATCCGCGACCTCATGGCGCGCTTCGCCACCGGCGTGACCGTCGTGGCGGCGCGACACGGCCCGCTCCTGGCAGGCATGACGGCGAACGCGGTGGCGAGCATCAGCGTGGACCCGCCGCTCATGATGGCCAGCATCGCCAGGAAGGCCGAGACCCACGGCGCGGTCATCGGCTCGCACGCCTTCGCGATCAGCGTCCTCGCCGAGGACCAGCAGGCCGTGGCCGAGTGCTTCGCGCAGCCGACCACGGCCGCGAAGCTGACGCGCTTCTGCGACGCCGCGTGGCACGAGGCGGAGACCGGATCGCCGATCCTCGAGGGCGCCCTGGCGTACTTCGACTGCCGGCTCGTGAGCCGGTACGACGGAGGCGACCACACGATCATGATCGGCGAGATCGTCGCCGCCGCGTTCCGCGAGGACGCCCGGCCGCTGCTCTGGTACGCGTCGGCGTTCCATCGGGTCGGGGCGCGGTCGTGAGCGAGCCGGCGTGGGAGCGCCTGCGCTCGGCGGACCACCGCCCGCTCGTGATCGAGCCGATCCGCCGCCTGACCGTCGACACGCTCCACGTCGACGACGGCGACCTGCCCGAGCACGACCGAGCCACGGTGTTCGACGCCTGGAGCGATGGCGCAGGCGTGATCGTGCGCGCCGCCGCGCTCCGGGACCAGCGCGCGACGCCCTACGAGATCCGCGCCCGGACGCTCGAGGTGCACCGATCGGACGGTCGCCTGGAGGCGCTGCTGGCGGGCTCCGGGGTCGTCGAGGGTCGGGGCGAGCTGGAGCGGCTCGCCTGCGCCTGTCGCGGGGTCAGCGCGGATGCCGCGTACCGGGCCATCGGCGCCGGCTGGCAGACCGCCGATGCCGTGAAGCGCGCCACGCGCATCGGCTTCGGGCCGTGCCAGGGCCGCCGCTGCGTGCCGTGGCTCGCGCAGCGGTTGGAGCTCGACCCGGCCGATCCGTTGGCGCAGATCACGCCGCGACCACCGCTGGTCCCCGTGCCGATCTCGCTGCTGGCCGCCTTCGCCGAGGGGCCGCGACCGTCAGGCTGACGCCTCGTCGTCGTCGGCGTCCTGGAGCTGGCCGCGCACGGCGTCGACGAAGTCGGTGAAGTCGAACGGCTTGCGCACAACCGGCGCGAGATCGGTCAGGCGGTCCGCCTCCTCGTCATCGATCGCGGTGACGAAGATCACCGGGATGTCGCGGTACTGCGGCCGTTCGCGCAACGAGTGGACGATCGTCGAGCCGAACTCGTCGGGCAGGCGCTGGTCGAGGACGAGCAGGTCCGGCACGGCGCCCTCCTCCACGAGCGTGACGTAGAGCTCCTCGGCGTTGCCGAAGCCGCGCGCCTCGTAGCCGATCTCGCCGAGGACGGCGAGCATCGCCGTGCGGATGTGCGGCTCGTCGTCGACGACCCAGACGCGCTGCGCCATGCCCGAACCTCCCTCAGGCCGCGACGGCCTCCAGCGACTCTCCGATGATCTTGACGGCCAGGTCAACCTCGTCGTCCGTCGTCACGAGCGGCGGGATGATGCGAACCGTCTGCCCATGCGTGCCGCAGGTGAGGAGGAGCAGGTTCCTTGCCATCGACTCGGCCAGCAGCCGCTTCGCAAGATCCGGCCGCGGGGTCAGCGCGCGGCCATCGGCGAACTCGATGGCCAGCATGAGGCCGCGGCCGCGAACCTCGGCGACGGCCGGCCGGCCGGCCGCCACCTCGTGCAGCGCCGCCAGCATCCGGTCGCCGACCCGCTGCGCCCGCTCGGGCAGCTGCTCCGCCTCGATGACGTCGAGCGTGGCCAGCGCGGCGGCGCAGGCGACCGCGTTGCCGCCGTACGTGCCGCCGTGCGCGCCGGGGCCCCATCGATCGAGCAGCTCGCGGCGGGCGAGGATGCCCGAGAGCGGGAGCCCGGAGGCGATCCCCTTGGCCATGATCACGATGTCGGGCGCCGCATCGGTCCAGTCGGTGGCGAAGAAGCGGCCGGTCCTGCCATAGCCGGTCTGCACCTCGTCGACGGCGAGCAGGATGCCGTGGCGGTCGGCCACCTCGCGCAGCGCGGGCAGGAAGCCGTCGGGCGGGATCACGTACCCGCCCTCGCCGAGGATCGGCTCCACGATGAACGCGGCCACGTCGTCGGGCGCGATGAGCGTGGCGAACAGGTCGTCGATGGCTGCCATGGTGGCGGCGAGCGCCGCATCGGCCCCGCCCATGCGCAGCGGGTAGGGGAACGGCACGAAGTGCACGCCGCCCATGAGCGGCTCGTAGTGGGCGCGGTACTTGATGCCGGAGCTCGTCAGCGCCATGGCGCCGTGGGTGCGCCCGTGGAATCCGCCCCGGAACGCGACGACGGCCGGGCGCCGGGTCGTGTACTTCGCCAGTTTGATCGCCGCCTCGACAGCCTCGGCCCCGGAGTTCGACAAGAACGCGCCGATCTCGACGTCGGGTGCCCGATTCGGAAACCGCTCCGGCAGCCGCCG
>DATLGA010000029.1:0-19177 GCA_035540715.1 Candidatus Limnocylindrales bacterium | reverse complement strand
CGTGCGGGTCTTCTCCACGAACACGTAGAGGGCCAGCATGAGGAACAGCGCGGCGACGATGACGACGGCGCGATTCGTCGGGATCGTGAAGAAGCCGAGGGTGATCGATCCCTCGAAGAGCCCGAAGTTCGGATAGGCGCGGACGCCGGCCCCGTACAGGCCGCGGAACGTGTACTGCAGGAAGAGCGAGGCACCGATGGCCGTGATGAGCGGCACGAGGCGCGGTGCTCCGCGCAGGGGACGGTAGGCGACGCGCTCGAGAATGATCGCGACGCTCATCGACGTGAGCATGGCGGTCAGCAACGTGATGAAGAGGGCGAGCCACGGGTTCGCCTCGATCATCCCGAGGTCGGCCATCCAGGTGGCGGTGAAGAACGCGGTGAACGCGCCCGACATGAACACCTCGCCGTGGGCGAAGTTGATCATGAAGAGGATGCCGTAGACCAGCGTGTAGCCGAGCGCGATGAGGGCGTACACGGCGCCCAGTGCGAGCCCGTTGACGAAGAACGCCTGCCAGTTGCTGTACGAGTAGTACCCGTTCGAGATGGTGAGCCAGCTACCGACGAGGACGAAGAGCGCGACCACGATCTTCAGCAGGGTCATGACGACCCATCCCCCGGTGATGCGCTCGGGAGGCCGCAGGAACCGCATCGTCACTCCGTGTGGAGGGTGATCGGGTACGAGTGCGGGTGAGTCGCTGACGACTCACCCGCACCCATTACGTCAGGGGTTTCGCAGGACCGGTTAGGGCCAGATCCGGACGAATTCCCCGTCCTGGACCTCGCTGACGCTGATGGCGGGATCGGCGCAGTCGCCGGTCTCGGTGCAGGTCAGCGTGCCGGTGATGCCCTCGTGGCCCGAGGTGCCAAGCACGGCATCCCGCAGCGCGGTGCGCGGAATGTAGAGCGTGCCGCCCTCTTCGATCCCGACCTCCTCGATCGCGGCGAGCACGATGTTCACCGCGTCGAACGCATGAGCGTGGAAGACCTGGATCGGCTGGGCCTCACCCGAGATCTCGGTGTACTTGGGCTTGAAGGTCTCCTCGTAGAAGGAGCCTGCAAACTCGAGGTCCGGGCCGGACATGATCATGCCCTCGGCCGTCCCGCCGGCCGCGTCCACGAAGTCCTGGGTGAACGCCGCGTCGGCACCGGCCAGCTGCGTGTTCTCGAGGCCCGGGGTCTGCGCGGCCTGCTGCGTCACGAGCGCAGCCTCGGCGACGAAGATCGGGTAGTACAGGAGATCGGGCGCATCGGCGCCGATGCTCTCGAGGAGGGCGCTGAAGTCGGTCTGGCCGACCGTGATCGCCTCCTGCACCGTGATGGTGCCGCCGCACTGCTCCTGGAACTCGTCGGCGAAGACCTGCTGCAGCTGCTCCGCGTACGGGCTGCCGTCATGGATCGTCGCCGCGCTCTCCGCGCCGAGCTCCGTGCAGGCGTACTCCGCCATCGCGGCACCCTGCACCGAGTCGTTGTGCGCGGTGCGGGCGTAGAACGGCTGGTGGGTGTCCTCTGCGGTCAGGGACGGAGCCGTGTTCGACGGGGAGACCATCGTGTATCCGGCTTCGCTGGTGATCTCGGCAGCCGGAACGCCGGCGCTCGAGCAGCTGGTGCCGATGACGGCGACGACCTGCGGGTTGCTCACGAGAGCGCGAGCGGCAGCCGTGCCACCCTCCGCGCTGCAGCCGTCGTCCTGGAAGTCGAATTCGATCTGGCGCCCGAGCACCCCGCCTTCCTCGTTCCGCAGCTCGGCGGCCACCTGGGCGCCGTACTGGGTGTCGAGGCCGAGGGTCGAGTTCGGACCCGAGATGACGAGCGCGGTGCCGAGGATGATCGGCTCGCCTTCGGCGACCTCGACGCAGCCAAACTCGTCGGCATCGCACTGCTCCGCGGCTCCGCCGTCGCCGTTGCCGTTGCCGTTCCCGTTATCGCCCGGGCTCGGGTCCGTGCCGCCGCCGCCGTTCTGACATGCGGCGAGCACGAGCACGAGCACCGCGAGGATGGCGCTCCATCGCATGTACTTCTGCATCCGGTTATCTCTCCTCCACTGGGATTGCACGGGTGGTGCGCGCACGCGCGGGCCCGGCATATCAAAGGTGCGCGGCATCATAGCCGTGCCCGTTGCATGGGCGCAAGACATTTCCGTGGTATCCTCGCGTCGGTCCTGCAGCAGCTCGCTTGCTGCGAATCGCTCCCGAGAGGCCTGCGTGGAGGTCCACGTCCGCAACGCCCGACTGACCGATCTCACCGCCGTCGCCCGCTTCATCGGCGCCGACGACGCGGAGGCGGAGACCGGGCGGGACGACGTCGACTACCTGCGCAACCTCCTCTTCGTTCCCTCCGCGACGGTCGTCGTGGCCGAGGTCGAACGACGGGTGGTCGGCGTGGGCGTCCTCGCCATCAGGCCCTCGGTGCGATCCGGTCCATTCGTCGGCACCGTCGACGAGCTGGGAGTCGAGCGAGCAGCTGGTCTGCAGGACGCCGACCGAGCCCGCGTCGGCGACGAGATCGTCGCGCAGCTGGCCGAGTCGGCACGAAACAAAGGTTGCACGCGCGTGGAGGTGGCAGAGCCGCTGGCATCCGCAGAACCGTCGCTCTGGGAGCGACAGGGGTTCGCGAACCTCGGCGTAACGCTCGGTCGAAGTCTCGTCTGAGCCACCCACCACCCGCGCCGCCCGACCTCATCACACACCACAGGAGAAGAGCTCGACCGTGAGCAAGAACGTGGCGATGTTCGTTGACGTCGCCAACATGTACTACGCCGCGCGCGGACAGGACGTCGACGTCGACTACGTCGCCCTGCTCAAGCACGCTACCAAGGGCCGCGATCTCATTCGCGCCTACGCCTATACCGGGCTCGACCCGGAGAACGAGAACCAGCGCAAGTTCATCGACTTCCTGGGAAAGAACGGCTACAAGCCGGTCATCAAGGACATTCGCAAGTTCGGCGATGGCCGCATGAAGGCCAACCTGGACATCGAGCTGGTCGTCGACCTCTTCCGCCTGGCCGATCGGATGGACATCGCCGTCATCGTGTCCGGTGACGGCGATTTCGCCCCGGCCATCAAGGCGCTCCAGGACAAGGGGGTCCGCGCCGAGGTCATCAGCTTCAAGCCGAACACCTCGTCGGACCTCATCGCGGTGGCCGACGAGTTCACCGACATCATGAAGATCGCCTCGATCAGCCGGAAGGAGGCGCGGGCCACGCTGCGGAGCATGAGCGCTCCGGAGATGCCCGCCAAGGAGGTCACCCCGGAGTTCGGCTTCCGTGAGGCATCGCCGTCGGTCGCCGCGGCCGCGCTTGCGGCGCTGAAGACGGGCTCGACCGATAGCGGCCGTGGCCGCGGACGCACTCCCACGCGGCGGTCTCCGGCACCCGAGAGCGAGGAAGCCGTTGTTACGTCGCCCCCCGCGGAGGCGATCGCCGATGGGGATGAGCAGTCCCGTCGGCGCCGGCGCCGGCGCGGAGGTCGTGGCCGCGGCCGCGGCCGCCGCGAGGACGAGGCGACGCCGGCCGCCGCAGGCGGCGAGGAGATCGGTTGGGAGGAGTTCGACGACCTGGCGCAGCTCGACGGTGCCGAGACTCCGCGCGAGTACGGGTTCGAAGAGGCCGATCCGGCGACCCTCGCGGAGCTCGGGCTCACGCCCGAGGAGATCGAGGCGATGACCGCCGCCGAGGGCCAGCCGGCTGCCGAGGGTGCCGGCGAGCAGGAGGACAAGCCCAAGGGCCGTCGCCGCTCGACCCGCGCCAAGAAGGCGGACGCCGACGCGGATTCGCCGGCCGAGAGCCAGCCGGCTGCCGAGGGTGCCACCGAGCAGGAGGACAAGCCCAAGGGCCGTCGCCGCTCGACCCGCGCGAAGAAGTCGGGCGACACGGGCGACGCTTCGCAGAGCAGCTCGACCGCCGCGGAGCCATCGGACAGCGGCGAGCCGCAGGGCATCTGGGGGCGCTTCCGCTCGGCGCGCAAGCCGCGGGAAGCCTCCACCAGCTGAGACGCCCAAAGCCCCGATCACGACGAGAGCCGGTCCGCGAGGACCGGCTCTCCGTCTTCCGTGGTCGTGGGAGCCGCTAGGCGGGGGACTCCCGATCGACGGCGTCGAAGCTCTCGTTGATGGCCTCGGCGGTGTCGGTCGCCGCCTGGTCGGCGGCTTCGCCGGTGGCAGCGCCCGCCTCGGCGGCGGCATCCTCGGTGTGCTCACCCGCCGCGCCGATCTCACGTGCCGCGTCCCGCGCGTGACCGTTCCCTTCCCGCTGGAACATCGGAACCCACTCGGTCTCCTTTGCCTTCGCGGCGATCTCGTCGGCACGCGTCGCCAGCTCCTGGCGCATCTCGCTGCCACGCTTCGGCGTCGTCAGCAGCGCCGCAATCGCGCCGGCGGCGGCGCCGAGCAGCAGGCCCAGGAAGAAGGCGCCCCAGTGGCGCTCCTCGCGCTGCTTCAGGCCGAGGCGGACGGCGGCGGTGTCGACGATCTCGCGTGAGGCCGGGACCGCGGCGCCAGCCGCGCCGAGAGCCACCGCGCGCTGCTTCCAGAGGTCACGAAGTGCGGGACGCAGGGACTTCCGCCACGTCTGGTCGGACCACTTCGCGGCGTCGTTGCTCGCTCGCGAGATCCGCTTCGCGGCGTCACGCCGCGCCGGGCCGGTGTCGCGCCAGGCCTCGCCGGCCAGGTCGCCCACCTCGGCACTTCGCACCGCGATGGCGCCGGCGATGTCCTGGCCGCGCTGAGCCATCTCCTGCGTGAACTTGGCGTCGACCACACGGTCGATCAGGGACTTGATGTTGTCGGCGATGTCATCGGCCGTCGATGCCGGACGCCCTTTCGGCATGGGATCCTCCTTGGTGTCGGCCGGTTTGGGTGCACGAAGTATGCCACCGCTCGGCCGGCTCGCCCAACCCGTCGCAAGGTCTGCGGCGGGCATGACACCTATACTCGGGCAGGTGATCGAACCGACCGCGGACGCCGGGTTCCGAACCATCGGACAGGCGACCGCCCGCCGCCTCGTCCGGCAGGCCGCCCAGCGCGGGCAGCTGGGCCGGACGCTCCTCGTGAGCGGGCCGCCGGGCTCAGGGAAGGGCGCGTTCGTCGATGACGTGCTGGCACTCGCGTTCTGCTCCCAGCCCGACCGCATCGCCAGTCCCTGCAATGCATGCCGGGGCTGCCGCGACGCTCGAGCCCGAAGCCACCCGGACCTCGTCATCGGCTCGCCCGAGACGTGGCGCGAGAGCCGATCCACCGGCGAGAGCATCGTGGCCGCCGCGCGCCGTTGGTTGCTCGAGGCAGCGGGCGCTCCCGTCGCCGGCGAGCGCCGCATCGTCCTCATCGAAGGCGCCGATCGAGCGAACGAGCAGACGCAGAACGCCCTGCTCAAGGTGCTCGAGGAGCCGACCGACCGGCACACGTTCATCCTCGTCGCCGACGAGCCGTGGCGCCTGCTTCCGACGATTCGGTCGCGGAGCCAGCCGGTCCGCCTCGGCGCCGTCCCACGCGAGGAGCTGACGCGTTTCCTCGTCGACGAGCGGCAGCTGCCCGAGGACCTGGCCAGCGTCCTCGCCCGGCTGTCGCACGGCCTCATCGGGCGCGCCGTGCGGCTCGTCGAGCACAAGGAGGTCCTCGAGTGGCGGAGGGCGGTGCAACGCCAGCTGCTCGACCTCCTCCGCCGCGGCCGCGCGGAACGGTTCGCCGCTGCGCGCGAGCTCCTCGACGAGACCGCTCGGCTCGGCGCAACCCCGGTCGCCGGCCTCGACGACGAGGACGGGGCCCGGACGCCGGCCTCGTCGCAGCGAGCCGCGGCGATCCTCGTCGTCGAAGCGTGGCTCGAGCTCGCCCGGGACCTGCTCGTCGTGGCGGCCGGGCGTCCCGAGCTGGCCCCCGGGACGGAGCTCGGTCCGGAGCTGGCGGAGGCCGGCCCGGCGGTCGGCACGCGTCCGCTGATCGGGTTCATCGGCCTGCTCGAGGGCATTCACGACGCCCTGCGGGAGAACGCCTCGCCGAAGCTGGCGCTCGAGCGCGCGATGCTGGACTGGCCCACCGTTCCCGGACGGAAGGAGCCGTGACGGCCGAGCACCAGCGTCTGACGGCCCGGGTCGTGGGACGGGTCCAGGGCGTCGGATTCCGCTGGTGGACGCGGCGCGTTGCCGACGAGCTCGGCCTGCTCGGCTGGGTCATGAACGGCGATGACGAGCGGTCGGTCGACGTCGTCGCCGAGGGCCCGCCCGATGCGCTCGAGCGCCTCGAGCGATGGCTCGAGGCCGGCCCTGACGGAGCACGGGTCGAGCGGGTCGAGGCGCGGCGCGGTCCGGCGACGAACGAGTTCGACGATTTCGGGATCGTTCGCTCATGAGCTGGCGCGCGATCGGTTGCGGGACGGTGGGTGCGATCGCCTTCATCCTCATCGGGCTCGTCGGGATCTGGCGGGTCGCCGGTCCGGCCGACTGCCCGACCCTTCTGCCCTACGAGCCGGCCTCGTACCGGCCGGCCGGCGAGCCCACCGAGGAGCCCCATCTCGAGGGCCTCGACTCCGACCTCGAGCTGGCCGGCACGACGTCGTTCGGACTCGCGCGCTGGAACGTCTGGGTCGAGCCGGGTCGCGTGCCGCCGACCGCCGACGATCCGCTGCCGCAGCGCATCGTGCTCGAATGCGGCGACGGCACCTACCAGGCGTACCAGCGAGGCACCGAATGAGGCGTCGGCCGATCCTCCTGCTCGTGAACCCGGTCGCCGGCGGCAAGCCGGGATCGGGTCCCGGCCTCGCCGACGATCCTGCCCTCCTGACGGCGGACGCACTGCGTGACGCGCTCCAGCGACGCGGTCTCGAGGTCAGCCACCGAGAGCTGCTCGAGGGCGACGACCTGACCGAGCTGGCCTCGCACGGCGCCGATACGGGACACGACGTGGTCGTGGCCGGTGGAGACGGCACGGTCAGCCTTGCCGCCGCCGCGCTCGTCGATCACCCCGAGGCCGCACTCGGCATCCTGGCGATGGGCAGCTTCAACAACATGGCGCGCGGCTTCGGCGTGCCGGTGACGCTCGAGCAGGCGCTCGACGCGATCGGGGGCGGCCGGGTGGCCAGCGTCGATGCGGGCTGGGTCGTCCGCGACGAGGGCGAGGGCCGGCCGTTCTTCGAGGCCGCAGGCGTGGGAGTCGATGCCATCGGCTTTCTGGCAGTCGAGCTCGCCGAGCGGCGTGGCTGGCTGCGGGCCGGGCGCCTCCTCCTGCGCGGCCTGCGCCTGCGCAAGACGCCGATGCGGATCCGTATCGACGAGACGGCCTACCGGACCGGCTCGCCGGCCGTGATCGTCAGCAACGGCCCGTACCACGGCATGGGGTTCGCGGTCGCCGCCGACGCCGACCCGAGCGACGGGCTCCTCACCGTGACCGTCTTCCAGGGCATGAGCCGGTGGGAGGTCCTGCGCCACTTCCTGACGGTCGCGCGCCGCCGCTCACGGCGTGAGCCTCGCGTCGCGAGCTACCCCGCGAAACGTGTCACCGTCGAGGGCATCCGGCGCGCGTTGCCGGCGCACGCGGACGGCGTCAGCATCGGCTTCACCCCGGTGACCTTCGAGATCAAGCCGCGGGCCCTGCGGATCTTCCGCTGAGCCGCCGACGGCCTAGAGGTTCAGGGTCGGGCGGAAGAGGCGGTCGTGTGTCGCCAGGGCATATCGGTCGGTCATCCCGGCGATGTAATCGGCGGCCTGGACGACGAGCGGCGCATCGTGCTCTCGATAGGAGTCCGGGATCTCGTTCGGGTGCTCCAGGTGCCAGTCCATGAGGTCGCGGATGACGGCGATCGCGCGCCGCTGTTGCCGGAGCTGCTCCGTCGACTGGTAGACGTGCGCGAACATGAAGTCGCGCAGCTCGTTCATCACGGTGAGCGTGGCCTCGTCCATCCGCACGGCGCCGGTCCGCAGCGACTCGTCGATGACGGCGCTGATCATGGCGTCGATCCAGGGGCGGCCGGGCTCGCCGAATCGTTCGAGGACCGGTGCCGGGAAGTCGTCGCGGGACATCACCCCGGCACGCAGCGCGTCCAGCGCGTCGTGAGCGAGGTAGGCGATCCGATCGGCGAAGCGGACGCAGTACGCCTCCGGCGTCGCCGGCGGCGGGTCGACCTTCCAGGAGTGGGCACGGATGCCGTCGCGCACCTCCCAGGTGAGGTTGGCGTCCTCGAGCACCTCGAAGATCCGCACGCTCTGCGCCGCGTGGTGCCAGTCGTCGGGCGCGAAGTACGGCGACAGCGCGTCCTCGCCGGTATGCCCGAACGGCGAGTGGCCCACGTCGTGGCCCAGCGCGATCGCCTCCGCCAGCGGCTCGTTGAGGGCGAGCGCGTTCGCGAGCGACCGGGCGACCTGCATGACCTGCATCGTGTGGGTCAGCCGCGTGACGAAGTGGTCGCCCTCCGGGTTGAGGAAGACCTGGGTCTTGTGCTTCAGCCGGCGGAACGCCTTGGAGTGGATGATCCGATCCCGGTCCCGCTCGAACGCGGTTCGATAGGCGTCCGGCTCTTCCGGCCGCTCGCGCCCCCTGGTCGCCGTCGACCGGGTGGCCGATGGGCTGAGCCGCTCTTCATCGGCCTCGCGCGCGAGTCGGTCGCGTCGCCGCAGCTGCCCGGCCTGCCTCAGCTCCTGCATGCGCCGATGATGGCCGATGCGGGCCGGGCCGTGCCGTCATCCATGGTCGGGATGGCGGTCAGGGGCCGGCAAGCTCTTCGAGCAGCCTTTCGCCGGCAGGCCACGGCCCGTGTCCCGACTCGACGTTGAGGTGCCGAACGGCGCCGGCATCGACGAGCGTGGATCCCCACTCGGCCGCCAGCGCGGCGGCGCGGTCGGCGCGCATCCAGGGGTCGTCGCGACTGGCGACGAGCGTGGTTCGGAACGGGAGGCGACCGGCCGGCATCGGCGAGAACCCCCGGATGGCATCGGGAAACCCCGGCTGCTCGGTGTCGCACGGCGTGACGAGCAGCGCCGCTCGGAGGTTCGGCGGCGCGTCGGCGCCGAGACACGCCACGGTGACGGAGCCGAGGCTGTGAGCCACCACCACGACCGGTCCGTCGACCTCCCTGATGACGGCCCGCAGCGCCCTGACCCATGCCGTGCGTTCGGGGCGGTGCCAGTCGAGGCCGGCGATGCGGCGGTACTCGGGGTGTGCCGCGCACCATCGGCTCTGCCAGTGCTCCGGATCGGAGTCCTCGTATCCGGGCAGGACCACCACGGTCGGCGACGGTGCCATGAACCGATCATGGCGCATCGGCTCTGCTAAGGTGACCGGCTTTGTCAGGGCCGATCGTCGCCGAGCCACGCACCGGCCGCCAGCACGCGCTGGCGGTGGGGCAGGCGCTGTTCGTCACCTTCCTGTGGTCCACCTCGTGGGTGCTCATCAAGATCGGCCTCGACGATCTCGACCTGCAGCCGTTGAGCTTCGCCGGACTGCGCTACGCGCTCGCGGCGCTCGTGCTCGCACCGTTCGGCGCGCGCGCCATCCGCGCCGCCCACGCCGAGACGGCGCTCGGGGCGCGCCTCTGGTTGCGCATGGCGCTGTACGGGCTGCTGTTCATCGCGGTCGCCCAAGGGGCGCAGTTCGCGGCGCTCGCCGTCCTGCCGGCGACGGCGGTGAACCTCGTCCTCTCCTCGATCCCGGCCGTGGTCGCGCTCATGGCCCTGGCCGGCGGCTCCGAACGGGCGCGTCCGGCGCAGGCGGGCGGCATCGGGCTGCTCGTCCTGGGCGCGTTCCTGTACTTCGGCCCGTTCGAGCTCGGTCCCGGCGCGCCCATCGGCCTGCTGGCAGCGGGCATCTGCGTGCTGGCCAGCGGCGTCTCGGCGCACCTCGGGCGAGGACTGGCACGCGACGTCATCGCGCGGCTCGGCGGACCGATCGGCCTCACCGCGGCGAGCATGGGGATCGGGGCGGTGGCTCTGCTCGCGACGGGGCTGCTGGTCGAGGGCTGGCCCGAGCTGACGGCCGGCGGCTGGCTGATCATCGGCTGGCTGGCGGTCGTGAACACGGCCTTCGCCTTCACGCTGTGGAACCACACGCTGCGGACGCTGACCGCGGTCGAATCGAGCGTGGTGGCGAACACGATGGCGATCCAGATCGCCGTCCTGGCGATCGTGTTCCTCGGCGAGCAGCTCGGTGCGCTCCAGGTGCTCGGCCTCGTCCTCGCGGCGCTCGGTGCCCTCGTCGTCCAGCTCGGGACTATCCCCAGGCGCCTGCGGCGTCCGGGGCCGCCTCGGTCGTTGCCTTCGTCGGAAGGCCCGAGATGATCCGTTTGCGGATCGCGGCGCTCGCGAAGTCGATCGCCATCGTGACGAGGACGATGACCAGCAGCGTCGTGCCGATCTCCGGCCAGCGCCGGAAGCTGAACAGGTTGATGAGGAGCGTGCCGATGCCGCCGGCACCGAGCACCCCGAGGATCGCCGACGCCCGGATGTTGATCTCGAAGCGGTAGAGCCAGAAGGCGACCACCTCGGGAAGCACCTGCGGCAGCACGCCCCAGCGCAGCATCTGGACCTGGCTGGCACCGGTGGCGCGGGTCGCCTCCACCGGGCCGGTGTCGATCGACTCGATCGCCTCCGAGGTCAGCTTGCCCAGGGTGCCGATCGAGTTGATGCCGAGCGCCATCGCGCCGGCCAGCGGGCCCAGGCCGAAGATCGGGATCATGATCACGATGGCCCAGATGAGCTCGGGCACCGCGCGGATGATGTTGAGGATCTGGCGCATCACCACCACCACGGCGGTCGGGCTCGTGTTCCGCGCGGCCAGGAACCCGGCCGGCAGCGAGAGGACGGCGCCCACGATCGTGCCCATCCAGGCCATGTGCACCGACTCGATCATCGCCTCGAGGGCCCGGGGGGCATAGGCGAGATCCGGTGGGCTGAACATCCGAGCCACCGTCGTCCACAGCTCCTGCGGGAAGGTGAGCAGCCGCTCCGGCCGGACGTCGATGTCGAGGGCCGCCCAGGCGATGAGGAGCAGCGCCGCGATCGTGAAGATGTTCCGCCAGCGGTGGCCGGGATGGCGCGGCCGTCCTCGCTCGTCGAGCTGCGGTCCGCCGCTCATACCAGCCGCCTCCGGAGCGCGCGGGACACCTGGTCGAGGATAAAGACGATGATGAAGGTGAGGATGATGACCACGGCGATGTTGTCGTACCGGAACCGTGCCAGCTCCGTCTGGAGCACGCGGCCGATGCCGCCGGCCCCGACGAGGCCGAGGACGAGCGACGCGCGGACGTTGAGCTCGAACACGTACAGCGTGTAGGCGATGTATCCCGGGAGCACCTGCGGCACGACCGCCGAGAGCGCCGTCTGGACGCGGGTGGCGCCGGCCGCGTCGGCCGCCTCGATCGGACCGGTGTCGACCGAGTCGACCGATTCGGAGGTCAGCTTGGCGGTGATGCCGAGGTTGAACATCGTGAGCGCCATCACGCCGGCGAGTGGACCGAAGCCGGCGGCCGCCACGAAGAGCATCGCCCACAGCACGTCGGGCATCGAGCGGATCACGTTGAGGACCGTCCGAACGCTCACGTAGGTGGCGGCGTTCGGCGCCGTGACGCGCGAGGCGAGCAGGCTCACCGGCAGCGCGATCGAGCAGCCGATCGTCGTCGCCAGGATCGCGATCTGGAACGTCTCGATGAAGGGGTCGATCGTTCGTGGCAGGAAGGCCCAGTTCGGCTGGAGCACCTCGGCGATGATCCGCTCGCCACGGGTGAGGTCGGTGAACAGCGGGATCAGCGTGAAGCCGATACCGAACCACGGGTTCGCCGCCCAGAACGTGAGCAATAGGAAGACGGCGACCCCCGCCCAGATGGTCCAGGGGGTTCGTGGCTTGGCCGGCCGGCGCGTCGACGCGGCCGCGGTCATCCGGTGCCCTCAGCGGCGAACGCGCCCGGCGCCCGCTCGATCACGTCGTCGGCGGTGAGGGAGCGTCCGTAGATGTCGCGGAACACGTGCTCATCGGCCTCTGCGCCGGTGCCGTCGAAGACCATCTCGCCGGCGCGCATGCCGATGATGCGGTCGCCGTAGGCGCGGGCCAGGTCCAGGAAGTGAAGGTTGACGATCGTGGTGATCCCGAGCTCTCGGTTGATCCGCTGAAGGTCGCGCATGACGACGTGGCTCGTCGGTGGGTCGAGGCTCGCGACCGGCTCGTCGGCCAGGATGACCTTCGGCTTCTGCGCCAGCGCACGGGCGATCCCGACGCGCTGCTGCTGCCCGCCGGACAGGTTCGAGGCCCGGACGTACGCCTTTTCGACGATGTCGACGCGCTCGAGCGCCTGCATCCCGAGCTCGATGTCCTCGGCCCGCCACATGCCGAGCAGCGACCGCCAGGCAGGGGTGACGTGCAGGCGTCCCATCAGGACGTTGTTGAGCACGCTCGTGCGCTTCACGAGGTTGAAGGACTGGAAGATCATGCCGATCTCGCTGCGCAGGGCGCGCAGCTCGCGCTGTGACAGCTTCGTCACGTCGCGTCCGTTGACCTCGAGACGCCCGTCGGTGAGCGGCACGAGGCCGTTGATGGCGCGGACGAGGGTCGACTTGCCCGCGCCGGAGAGACCCACCACGACGACGAATTGACCGTCCTCGATGGTCAGGTCGACGCCGCGCAGGGCGTGCACGCCGCCGGGATAGGTGACCGACGCCTTCTCGAATCGGATCACGCGATCACCCTCCCGGCTGCGCGCTGCTGGTCGGCGCGCCTACTGGTCGCCGAAGGACTGCTCCACCTGGCGAGCGGCATCGAGCGCCGACAGATCGGCCTCGACGAGCCCCTCGATCTCGTAGATCGAGTCGAGGACCGCGAGGCCCTCCTCGCTCTCCGCGTAGTCGAGCAGGATCTGCTGGATCGCGTCGATCAGGCTCTGCGGCAGGTCGCCACGGACCGCGATCCCGTCATTCGGAATCTCGTCCGAGTACGCGAACACGATCACCTCGTCGCCGACCGTCGGCTCGTCCTCGGCGACCACGCTCCGCGCGTCGTCGAAGGAGACCGCCACCGTTGCGTCGCCGCGCAGGATCGCCAGGACCGAGGCATCGTGGCCGCCGGAGAACTGGACGTCCACGTCGTCGAGCGAGGTGCCGGCGCGCTCCAGCTGAGTTGCCGGGTAGAAGTATCCCGACGCCGAGGACGGGCTCACGAAGAAGACCGTCTCGCCGGACTCGATGTTGGCCAGCGAGTCCTCACCGACGGGACCCTCATCGGCATCGAGCGTGCCGTTGCAGTGGAGCCAGCCGTTGTCGTCGGCCTGCGGCTCGTCCTCGCAGAAGCGGTCGGGGTCGTTCGTCATCCACTGGGTGTGGTACGAGGTGCTGCCGCGTCGAACGGACTGGAGGATCACCTCGGCGCCGTGGCGGTCGGCCGCCTGGACGAGGGCGATCGGTCCGAAGGCGCCGATGTCCGCCTGCCCGGTGCCCATCGCCTCGACGAGGCCGGCGTAGTCCGTCGGGACGAAGCTGTCCACGGCGATGTCACGTCCCGACATCGCGGAGAGCTCGGCGGCAAGATGGTCGGCGAGCGGCTGCGCCGTCTCGACCAGAACGTCCGCCTCGCGGGACGGAACGAGGCCGAGCACGAGCTCGTCAGGCCAGTCCTCGTAGCCGGTCTCCCCGTTGTCGCCGTTCTCACCGTTGTCGGTGCCGGGAGTGGCCGTCGGATCGTCGCCGGTGCCGGCGCCGTTGGTGCAGGCCACCGCGAACATCATCATCGCGACGAGCACTGCCAGGAACTGCATGTGCTTCCTCAATATTCCTCTCCTCGCTGGCCGCGTCGTGTGATCCGCGCGGCATCCGGGCCGTGCGGCATGGGGGGTGCCCCGCGTGTCGTCGCGCCACATTCACCGTCGGGCGGTGACGGTCGGGCAAGCGTGCCGGCCTGGAATTGGCGCGCCGGACAGGATTCGAACCTGCGACCTTCGGCTCCGGAGGCCGACGCTCTATCCACTGAGCTACCGGCGCGCGTGATTGGGAACATCGGCCACGAAGGCCGGATGGCATGGTACACGCGTGGTCCCGCGGCGTCATGCTCGGGACCTTCAACGGAGTCATAAACGCCGACAAAGTCGAAGGCCCCCGCCGAAGCGGGGGCCTTCATTGCTGCCGGATTCGCTAATCGCAAGGGCATCTTTCACGCACGGTTTCCCGCACTACCCTAACCCTAACCTACCCATGGCCTTGCAACCAGTAGTGAATCGCTGTGCGAACAGCACTGTCAGGATAGACCGCCTGTTCTCTTTCGACAAGACATCTGCAGGTTGAGATTCCTTTACAAAACAGAGCGGTCGTGCCGAGGTGGTGGAACGGCCTCCCTACTCCGAGGAGCGGTCCGAGATCACGACCGATTCGATCACCACCGGGTCGACGGGGATGCCGACGCGGGGATCGTTGACGGGTACTGCGGCGATCGCGTCGACCGTGTCGGTGCCGGAGACGACCTGACCGAAGATCGTGTAGTCGCGCGGGAGGCCGCCCGACAGGTCCGCCACCGCGATGAAGAACTGGCTGCCGTTCGCGACCTGGTCGTTCGCCATCGACACGGAGTAGTGCTCGTACTCGAGCTCGTCCGCCGGCGGTTCGATGTCGAACCGGTAGCCGGGACCGCCGCGTCCGACTCCGGAGAAGTCACCCTCGGCGTCACGCGTGTTCGGGTCGCCGGCCTGGATCACGAAGCCGGACAGGACGCGGTGGAACCAGATCCCGTCGTAGAAGCCGCAGCGCGCGAGATCGGCGAAGTTCGCCGTCGCGATCGGCGCTTCGTCGCCGTACAGCTCGAAGGCGAACTCGCCCTCGACCGCGCCGCTGACCGTCACCGTGGCAAGCTCGGCTCCCTGGAGGGACGCCTGCGCCGAGGTCGAAGTCGGAGGCTCCGTCGGGCACGGCGGCAGTGGCGTCGGAGTCGGATCGGCCCCGCAGGCAGCCAGCGCAAGCGCCGTGGCCAGGCCGATGAAGATCGCCGGCGTCCTCATCGGCTCACGCCGTCGAACAGGCGGCGCGCGTACGAGACCGGGAGCGTGCCTCCGTACAGGAGCGTGTCGTGGAAGCGGCGCAGGTCGAAGTCGCCGCCCTCGCGCGCCTCGACATCGGCCTTGAGGCGCTCGATCATGTGGCGCCCGAACAGGTAGCTCAGCTGGTAGGTCGGGGTCGACGTATAGCGCTTGATCTCGGCCAGCGCGGCCGGACGCTCGAACCCCGTCTCGGCCACGAGCCGGTCGACCGCCTCGTCGAAGCCGATGAGCCCGCGGTGCAGCTGCACGTCGAGGATGATGCGGGTCGCGCGCCAGATGGCATCGGTATGGACGATGTACCAGCCCTTCGGCGTGTCGTCGAAGCCCGCCTCCTTCATCATCCGCTCGCAGTAGAAGGCCCAGCCCTCGGCGAACTCCGGGGCGCCGGAGAAGAGGCGCACGAGGCTCGGGTTCGTGATGGCGGCCGACAGCTGGAGGTGGTGGCCGGGATACGCCTCGTGGACGCTGGTGTTGCTGATCGAGCTGCGGTTGTGCTCCCGCATCATCTCCGGCGAGCTCGGCGGCGTGACGATGTACGTCCCGACCGGCGAGGCGTCGAACTTCGCCGGTTCGTAGTACGCGGCGAAGGGGATGAGGTGGCGGATGAACGACGGCGTCTCGATGACGTTGAGGTGATCCTCGTCCGGCGGCGTGGCCAGCCCCTGCTCGACGACGAACGCACGCGCGCGGTCCATCGCCTCGCGGTACTCGCTGAGCGCCTCGGCGAAGGTGGCGGCATGGTCGTTCTTGACCAGGTCCGCGATCTCCGCCGGTGAGGCGGTGGGGTCGATCTCGGCGCAGATCGCCTCGCGCGCCGTCTTCTCGCTGACGAGCAGCTCCTCGCCGACGGCGAGGATCTCGTCCGCATCGGCCTCGAGCTCACGGAGCCGGACCATCTCCTCGAAGCGCTCCGGCCCGGCCATCCAGCCGGCGGTCGCATGTGGCAGGACCTCGTCGCGCAGCCACGCCCCGTGCTCCTCGAGCGCGACCTTCGTCCGGTCGACCGCGCGGCGGAGCCGAGCGGTCAGCGCGTCGTCGCGGACCTCCGCCTCGGCGGCGGCGAGGATGGTGTCGAGGAAGCCGGGCATCATCTCGGTCGACTCGACGTCGATCTCGACCCATACGCGCACCGGGTCGGTGACCCGGTCCCGCGATTCGGCCAGGTAGCGGGGGGCCGCCTCGAGGCGGCCGGCGATGCTCTCCATCCGGTCGGCGAGCGGGGCGAAGTCCCGCGTGAAGAGCGGGAACAGCGCCTCGCCGATGTGTCCGGCGCCCTCCGACGATCCGCTCCACGGCCGGTACTCGGTCAGCCAATGCAGGCCGAGGCGAGCCTGGTGGATGGCGAGGTCGCGGTCGAGCGCGCGCTCCGCGGTCAGCTCGCCCGGATCGATGGCGGACAGCTCGTCGATCGTGCGGCGATAGAACGCGACGTGCTCGTCGATGGCGTCGCGGCCGCCGGGGGAGAGCTCGGCGTCGCGGTCGTGCATGCCGAGGAAGGTCGCGGTCTCGGGCCGCATGGCGAGCTGGTCGCGAAACCAGCGATCGATCGTGCGGTCGAATCGCGCGTCGGCGTCGGAAGGGGCGGTCGTCATGAAGCGTCGTGGTCCTCGAGAGAGCGCCGTGTCGGGGTCGCGGGTCCGGAGCCGGCGTCCGCGTCAGCTGCCGTCCAGGTGGCGCTCGAGAAAGCCTAGCACCCAGTCGGGGTACTCCTCCGCACAGGCGGTGAACGACTGGGCGTGCTCGGCGTCGGGGCAGACGTGCAGCTCAACGGGTGACCCGGCCGCTTCCGCGGCGGCCAGCATGGCCGCCGCATCGTCCGCACCGATGGAGGTGTCGCCACCGCCCGAGATGAGCAGCAGCGGCCGCCCGTCCAGGCGCTCGATCGACCGGATCGGATCGGCCACGGTCACGTCCTCGCCTGTCCGGAACAGCGCGCCGAGCATGGCGGCCCAGGCGCCCGGCACCGCGAGCGGGTACCCGGCTCGCTCGAGTCGCGACTCGATCGCGCTGGCCAGCGTCGCGTGCGTCGACTCGATCACGAGCACGTCCACCCGATGGTCGGTCGCGCCGTGGCGGAGGGCGCTCGCACCGCCCATCGAGACGCCGAAGACGGCGACTCGCTCGGCACCCTTCTCGGCCAGCAGCCAATCGAGCACCGCGCGGAGGTCGCCGGCCTCGCGGACCCCCTGCGTGGTGGCTGCCGGCTGGCTCTGGCCGTGGTTGCGGAAGTCGAGCAGGACGAGGTGGTAGTGCGGATGCAGGAGCTCGGCGCGTGCCAGCATGTTGCTCTTGTTGCTGCCCCATCCGTGGGCGAGGACGACCGTCGGTCCCGAGGGATCGCCGCCGTCGCCGGCCGGCACGTACCAGGCGGCGATCCCCACGCCTCCCGGCCCGCGAATCTCGTCTCCGGCGGTGGCGCCGCGGCCGACGCAGTTCTCCGGGTCGGACTCGTCGGCAAGCGCGGCGTCGCGGCCGGCGTCGTAGTTGATCGCCTCGTAGTCCCAGCCGAGCGCCGCCGGAGTGCGGCAGCTGGCGCTCGGGCCGGGGGCGTCCGTCAGCTGACGCGAGCCCTCGTAGCCGATGTAGCCGAGGTAGGTCACGATGATGGTGAGGACCGCGGCAAAGGCGAAGCTCGCCCATCGCGTGATGCGGGCCCGTCGCTCGGCGCTCGGCTCCGGCGGCAGCTCGTACGGCATCGCGCCTCCGAGCATAGCGCACGCTGCAGCGTCCCCCGCGCTGCGCGTACAATCCGTCGCCGATGACCAACCGCCGACCGATCCGTGCCGCGTCCAGCACCGGCGTTCGCGCGCGCTCGGCGCAGTCCCTGGCGCCGGCACACCTCGGCGAAGCGACCGCCGCAGCGACCGTGGCGGTCATGGTCGGCGGGATCGCGCTCGTGATCAGCGGGATCGGCATCGTCGTCATGGCGCTCACGATCGGTGCGCGCTACGGCGGCGATCCGCCGCCGAACGTCGGCTCCCTGGCGCTCCTGCCCGCCGCGCTCGGGGCTCTCCTCCTGCTGCTCGGTGCCGGTCTGACCGCAGGCGGGCTCGGCGTCCTCGCCGCCGCCCGGCGGGCACGGCTGCTGACCGGGGCGCTCGCCGGCCTGACCGCCGGCCTCGCGGCGCTCGGCGCGGTGCTCGTCATGATCACGCCGCCGGCGAACCCGGTGATCGCCGTGGCGCTCACGATCGCCACGCTCGTCTTCGGGGTGAGCGCCCTCCTCCTGCTCCGCCCTCGCCGCTGAGGGCCCGCGTGGCCCGCTGGTTCCTTGCCGCCGCCGCCGTGGCGTGGGGCGTCCCGGGACTGGTCGGTCTCGCCGTCGCGATCGGGGGCGCCGATGCCGTGGTCCCGCGGCTGCCCGACCTGGCCATCGGCGACGCGGCCCTGGGGCGCACGGTCATCACGCTCGCCGTCGCCTGCCTGCTGGTCGCCGCGGCCCATGCGGCCGTGGCCCTCGCGCTGGTCCGTCGCGCTGGATGGGCGGCGAGCGCCGGCGTGCTCCTCGCAGCCCTGCAGTGCATCGGCTGGATCGGCGGGGCCGCGGCAGCGCTGACGAGCGGCGCCGCCGGCACGATCGAGACCGGGCTGGCGGTGGGTGGGGCCGTGCTGTTCGCCGCGCTGGCGATCGGCTACGGCGCCACTGCCGTCGCCCTGACGAACCGGCTGCGCCGGCCCGAAGGGGCATCCTGAAGGGATCGGGATCCTGTGCTATATTCGCCCGCCGTCACTCTCCGCGGGCCCGTGGTGTAGTGGCCTAACATGCCAGCCTGTCACGCTGGAGATCGCCGGTTCGAATCCGGTCGGGCCCGCCACTTCCTTCGCCCCTCGGTCCTCCGTTCCCCTGACCGCCCACCGGACGCTGGCACGCGCATTGCGTACCAAGCGAGCGGACAACCGCTAGAAGGACAGCAGCATGTTTGGTCTCGGGATTGTGGGCACGATTCTGCTCATCATCATCATCCTGTGGCTGCTCGGCGTCATCGGCTGACGCCCGTCGCCCCAGCGATACCGAACCGGCCCGTCGTGGGAGCTCCCCGCGGCGGGCCGTCGTCGTGCCGCCGCACGCCGGCCGGTCAGCCGGCCTCGGCCTCTTTGACCGCCTCCCGCGTCGCCTCCTGGCTGGCTGCCTCGCGCCGCGCCTGCTCGCGGGAGCGGTGGTGCTTGACGATCGCCGCGCAGGCCTCCTCGA
>DATLGA010000028.1:0-32059 GCA_035540715.1 Candidatus Limnocylindrales bacterium | reverse complement strand
TCGCGGGACGCACCAGCGGCCTCGGACTGGGACTGATCTCGGTGAAGCGGGCCGTCGAGGCGCATGGGGGACGTGTCGAGGTGCATAGCGTGGAGAACGAGGGCACGACCTTCACCATCGAGCTGCCGCGCGGGACATGAGCGATCAGATCGCGATCATCGGCGCCGGCGCCTGGGGGACCACGCTCGCCGTTCATCTCGCTGCAGCCCAGCGGCCCGTGAGCCTGTGGGCTCATGCGCCGGAGTCCGCGGAGCGCCTCGCGCAGACCCGGACGAACGAGCGGTACCTGCCCGGCGTCGTCTTCCCGCCGAACGTTCGCGTGGTGACCGATGACGCCGCCCTCGGCGAGCCGCATCGGCTCTACGTGGTGGCGGTTCCCTCGGAGCACGTCCGCGCGACGCTGCGCGCGATCGGTCCGCAGCTCCGACCCGGCACGCCGATCCTGTCCGTCGTGAAGGGCATCGAGATCGGGACACACCGTCGGATGAGCGAGGTCATCGCCGAGGAGCTGCCCGGGCGTTCGGTCGCGGTCCTCTCCGGCCCCAACCTGGCGCGTGAGATCGCCGCCGGCAAGCCCGCGGGCTCGGTCGTCGCCTCGGCCGATGCCGGGCTGGCGACGGAGCTCGCATCGGTCCTGTCGTCCGACCGGTTTCGGGCCTACACGAACCCGGATGTCGTGGGGGTCGAGCTCGCCGGGGCGCTGAAGAACGTCATCGCGCTCGCGGCCGGCATGGTCGACGGCCTCGGCCTCGGGGACTCGGCCAAGGCGGGAATCATCACGCGCGGGCTGGCGGAGATCACGCGGCTCGGAGTCGCCGCCGGGGCACACCCGCTGACCTTCGCCGGGCTGGCGGGCGTGGGCGACCTCATCGCCACGTGCATGTCGCCCTTGTCGCGCAACCGCCGGGCAGGGGAGCTCATCGCCACCGGCGTTCCCTGGCCCGAAGCTCGCCAGCAGCTTCGCGGCGTGGCCGAGGGGGCCGCCACGGTGACCGGTGCGCTCGAGCTGGCGGCCGAGCACGGGGTCGAGCTGCCGATCGCGGAGCAGGTCCGCGCCGTCGTGTTCGACGGCAAGGCCACCCAGGCCGCCGTGGCCGAGCTCATGGCGCGCAGCACGAAGGACGAGCTCGCGAGCATCGACGCGAGCTGAGGCTATACTCGACGCCTCGGTCGGGGCGTAGCGCAGCCTGGTAGCGCACCTGAATGGGGTTCAGGAGGTCGGAGGTTCGAATCCTCTCGCCCCGACCAACGATTCGAGCACCAATCGGCCCTCGGAGTGATCCGAGGGCCGAACGTCTGCTCCGCTCATTCGTCGTATGCGCCCTGCGCGACGATGCCGCGAGCGTCCTCCGGGCTCATGTCCGGGTGGCTCTCGCCGATGTGCTGGCGCACCTGCCGCTCCAGGTCGTCGTCGTCCTGTCCGGTGAAGTGAACGTCAGGGTGAGTGTTGGGGTCACTGCAATCGAGTCCCCGCATCGCGTCGCCTCCTCTTATCGCACCCGCGCCAGTCGGCGCACGTACCACACTGCGCCGACGGCTTGCTCCGCGCAAGCGTTCTGGCACACGCGCTGCAGCCCTGTCCACGCAAACGACATACCGTCCGAGACGGATAGCCGACGTGTACGAGAGGAGGCGCACGATGCCCCGAGACCTGACCGTGGTCCTTCGCCACCGCCCGGGTACCCTGGCCGATGCGACCCAGGCGCTCGGGCGCGCCGGCGTCAACATCGAGGGTGCATGCGGCTTCCCGGTCGGGGGTGACGGCATCCTCCACCTTCTCGTCGAGGACGTCGCGGCTGCTCGTCAGGCGCTGCAGGCGGCCGGGTTCGACGTTCGCGAGGACCGCGAGGTCGTCGTCCTCGACCGTCTGCCCGATCGGCCCGGGACCCTCGGCGATGTGCTTCGCCGGGTGGCTGACGCCAACGTGAACGTCGACCTCATCTACAACGGGCAGGACGGGTCGGTCGTGCTGTGCGGCACCGACCTCAGGGGGCTTCGCCAGGCGACCGGACACGAGCGCCCCTAGCCACGGGAGAGGGGCCACATGGCGGCCTTCCTCCATCCCTCGATGAAGTAGGACGCAACGTCCAAGCCCCCTGCCGAGTCGGCAGGGGGCTTTTCGTTGCGTGCCAGGTCAGGCCTAGGGCGACGGGCTCGCGTCCATGTCGTCCATGTCGTCCATGCCGTCGTCAGCCGGCGTCGGCAGCGTCTGGTCCTGGTCGAGGCCGTCATCGAGGATGTCGTTCGGCTGCTGGTCGCATCCGGCCACCGCGAGCGCGACCACGGCCACGATCGCGGCGCCGCGCATCTTCCACGAAATCATTGCGAATCTCCTGCGTACGTACCTGGGTTCGTCCGCGCGGTACGTCGCAGTGTCCATGCCCAACTGGGCCGGAAATCCGTGTGTCGGCCGTTGCTCGGTCAGGGGGAAGGCGGCTCGCGCAGCCTGGCACGTGGCGCGGACACGGCGCGGACACGGCGAGCGGCCGGCCGACCCGAAAGGGTCGCTCCGGCCGCTCCGGTGATGCGGGTCGCGCTACTCGGCGGCCCGAATGTTCGCAGCCCGCGGGCCGCGGGGGTTGGACTCGACGTCGAAGGTTACCGGCTCGCCGCCGACGAGGCGATCGAAGTCGATCGACTCGGAAAGACCGTCGCGATGGAAGAAGTAGTCCTTGCCATCCTCGCCGGTGATGAAGCCGAAGCCGCGATCGGCGACGACCTTCTTGATGGTGCCATTGGCCATGAGAGGCCTCCTAACGGTAGAACCGCAAGGGTACTCCCTCCCGGCCTGTAGCATGCGGCCGATGGCCGCGCTCGCCGACCAACCTCCGTTCGCGCTTCGCGCCCGGCTGCTGTCGCCCCTCGACGGAGGCGCGACCCTCGACCTCGCCGACGGCCTCCTCGAGGTGGATGCCGAGGGTCGGATCGTCCGCATCGGCCCGTGGCCGTCGGCCGAGCCGCCGCCGCCGGCCGTGGATTTGCGGCCGCTGGTGGTGCTCCCTGGACTGGTCGACCTGCACGTGCATCTCCCGCAGATCCCGAACGCCGGGCTCGGAAGCGGGCTCGACCTCCTCAGCTGGCTGGACCGATACATCTTTCCGCTCGAGCGCGCCTACGACCGTTCGGTGGCCGACGTCCAGGCACCCCAGGCGTGGCGTGCCTTCGCGGCCGCCGGAACGACCACGGTGCTCGCCTACGCCGCATTGTGGGAGGACTCCACCGATGCCGCCTTCGCCGCCGCGGAGGCGCACGGCATCCGGGCGGTGATCGGCAAGGTGATGATGGATCGGATCACCTACGACACCGAGATCGATCCGGCCCAGATCCTCGAGACGAGCCTTCGGCAGTCCGACGAGCTCGCATCCCGCTGGCACGGACGCGACGCCGGACGTCTGCGCTACGCCTTCACGCCGCGGTTCGCGGTGAGCTGCACGTTCGAGATGCTGCGCGATTCGGCGGCGCTCGCCGCGCAGCATGGGGCGTACTGGCAGACGCACCTGTCCGAGGATGCCGGCGAGATCGACGAGGTGCGACGCCTCTTCCCGGGAGCCGACGATTACCTCGACGTGTACGACCGGGCCGGCGCCCTCGGGCCGCGCAGCATCCTGGCTCACGCGATCCATCTCTCGGATCGAGAGGTCGCGCGCATGGTTGAGAGCGACACGCGCGTGGCGCACTGCCCGGCATCGAACCTGTTCCTCTCGAGCGGCATGATGCCGCTCGGCGCCTATCGGACGGCCGGCATGACGGTCGGCCTGGGAAGCGACGTGGCCGCCGGACCGGACCTGTCGATGCTCGGCGTCATGCGTGCGGGGGCAGTGACGCAGCGGGTCCTCGAGCTCTCCGCTCGCGCGGATCCGGCCGCAGCGCTGAGGCCGATCGACTGGCTCCGGCTCGGCACCCTCGAAGGCGCCCGGGCGCTCGGCATGGCCGGCCAGGTGGGCTCACTGGAGGTCGGGAAGGAGGCCGACCTCATCGCGGTCGATCCGCGCTTCACCACGCCGCTCCCCGGAGACGACCCGCCGGCGGATGCGGACGATCTCGCCAGCCGTCTCATCTTCCGCCCGCACCCGAACATGGTCCGGGCGGCGTGGGTGCGCGGGCGCTTGCTCGCCGGGCCGCCGGGTCTCGACGCCATCGGCTAGGCTAGCGCCATGGACCGGGTCATCCAGACGCTCATCAACGCGGCCGCGCTCTACATCGCCGTGATGATCGTGCCGAACCTCGACTTCGACTTCGGCACCGACGGCGCGTGGTGGAAGTTCCTGCTGGTCGCCGTGATCTTCGGCGTGGTGAATACGTTCCTGCGGCCGATCCTTCGCATCCTGACCCTTCCGATCACGCTGATGACCCTCGGACTCTTCCTGCTCGTCATCAATGCGCTCATGCTCATGCTCACCGGCGCGATCTCCGCGGAGCTCAACCTCGGGTTCGCCGTCGGAGACTTCCTGGCGGCGCTGCTGGGCTCGATCGTGATCAGCATCGTCGGCTTCCTCCTGTCCACGGTCATCGGCACCGGGCGCATGGCGGGACGGGTCTTCTGAGCTCGACGGCTTCGACTCAGCGAGCGCCGGTCGCGGCCGGGCTCCTGCTCGGCGTCTCGGTCGCGGTGCTCGTGATGCTCGTCGGGCCGCTGCTCCTCTTCAACGTCTGGTTCACCTCGGTGCTCCAGCAGCGCCACGGCGTGGCGGAGGCATTCGACACCGGCCAGGCGGAGATCGACCGCGTCACCGGGGAGCTTCTCATCGACGTCTGGACCGACGGGTCGTTCGAGGCCGCGCTCGAGCCCGGCCAACCGCTGCTCGACGAGCGCGAGCGCTCGCACATGCGCGACGTGTCGCTCCTCGTCCGCATCCTCGGCGCCATCGTGCTGCTCAGCGCGGTCATCGCCGGCGTGACGGGAGCCATGCTCCGCGGCGAGCGCAGGCGGGCCGGTCGCATCCTGCTCGTGGCGGGTGGCCTGGTCGGCACGATTGCGATCCTCCTGGCTGGGACGTTCGCCATCGCGTTCGAGCCTGCCTTCGTCGTCTTCCACGAGATCTTCTTCCCACCGGGCACGTGGCTCTTCGAGGAGGGATCGAACCTCATCACGCTGTTCCCGCAGCCGTTCTGGTTCGACGCCGCGCTCGCGGCCGGCGCGACGATCATCCTCGCGGCGATCCTCGTCAGCCTCCTCGGCCTGAATCGCTGGCGCGGCGGGCCGAGGGACCGGCCCGCAGGGCCCTGATCTAGACTCCCCGGCATGGGCCCAGGTTGGAAGGTCGGCCGGCTGGCGGGCATCGACATCGCGATTCATCCCAGCTGGCTGGTGATCGCCTTCCTCGTCACGTACTCGCTGGCCGCGGCTGCGTTCCCGCGCCAGTTCCCCGGGTGGGAAACCGGCCTCTACTGGATCGTCGCCGCCGTGACCGCCGCGCTCTTCTTCGCATCGGTCCTGGCGCACGAGCTGTCGCACGCGCTCGTGGCGCGACGCTTCGGGCTGAAGGTCGAAGGCATCACCCTGTTCATCTTCGGTGGCGCGACGAGCATCGACTCCGACTCTCGCACTCCGCGCGAGGAGGCGCTCATCGCGCTGGCGGGCCCGGCGATGAGCATCGCCATCGGCGTCGTCCTCATCGGCGCCGACCTCTTCGTCGACCAGCCGCAGCTGCAGGCGCTCGTCGGCTGGCTCGGCTTCATCAACATCCTCCTGGGGCTGTTCAACCTCATTCCCGGATTCCCGATGGACGGTGGACGGGTCCTGCGGGCCGTCATCTGGAAGCTGCGTGGCGACCGGCTTTCCGCGACCCGCAGTGCGGCCGGCGTCGGCCGCCTCTTCGCATACGGGCTCATCGGCTTCGGCGTCTTCGTGGCGCTGAGCACCGACATCTTCAGCGGCGTCTGGCTGGCGCTGATCGGCTGGTTCCTCTCGAACGCGGCCGAGGCGACGGCCGCGCAGGCAGGCGTCGAGCGCAGCCTGGCCGGCGTCCGGGTCCGCGACGCCATCGAGCGGGAGCCCCCGTCGGTCTCGCCGAACGAGCCGATCGCCGACTTTGTGTCCGAGCGCCTGTTACGTGGCGAGGATCGTGCCTTCCTCGTGCGGCACGACGACGGCGGCCTGGCCGGGATCGTGACGCTCACCGACGTTCGCGGTCTGCCGCGTGACCGCTGGGACGGCGCGCGGGTCACGGACGTCATGACGCGGTACGGCGAGCTGGCGACGATCGGTCCGGACGCGCCGC
Source organism: Candidatus Limnocylindrales bacterium (assembly GCA_035540715.1). Taxonomy (GTDB): domain Bacteria; phylum Chloroflexota; class Limnocylindria; order QHBO01; family QHBO01; genus JACDBZ01. Next base: position 25,838 of record DATLGA010000028.1, on the reverse strand, counting down.
TCACCGAGGCGCTCAAGCTCCTGCAGGAGCGGGAGGTCGGGCAGCTCCCGGTCGTCGAGGCCGACGCCCGTCACCCGATCGGCATGGTCAGTCGGTCGGGCATCCTGCGGCTCATCGAAGCGCGCATGAAGCTCGGCTTCTGAGCCCGATCCGATGCTGACGCTGGACGAGGCCCTCGGACGGCTCCTGGCGCACGCCCGCCGCACCGATGGTGAGACGGTCGCCCTGGCCGATGCGCTCGGAAGGGTCCTGGTAGAGCCGAAGGTCGTCGCCACGGTGGACGTGCCGCCGTTCGCCAACTCGGCGATGGACGGGTACGCGGTGCGCTCGACCGACACGCCCGGCCGGCTGCAGGTGGTGGGGGAGTCCGCCGCGGGCGCCCGCGACGTGCCGGACGTCGGAGCCCGAAGCGCCGTCGCGATCGCGACCGGTGCGCCGCTGCCGGCCGGTGCCGACGCGGTGGTGCCGATCGAGCAGGTGGACGAGCTCGACGGTGCGGTGGTCGTTCCCGAGCGCGTCCATCCCGGCGCCCACGTGCGGGCCGCCGGCCACGACACGGCGGCCGGCGACGAGCTCTGTCTGCGCGGCGAGCTGACGCCGGCGCGCATCGCCGTGCTGGCGTCGCTGGGGCTCGGTCGCGTCGAGGTTCGGCGCCGACCCCGCGTGGCCATCCTGTCGACCGGCGACGAGCTCGTAGCGCCGGGGGAGCCGCTCGGGCCAGGACAGATCCACGATGCGAACTCGGCCAGCCTGGCGGCCGCCGTGACCGAGGCCGGGGGTGAGCCGATCGTCCTGGCCCGCGTGCCGGACCAGGCCGTGCCGACCGAGGAGGCGATGATCGATGCGGCACGGCGCGGCGACCTCGTCGTCACCTCCGGCGGCGTCAGCGTGGGCCGCCGCGATCACGTGCGCGGCGTGCTCGAGCGCCACGGCAGCCTGGACTTCTGGCGCATCGCGGTGCAGCCGGGGAAGCCGCTGGCGGTCGGGACCCTGGACGGCGCGCCAGTCATCGGCCTGCCCGGAAACCCGGTCAGCGCGCTCGTCACCTTCGAGCTGTTCGTTCGCCCCTTCATCCGCACGATGCTCGACCTCGGCGACGACGGCCGGGTGCGTGTGCGCGCCACTCCCACACAGCGGATGGCCAAGGACCCCACCCGCCGCGCCTTCCTGCGCGTGATCGTCTCGCGCGAGGATGGCGCGATCCGGGCGGCGCCCGCCGGCGGGCAGGCTTCGTCTCAGCTGCGCCCGATGGCCGGCGCCAACGCCCTGCTCGTCGTCCCCGAGGGTTCCGACGCCGCGGATCCGGCCGCGACCTACGAGGCGATCGTGCTCGCGCCGATCCCGCTCACCAGCCCATGACGACCGGACCGAGCCACCTCGACGACGAGGGCGGCCCCCGCATGGTGGATGTCGGCGACAAGCCGGCGACCGCCCGACGCGCGGTGGCCGGGGCCGTCGTCCGGATGCGGCCCGAGGTGCTCGCCCGGCTCCTCGACGCCGGCGGACCGAAGGGAGATGCGCTCATCACGGCACGGCTGGCCGGCATCGGTGCTGCCAAGCGCACCGCCGAGCTCATCCCGCTGTGTCACCCCCTCCCGCTCGACCTGGTCGAGGTCGAGCTGACGCCCGATCGCGAGGCCGGAACCGTCACCGTTCGTGCAGAGGCTCGGGTGGTGGCCCGGACCGGGGTCGAGATGGAAGCGCTGACCGCCGCGTCAGTGGCGGCCCTCACCCTGTACGACATGACCAAGGCGCTCCAGCGCGACATCGTCATCGAGCGGATCGAGCTGCTCGAGAAGTCCGGCGGTCGCTCCGGTGGCTGGGCGCGTGAGGCGCCAGGGGCCGGCGACGTCACCCTCGAGCCCGCGACGCACGAAGCGGTGGTGGTCACCTGCTCGAACCGCTCGGCGGCGGGGGAGCGAGAGGACGCCTCGGGCCCGGTCCTCGTCGAGCGCCTCCGGGCCGCCGGCTACGACGTCGCTCCCGAGCCGATCCTGGTGCGCGACGACGCCGACGCCATTGCCGGCCTCCTCGCCAGGCTGGCCGATGCCGGTCATCGGCTCGTGCTCACCACCGGCGGAACCGGCCTGACCCCGACCGACGTGACGCCGGCGGCCACGCGTCGGGCGATCGAGCGCGAGGCTCCGGGGCTGGCCGAGCTCATGCGCGCCGCCGGCATGGCGTCGACGCCGATGGCCGCCCTCTCGCAGGCGGTCGTCGGCGTTCGGGGGATGGCGCTGATCGCCAATCTGCCAGGCTCGCCGAAGGGAGCAGCGGAGTCCCTCGAGGCCCTGCTGCCGGTACTGCGCCACGCCCTCGACCAGGTCGCCGGCGAGGATCACTGATGGTTGCGCCCGGCGGGGGACGCGACCGCGCGGCTACCATGACCCGCAGCCATGGACGCCTCCATCCCGTTCTATCCCCTGATCGTGGTGCCCGTCGCGGTCGCGGTGGTGCTGTTCTGGCGCCGCGCGCGGTGGCACATGGCCGTGCTCCGACGCGGACGCCCGATCGATCGGTTCGGACGCATCGGTGAGCGCATCGCCGCGCTCGGCGTCTTCGTCTTCGGCCAGAAACGTCTGCTCCAGGACCCGGGCCCCGGGATCGCCCACGCCTTCGTGTTCTGGGGATTCGTGGTCCTGCTCGCGACGACGGGCAACTACCTGACCAACGGTCTGGTCGAGACGGTCCTCGCGTGGCCGTTCGGGGGCCTCCTGTGGAGCGTGGCGATCTTCTTCGCGAACGTCTTCATCGGCCTCGTGCTGGCGGCCGTCGTGTACTACGCCGTCCGGCGGATCGTCATCCGGCCTCCGCGGCTGGCGCTCACGCGTGACGCGTTCGTCATCCTCAGCCTGATCTTCCTCATCGTCCTGACCGAGTGGATCGGCGATGCGTTCATCTACGTGCTGGAGCCGGACAACCATGCGCGGCCGTGGGCCATCCTGGCCGGGCCGCTGAGCCTCGCCCTCGAGCCGATGGGCCGGCAGGCAGCGGAGATCGGCTTCGGCGTCATGGCCTGGGCGCACATCCTCCTCGTCCTCGGCTTCGGCGCGTACCTGCCGTACAGCAAGCACCTCCACATCATCAGCAGCGAGCCGAACGTCTACTTCAAGAACCTCGAGCCCCGCGGCGCGCTGCGCAAGATGGACCTCGAGGCCGAGCCCGCAGACGGCGAGGAGCTGCCGGTCTTCGGGGCGAAGGGCGTCAAGGACCTGACCTGGCGACACCTCCTCGACGGACTGGCGTGCACGGAGTGCGGCCGATGCATGGAGTTCTGTCCGGCCTCGATGACCGGCAAGACGCTCAGCCCGAAGCACCTCATGGAGGGCCTGCGCGACCAGATCGTGGCGGCGGAGACGGCGCTGGCGGCGGCGGCGTCCGCGCAGCGGGCATGGAAGGGTGGCGCGAACGGCGGGGCGGCTGCGTCCGAGGACGCCCTGCAGCTGGCCAACGAGCGGGCCGAGGAGGCGCTCACCCTGCCGCTCATGGACAACGCCATCCCGGAGGAGGCGGTGTGGCAATGCACGACCTGCGGCTGGTGCGTCGAGGGCTGCCCGGTGCTCATCGAGCACGTCGACACGATCGTCGAGATCCGGCGCAACGCGGTGCTCGAGGAGAGCCGCTTCCCGAAAGAGCTCAACGCCGCGTTCCGGAACATGGAGAACGCCGGCAACCCGTGGGGGCAGCCGAAGAGCGCGAGGCTCGACTGGGCGAAGGGCCTCGACGTTCCGGTCCTGGGCGAGGCCGACGCGTCCGCGCCCCGGAACGGTTCCCGAAACGGCCCCCGCGATGGCGGCGGTCGGCCGTGGCGCACGATCCACGAGCGCACGCCCACCGGGGATTGGCTCGACGGAGAGCGGGTCCTGCTGTGGGTGGGCTGCGCCGGCGCCTTCGACGACCGCAACCGCAAGGTGGTGCGCGCCATGGCCCAGCTGCTCGAGCAGGCCGAGGTGCCGTTCGCGGTGCTCGGGGCCCGGGAGACCTGCTCCGGTGACCCCGCGCGCCGAGCCGGCAACGAGTACCTCTACCAGATGCTCGCCGAGGAGAACGTGGCGACGCTCTCGGCGGCGCATGCCGAGCACGGCATCTCGACGATCGTCGCGACCTGCCCGCACTGCTTCAACACGATCCGCAACGAGTATCCCCAGTTCGGCCTGACGGGCGTGCAGGTGATCCACCATACGCAGCTGCTCGACCGGCTCGTCGCGGAGGGCCGGCTGGTGCCCTCGGAGCACCGCGAGGCGGTGGTCGCGTACCACGACGCCTGCTACCTCGGGCGCTACAACCAGGTCTACGACGAGGGCCGGCGGGTGGTGGAGGCGTCGGGCGGAAGCGTCGTGGAGATGGACCTCCATCATCGGCGGGGGATGTGCTGCGGTGCGGGCGGCGCGCGGATGTGGATGGAGGAGCACGAGGGAAAGCGGATCAATCACAAGCGCACCGAGCAGGCGCTCGAGAAGTCGCCGGACGAGATCGCCACCGCGTGCCCGTTCTGCCTGATCATGCTCCGCGACGGCACGACGGATCTGGACCGGACCGATGTCGCGGTCCGCGACGTCGCCGAGCTTCTCGCCGATGCGACCGGCGCGTGGCAGCGCGACGTGGGCAGCGGTCAGGGGGTCGTGGAGCCGGCGTCGGTCTCCGACAGCGAGTGATCGCCGGACCGTTCAGCACGGAATCCGCAATTTCAGGACGCCTCGTCCACGGAAAGTTGACCTCGAAGTCGCGGATGAGTACCCTCGCGCTATGGCAGTGCGCAGCATCCAGCCCAGCGGCCGCCGCCCGGCACTGGATGACCTCGACAAGGCGATCATCAAGTGTCTCCAGCTCGACGGGCGCCGACCCTATGCCCAGATCGGCCGAGAGCTCAAGGTTCCGGAAGCCACGGTCCGGCAGCGGGCGGAGCGGCTGATCACGCGCGGGGTGGTGCAGGTGGTCGGCGTGACCGACCCGCTCGCCATGGGGTTCCAGCAGCCGGCCCTCATCGGCCTCAAGGTCGAACCGGGCAAGCTCGAGCGGATCGCCGACCAGATCGCCGAACTCGACGAGGTCACGTACGTCGTCATCACCGCGGGCCGCTTCGACCTGTTCTGCGAAGTCGTGTGCGAGGACAACGAGCACCTGCTCCGCGTGCTGACCGAGCGATTTGCCGAGATCGACGGGATCCGCTCCACCGAGACGCTCGTGGAGCTCCGGTTCGTGAAGGAGAGCTACCAGTGGGGGGCTCGCTAGGAGGTCGACCGTGACGGTCACCGGGCACCAGATCAGCCGGGCGCGAATCGCCGAGATGGCGGCGCGCGAAGAGGAGTCCTACCGACGGCGCACCGGGCGGAGCGGCGAGCTGTTCGCGCGGGCGCGCGAGTCGCTGCCACTCGGCGTGGCCAGCTCGTTCCAGGCGTACGACCCGTACCCGCTGTTCATGACCGATGCGCGCGGGAGCCGCATCTGGGACGCGGACGGCAACGAGTACATCGACTTCGACATGGCCTTCGGCGTCCTCGCGGCCGGGCACTCGCATCCCGTCCTCGCCGAGGCGCTCCAGCACCGGGTCGCGAACGGCACGTGCTACACGTTCCCGGTGGAGGACAGCATCAAGCTGGCCGAGGAGCTCAAGGAGCGCTTCGGGGCCGATCTCGTGCGCTTCAGCAACTCCGGCACCGAGGCGACGATGGACGCGATCCGCGTCGCGCGTGGCTACACCGGCCGCGAGAAGGTCATCAAGATGGAGGGTGGCTACCACGGTCACCACGACGACGTGCTCGTCTCGATCCAGCCGCCTCGCGACGCGATGGGACCGGTCGAGCAGCCGAACACCGTGCCGGCCAGCGCCGGCATCCCGCGCAGCCGGCTGGCCGAGACGATCGTCGCCCCGTTCAACGAGCCCGAGATGCTGGCCGGCATCCTCGAGGCGCACGACGGTGAAGTCGCGGCAATCCTCGTCGAGCCGGTCCAGTTCAACATCGGCGTCGTGCCGCCCGAGCCGGGCTACCTCGAACGGCTGCGCGAGCTGGCGGACGCCCACGGAGTCGTCCTGATCTTCGACGAGGTGAAGACCGGCGTGGTGCTGGCGTGGGGTGGCGCGTACGAGCATTTCGGCGTCCAGCCGGACCTGTTCTGCCTGGCCAAGAGCATCGGCGGCGGGATCCCGATCGGCGCCTTCGGCGGCAGGCGGGAGGTCATGGCCGCGATCGAGACGCTCGAGGGCACGCCCGCGTTCTCCGCCGACGCCGCCGGCTCGGGGCTCGAGCGCACGACGATCCCGGGGGGCGCGACCCGCGTCGCTCACCTCGGCACCTTCAACGGCAACCCGCTGTCGATGACCGCCGGGCTCGTGACGCTCAGGAAGATCCTGACCCGCGACGCGTATCCGCGCCTCCACGCCATGGCCGAACGGCTCACGGCCGGCTGCCAGGCGGTGCTCGACGAGTACGGCCTGCCCGGATACGCGATCAACGTCGGACCGAAGGGCTGCGTGATGTTCACGCCCGGCCGGGTCACGAACTACCGCGACTTCATCGGCCTGGATGCGGAGCTGTGGAGCGCTGCCTTCTTCTACCTGGCGAACCGGGGCATCCTCCTGCCGCCCGGCCCCGACGACCAGTGGACGCTCTCCGTGCAGCACACCGACGAGGACATCGAGCGCCACATCGAGGTGTTCCGAGGCTTTGCGCAGGAGCTCACGGCCTAGGCCCGATGCTCGAGCGTTCCGCCCGCCCCCTCCGCGGCCTGTCGAACGGCATCGCCGGCGCGACGCGCGCAATCTTCGGCGCGCTCGGCACGCCGGGTCGATACCTGCAGGACTTCCTCAACGGGGTCTGGCTCGGGCACTCGCTGCACGCGGTCCTCGTCGACGTGGTGGTCGGTGGGGCGACGGCGGCGCTCCTGCTCGACCTGCTTCGGGTCGTCTTCGGCGTGGAGGGGCTGGAGACGGCAACGACATGGATCGTGGGCCTCGTGTGGCTCGCCGGCATCGGCGCCATCGTCACCGGGCTGACCGACTTCAAGGACACCTCGGCCGATACCGTCACGCGCGACGTCACCGGGCTGCACGGGATCATCAACATCGTCGGGCTCGGCGGCTTTGCCTTCTCGACGATGCAGCGCCTGAACGGCAACCACGACGCGGCGTTCTGGGGCCTGCTCGCCGGCTACGCGATCATCAGCCTCGGGGCCTACATCGGCGGCCATGTCGTGTACAAGTACGGCTACACCGTCAACCTCAACGCCTTCAGCCGCGGCAAGCGCGCGCCCGAGTTCACGGCGGTCCTGCCCGCGGCCGAGCTGCCGGAGCAGACGCCGGTGAAGGCGACCTTCGGCTCGACCGCCGTCCTGCTGGTGCGGCGCGGCGACCTCGTGCACGCGCTGAAGAACACCTGCTCGCACCTGGGCGGCCCGCTGGCCGACGGCGTCCTGCGCGACGACACGATCGAGTGCCCGTGGCACCAGTCCGTCTTCCGGCTTCGTGACGGGAGGGTCGTCCACGGCCCGGCCACGAGCCGTCAGGTGGGCTACCAGGCCCGGATCCGCGACGGACAGGTGGAGCTCCGCGGCCCTCACGACTGACCGGCGGCGCATCGTATATCCCGTATATACGACGGTCTCCAAGCGCCCGATCCGCTAGACTCGACCGCCCGAACCTCGCCGCTGGGAGCCGAGTGACGTACCTGACAACCGCCGATCACGACGAGCTGCGCGCCATGGTGCGCGAGCTGGCCGAGGAGCGGATCGCCCCGCGCGCCGCTGCGATCGACGAATCCGGTGACTTCCCGTGGGACCTCAAGGAGCTGCTCGCCGAGGCGGACCTGCTCGGGACGGGCTTCGAGGAGCGCCATGGGGGAACGGGGCTCGACACGATCGCCCAGAGCATCCTCGTGGAGGAGATCTCGCGCGCCGACGCCACGACCTCGCTGATCCCGATCGTCCAGAAGCTCGGCGCCCTGCCGATCGTCCTGGCCGGGACCGATGAGCAGAAGGACCGATACCTGCCCCGCCTCGCCTCGGGCGAGTGGCTGGCGGCCTTCGCGCTGACCGAGGCCGCCGCCGGCAGCGACGTCGCCTCGAACCGGATGCGCGCGGTGCGCGACGGCGACGCCTACGTGCTCAACGGGAGCAAGCGATTCATCACCCACGGCTCGATCGCCAACCTGCTGACCGTGTTCGCGCTCACCGATGTGGAGGCCGGCGGCCGCAAGGGCATGAGCGCCTTCATCCTCGAGGCCGATACCGCCGGCTTCGCCGCCCCACGCGTCGAGCACAAGATGGGCATCCGCGGCTCGCCGACCGCCGAGCTGACGTTCGACGACGTTCGGGTGCCGGCGGAGAACCGGCTCGGCGAGGAGGGCGACGGCTTCAAGATCGCAATGGAGACGCTCGATCGGTCGCGGCTCAGCATCGCGGCGCAGGCGGTCGGCATCGCGCAGGGCGCGCTCGACGCGTCGATCGCCTACGCGGCCGATCGCACCCAGTTCGGGGAGCGAGTGGTCGACTTCCAGGGGATCCAGTGGATGCTGGCCGACATGGCTTCGCAGACCGAGGCGGCGCGCCAGCTGACGTATGCCGCCGCCGCGCGGGTCGACGCGGAGGCACGCGACCTGCCGTACTGGACGAGCAGCGCCAAGCTCGTCGCCGGCGACACCGCAATGCGGGTCACCACCGATGCCGTGCAGGTCTTGGGCGGATACGGCTATATCACCGAGTACCCGGTCGAGCGCATGATGCGCGATGCGAAGATCACGCAGCTCTACGAGGGCACCCAGCAGATCCAGCGCCTCATCGTGGCGCGCCAGCTCCTCCAACGGGCCGGCGTTGCGCGGCGGGGCTGAACGAGAGGAGAGAGCACCCCGATCGTGAAGATCGTCGTCTGTATCAAGCAGGTCCCCGCCACGGGGGCCGACAAGCGCTACACCGATGACGGCCGGCTCGACCGCGCCGGCGTCGAGGCCATCATCAACCCGCTCGACGAGTACGCCATCGAGCAGGCCCTCCGGCTCCTCGACGGCGGCTCGGCGGAGTCCGTGACGTATCTGTCGATGGGCCCGGAGCAGGCTTCCGAGGCGCTCCGCCGCGCGCTCGCCATGGGCGGTGACGACGCGGTGCTGGTCACGGATCCGGCGCTGGCTGGCGCGGACGAGTGGGCGACGGCGAAGGTCCTCGCGGCGGCCCTCGACAAGCTCGCTCCCGACGTCGCCTTGATGGGCATGGCCTCCGACGACGCGCGCGGCTCGCTCGTGCCCGGCGCCGTCGCCGCGATGCGCAACGTGCCGCTGCTGTCGTACGGCGCCGAGCTCAAGGTGGGGGATGGCGAGGCGCGTGTGCGCCGCCTGTCCTCGACGGGCTACGACTGGGTCAGCGCGCCGCTGCCGGTCGTGGCGAGCGTCACCGACCAGGTGGGCGAGCCCCGCTACGCCAGCCTCAAGGGCATCATGGCCGCCAAACGCAAGCCGCTCGAGACGTGGTCCCTGTCCGATCTGGGCCTTGCGGCCGACGATCTGAACGGCGCGGCGCTGACGACGGTGACCGAGACGCGCCCGCCGGAGGAAAAGGCGCCGACCGAACGCGTCGAGAACCTGCCAGCTCCCGAAGCCGCGGCGAAGATCGCCGACTGGCTCGCCGCACGAAAGTTGATCTGAGACCGATGAGCAACGACATCCTCTACCTCGCCGAGTTCACCGGCGGCCAGCCGGCCAGATCCGCGCTCGAGCTCGCCTCCGGCGCTGCCGACCTTGCCGATCAGTCCGGCGGAGCCGCTGTCGCGCTGGCCTACGGTCAGGGAGCCGCCTCCGGTGCCGCGAGCCTCGGCGCGCACGGCACAGCTCGCGTCGTCGTGCTCGGCGACGACGACCGTCCCGCGGTGACGTACGGACCCGCGGCGGCCTCCGCCGCGCGCGAGTCCGGCCTCGTCCTGCTGGCGCCGGCGACGCCGAACGGCCGCGATATCGCGGCGGTGGTGATGGGCTCCCTCGACGTGCCGGCCTTCGGTCCCGCGCGCCACGTGTCGCTGGCCGACGGCCGCCCGAGCGTCGAGATGGCCACCCTGCAGGGCAGCGTGATCACGACGAGCGCTCCCGCAGCGGGTGCCGCCACGCCGGCGGTGGTGCTGGTGCTGGCTGGCACCTTCGCGCCGCGCGAGCCGGGCGACGGAACCGCCGAGGTCGCCGAGGCTCCTTCGACCGGCGAGTCGGCGTTGACCCGGGCCACGGTGGCCGAGAGCGAGGAGGCGGAGGCGCAGGTCGTCAACCTCGAGGAGGCCACGGTCATCATCGCCGGCGGCCGCGGCGTCGGCGGCGAGGAAGGCTTCGGGCCGTTGCACGAGCTCGCCGACGTCCTGGGCGGCGCGGTCGGCGCCTCGCGAGCCGCGGCGGACGCCGGCTGGATCCCGTACCAGCTCCAGATCGGGCAGACCGGCAAGGTCGTGAAGCCCTCGCTCTACATCGGCGCCGGGATCAGTGGCGCGATCCAGCACCGGGTCGGGATGCAGACCGCCGAGCACGTCGTCGCCATCAACAAGGATCCCGATGCCCCGATCGGCGAGTTCGCCGACCTCTTCGTCGTGGGCGACCTGTTCCAGATCGTTCCGGCGCTGACCGAAGAGATCCGGCGGCGCAAGGGTGCCTAGGGAGTCCACGCCATGATGCGATCACTGTTCGGCGGGCGCCGGCGAAGCGTCTTCGGACCGGGCCGCGAGCTCGGGCAGTACCGGGCGGACCTCGTGGAGCGCACGGCGCGGATCGACGCCCGCCTCGTGGAGCTGGCCGACGACATCGACGCGCTCCGGCGGCGCGCCATCGAGCCGGAAGAGGCGGTCGAGCGCCTCACCGTTCACGAGGAGCTGCTCGACAAGGAGGCCGAAGGGCTGCGCGAGATGCTCGCCCCGGAGGACCTGCACGGCCTTCACATGGAGTACGAGGCGAACCTCGAGCGGGCGCTCCGCGGGCTCGTCACCGTGGAGCGCGGCTGCGCGATCACGCGTCTGCCGCACCGCCCGCCGGAGGACGAGGAGCCGTTCACGTACTACAAGCGCGGCCACGGCAACGTGAACCACGCGCGCCTCCGCATGGCCGAGATCGCCGAGGTGCTGATCAAGTGGGAGCCCGGCAAGCCGGCGGAAGCCACCGTCGCCGCGCGGATGCAGCGCGACCGGCCCTGATCGGTCTGCGGTATATACGCGATATACGACTGACGTCCACACCGCGACATCTTGTGGTATCCTTCGGGCCGGTACCACCACTGGTATAGGCCCGCCAGGAGCACCGAACGCCATGCGTTGCCCCCGCTGTGAGCAGACCGGGACGCGCGTCATCGACTCGCGCGACCTCGAGGCCGGCAGCACCATCCGCCGCCGGCGCGAGTGCGAGACGTGCTCCCATCGGTTCACGACCTACGAGCGACCGGAGGGAGCGCGCCTCGTCGTCGTCAAGCGCGACGGGGCCCGGCAGGACTTCGATCGTGAAAAGGTTCGCGCCGGGATGCTCAAGGCCCTCCAGAAGCGGCCCGTCACGCTCGACCGCGTCGAGGCGGCGGTCGACGACATCGAGGCGCAGATCCGAAGCCGCGGCGACGCCGAGATTCCGTCGACGGAGATCGGGCGCCTGGCCACCGAGGCGCTCCGCGAGCTCGATCAGCTGGCGTACATCCGCTTCGCATCGGTCTACCACGCGTACGACGACATCGAGACGCTGCAGCGCGAGGTGGATCGGCTCATCCGCGGCCGCACCGAGTGAGTACCATCAGCGCCGCATGATCCTGTCCGACCGCGACATCCGGGCCGAGATCGACGCCGGCCGGATCGTCATCGATCCCTTCGTGGCCGATGCCGTGCAGCCCTCGAGCGTCGATCTCCACCTCGGCAATCGGTTCCGCGTCTTCCGCAACAACCGCACGGCGGTCATCGACCCGCGCCAGGACCAGCCGGAGCTCACCGAGCTGGTCGAGATCGCCGGTGACGAGCCGTTCATCCTCCATCCGGGCGAGTTCGTGCTCGGAGCCACGCTCGAGCGCGTGGGGCTGCCCGACGACCTCGTGGCACGCCTCGAGGGCCGCAGCTCCCTGGGCCGCCTGGGACTCCTCATCCATTCGACGGCCGGCTACGTGGACCCCGGCTGGGAGGGCACATTGACCCTCGAGCTCTCGAACGTCGCCAACCTGCCGATCAAGCTGTACGACGGGATGAAGATCGGCCAGATCAGCTTCCAGCGGCTCAGCTCTCCGGCGGAGGTCAGCTACGGCGACGAGCGGCTCGGCTCGCGCTACCGCGGCCAGACCGATCCGACCGCGAGCCGATACCACGCCGACTTCGAGCGCAGCCGCGTCCCTCGGTCGTGACCGAGCCCCTCTACGAGATCGAGGAGCCCCGGCGGTTCGCCGGAGGCGTGACCGTGCGCGTGGTGCGGGCCGGCTGGTTCCGGCCCGATGCCGGTGGATTCTTCGGGGTCGTGCCGAAGCCGCTCTGGAGCCGCCTGGTCGACACGGACGAGCGCGGCCGGCTGCTCTGCCGCCTCAACCTGCTGATCGTCGAGGCTGGTGGCAAGCGCCTGCTTCTCGAGACCGGGACCGGCGCCCGCATGAGCGACAAGGATCGCGACATCAAGGGCGTCGAGGGAGGAGATCCGGTGACGGCCTTGCGTGCGGTGGGGGAGGATCCCGCCTCGATCGACTTCGTGGTCGTCAGCCACCTCCACTACGACCACGCCGGCGGCATGCTCGACGCCGATGGCCGCCCGAGCTTCCCGAACGCCCGCTACGTCGTCCAGCGCGACGAGTCGGAGGCGGCACACGGCGACGAGCTGCGGGTCCAGGGCATCATGGAGGTCGGCCAGCTCGACGCGATCCGGGCCGCCGGCCTGCTCGCCGAGGTGAGCGGCGAGGTCGAGCTGGTCGAGGGAGTCCGTGTCCTCCGCACGGGCGGGCACACGCGCGGCTCGCAGGCCGTGCTCATCGGTGCGGGACGTCCGCCGCGCCGCGCCGATGACCCGGCCGACCGCGCGATCCTGTGGGGCGATCTCATCCCGACGCGCTGGCAGGTGCCGGTGCGCTGGACGAGCGCGTTCGACGACTATCCCGTCGACGCGATCGAGGTCCGCAACGAGCTCGTCTCGCGGGCGGAGCGCGAGGGCTGGTGGTCCTACTTCACCCACGACCCCGGGCCGATGCCGATCCGCCTCGAGCGCACCGAGAAGGGCGGCTACCGCGCGGCGGGGGACTGACGGTAGCCGCGTTCGACCCTCGCTTCGGCGGCCGGTATCATTGCCCATGCCACCTTCGAAGCCCGAGATGACTTCGTCGAAAGGACGCTGACCCACGTGAACCCGATGCTCTTCGCGCTGCGCCGCGGCGCGCTTCTCGGCCTGACTGCACTCCTCGTTCTCGCCCTCGCCGCGTGCGGAGGGACCCCCGCTCCCGTCCCGGGCGGCGGCGCCACCGCGACGGTGACGAACGGCGAGGTCGCCGTCATCGCCGACGACCTGGACTTCGACGTCGACACCATCCAGGCGCCGGCCGGCGAGGCCTTCGTCATCCGTCTGACCAACAACGAGAACGTCCCGCACAACCTGAGCGTGTATACCGAGCAGGGCGGCGAGCGGATCGCGCTCGGCCAGATCATCAACGAGGGCGAGGTCGACGAGATCGAGGTCCCGGCGCTCGAGCCGGGCGAGTACTTCTTCGTCTGCGACCTGCACGTCAACGAGATGCAGGGCACGCTCGTCGTGGAGGGCTGACGCCGCACCACCTCCATCCGAAGCGGCCGGTCCTCGCGACCGGCCGCGTTGTGGTCAGCGGCCGGCGAGCTCCTCGACGATCGCGACCATGCGCGCCGGCTCCAGCGGACCGATGATCTCGCGCAGCACCGTCCCCTCCGGCCCGATGAAATAGTGCCGCGGCAGCCCCTCGAGGCCTGCCCATCGGTAGTAGGCGGCCAGGCCTGGGTCGAGCAGGATCGGATAGCCGATGGCGTAGCGCTCCACGAAGTCACCGACCACGTCGGGGCCTTCGCCCCAGTTCACGCCCACGATCTCGATCCGGCCCTCGTACGCCTCGGCGATGCGCTGCATGGCCGGCATCTCGATTCGGCACGGCTCGCAGCTCACGGCCCAGAAGTTGACCCAGACGAGCGGCGCATCGGCCTCGGCCAGCGACCAGGCGCGGCCGTCGAGGTCGCGGAGGTCCAGCTCCGGTGCGGGCTCGCCGACCCAGGTCCCCGCACGTCCGTCGGGCTCCCCACGGAAGAGTGGGATGCTGCCGAGCCAGGCGAGGATGGCGGCGAGCGCCAGGATCAGGAGGAGCCAGGCGAGGCTCCAGCGCCGCCGCCGCAGGACCGCGATCATCGCGAGGCGAGAGCCTCCTCGACGTCGGGGCGGGTGATGATCAGCTCCGCGCGCTCATCGCCGTCGACGACGAGGACCGGGATGCGGTGAGCGTATCGGACGAGCAGGTCGTCATCGGTGCTGATGTCGATTGCGTCCCATCCATCGGTTCCGAGCATGTCGTCGAGCAGGACGCTCGCGTCCTCGCAGAGGTGGCATCCCTCGCGGACGTAGAGGGTCGGGCGCGGCATGCGGCGAATCTTACGGTACCCTTGTGGCGGCGCCGCCCCCGTAGCTCAGTGGATAGAGCGCCGCCGTCCTAAGGCGGGCGTCGGGGGTTCGAATCCCTCCGGGGGCGCCACGAGCAACGTCCGCCGCGCCGTCACGTCGGCTCCGTCTGCGCATCGCTGGCGATGACGTATTGGTGCAAGCCCGCGAAGCGCTCCATCGCCGGCGACACTCCTGCTCCCCGGCGAACGACGTGGCGAACGCCTCATGAATGGCGGGGAACGGCGTGGTTCCCAGCCCGGCGGCGGGAATTGCTTCTCGAGCCGCTTCGCCCGAACCACCGGTCAGGGCAGCGGATCGAATCTCATGGCGGACGACGCCAGCGGACCGTGGCCTCCTCGCGCCCATGGCAGACTCCATCGATCGGTGGCTCGTCGAGGGCGTGCGGCCGCAGGTAGGTGTACCGCGCGACGTCGTCGCCGAGCACGAACACGAGGGTCGGAAAGTCGGTGTCGATCAGTCCCGACCACGAGGCGCCGATGCGCTCCTCGACGGCGGCCGCGGACGTGAAGGGCCGGAAGAAGCAGACGCGATCCCAGGCGAATGTCGTGCTCTCGCTGACGAGGACCGGCTGGCCTCCGGCGCGAATGGCGTCGCCGTTGAGCCGATTCGCCAGCCGGGTGTCGGGGGTGGGCACGAGCGCGCGTGAGATCACCACGACGACCACCAGGGCAACCCACGGTACGGCAATCCAGAACAGCACCCACCGCAGCGGCGTGCTGGCCGCGCCCTCGTACGTTCGGTCGCTCTGGTACACGGTGCCAACCACGTCTTACGACGGCGCCGGGGATGCCCGCCATCAGCAAATGACGTAGTGCGTGTGGCGGGCAGGAGAAGAGGCGCCCCGGAGGGCGCCTCTCGGCGATCGCTTGGTGCCGGTGGTCAGCGAGTCGTGGCGCCGGCCTCGGTGGCGGGAGCGCGCTCGTGCGTCCCCTCGCCGAACTCCTCGATCATCTTCGCGTTGAAGGCGGGCAGGTCCTTCGGCGTGCGGCTCGTGACGAGCCCCTGGTCGACGACGACTTCCTCGTCCACCCATTCCGCACCCGCGTTGCGCAGGTCCGTCCTGAGCGACGGGTAGCTGGTCACCCGGCGTCCGCGCACGACGTCCGCCTCGATCAGCATCCACGGCGCGTGGCAGATCGCCGCGATCGGCTTGCCCGCGTCGAAGAAGTGGCGCACGAACCGGACCCCTCGCTCGTCCTGGCGCATGATGTCCGGGTTCTTCACGCCACCCGGGAGGAGGAGCCCGCCGAAGTCCTCGGGACGGGCCTCGTCCAGGGTCATGTCGACCTGCGCGGTGTCCGCATCGGTCTTGCCGGTGATCGTCCCGCCCTTGTTCGACACGATCGTGGCCGTCGCGCCGGCCTCGCGCAGGGCCTTCATCGGCTCGGTCAGCTCGCTCGGCTCGTAGCCATCGGTGACGAGGACGGCGACTTTCAGTCCATCAAGCTGCATCGGTGTCAGTGCTCCGTTTCTGCGTTCAAGTCTCGAACGTCGATGGCCGCAGGGCGCGTGCCAGATCGGTCAGAGGGCGAAGGTGAACAGGGTTGCCAGGCGTGCGAACGCGTTGAGGTAGATGAGGACGCCGATGGCGATGATGAACAGCCCCGAGATCAGCTGGACGACGCGGTGGTGCCGTCGCAGCAGCTCCACGAGCGGACGCAGCCGGGGAAAGGCGACCGCCGCGGCCAGGAACGGGATCGCGAGGCCGATCGAGTACGCGGTCAGCAGCAGCGCCACGACCGGCGCCGATCCGCTCGAGGCTCCCATCGTGAAGATCGCGCCGAGGACCGGGCCGATGCACGGGGTCCAGCCGACGGCGACGAAGGCGCCGAGGGCCAGCGATCGGGCCGAGCGCGCGGTCGGCAGCGCGCCGGGGTCGATGCCCAGGCGGAACCGGTCGAAGACCGGGCCGAAGGCGCCGGTCGTGAGCACCCCGAGCAGGATGACCGCGATGCCCGCCGCCTGTCGCGCCTCGGGAATCCGGAACAGCGGCACGCCGATGAGGCCGATGGAGGTGCCCAGGACGATGAAGAGCAGGCTGAACCCGGCGATGAAGAGGGCCGCCTGGGGCAGGACGGCAGTCCGGTCGGCGAGGACGCCGTCGCCGGACGACGTCGTGCTGGCATCGCCCAGGAAGGCGAGGTACACCGGCAGCAGCGCGAGCACGCAGGGCGACAGGAACGACAGCGCCCCCGCGGCGATGGCGGCGGCGATGCTGACCTCGGTCATGCCCCGAGCCTAGCCGAGGTGTCGTCGCCTGTCAGCGCGGCGCTCCCAGCGCCGCGGGGATTGCGGGCTCGATCACGATCGGCTGGGCGATGACCCACAGGCTGAAGATCGTGTAGCCGATCATGAGCGCCACCATCGGCAGTCCCGCCATGGCCGGCCGGCCGGGGCTGTGTCGAAGGGCGAGCCGGTGCGAGAGCACGATCGCCACGACGTGCCCGAGCACGATCGCGACCACGCTGAGATACCAGACGAAGCTGACCGGAATCCAGTCCAGCTCGGGCGCCAGGCTCATGAGCGGGTCGACCACGAGCGACGGCAGCCACAGCGCGCCCTGGATGACGAGGGTCAGGTAGTGCGCGACCAGGTACCCGGCGGCGATCGGCAGCAGGGTCGCGGCATGCACCCCGGCACCCGTTCCGAGGCTCGGTCGATGGGCCGGATCCGCCAGGGCGTGGGTCATCGCCGCGACGGCGGCGAAGGCCACGAGGAAGGCCGCCACGACGAGGGCGTAGGCCAGCGTGTCGACGAGGAGGAAGGTCGTGCCCGTGATGCCGAACAGCGCCTGCACCGGCGGCAGCAGCGTGCCGAGCATCGTCGCGCCGAAGGCCGTCTCGCGGAGGCCGTCGTAGCTGACGCCCGCCAGCGCCACGACGATGAACGCGGCATCCGACGGGCCGGCGCGCACGACGTCGGTCAGCCCCAGGGCCCATGGACGCAGGACGGGCGTTCGCTCCGCGTCGTCGGCGGCCACCGCGCACTCGGGGCAATCGATGCACCGATCCGGAGCGCAGCCCTCCGCACAGGCCTCGCACACAGCACGTCGCCGCGCGAGCCGGCCGACGGGTCCGATGCGGCCGAACCATGCCAACAGGACCTCGAATACTTCGGCGTTCCGAAGCCAGGCGACCTGGCCGAACGACACCATGCCGGACAGGGTCAGCAGGGTGTAGGCGGCCATGACGACCGCGACCGTCGCGGCGACCTCGCCGCCGGGCAGGACGAGCTCGATCCAGATCACGAGTACGAGCAGGACCACCGCCGGCCAGCGGGCGAGGCCCGGCGGATACCGGATCCCCGCGTCGAGGGCTCCCAGGCCGGCGCGGCGTGCGAGCCAGTCCAGCCCGGCGAAGGTCGTGCGGAACGGGCTGAGGGACGGCCACGGATTGCCGGCGAGGATCGCGACGATCGGCAGGCCGACCCAGATGCCGATCCACAGGAGCACCGCCGGCAGGGGCGAGATGTCGCCGACCAGGAAGCCGACCAGGATCGCCCCGTACCACCAGGCCAGGCCGAGCAACCGCAGCATCCAGCGCATCGGTGACGCGACGCCCTCGGACACGGGACGGGTGCGGTAGCCCTGTGGAGCGGGTGAGCGCCGTCGCAGTGCGGCGGTGACCACGAAGGAGGCGGCGACCGCGATCGCGGCGCCGGCCAGGTACAGCCACAGCGGCACCGGAAGCTGGAAGGTCCCACCGATGGCGTGCGCGAGCGCCGGCTCCGGAACGAGCGCCACGCCCCAGGTGGCCGCCACCAGCGCCGCCAGCACGCTCGAGGCCGCCGGCCGGCGGCTAGGGTTCATGGACGGTGAAGATGCCCACCGCGACGCCGGTGGGATCGTCGCTGGCGTGGAACTCGACCGGGAACTGGCCGCTGCGCCCGGCGGTGAACGTGATGTCGGCGACCTCCCCCGGACTGACCGCGAAGGCCGGGACTTCGCTGTCGTAGCCGTGGATGTGGAGGATCCCGTCGACCTCCGAGTCGACGTGCAGCGTCACCTCCTGATCGCGACAGACCGCGACGTTGGCCGGGTCGAGCGCATCCGCCGTGAGCGCGAGCTCGAGCTCGATCGCCCGGCGGCCGCAGAGCTCGGCGTCGGGCCGGGTGTCCGTCACGCAGGCTGTTGCCAGGACCAGCGCGCCCAGGAGCAGGGCCGCGAACCGGGTCACGGATGCGCTGCCCGCCGAGTGCCGACGGCGACCGCCGTCATGACGATCAGGATGCCGCCGAGGATCGCCAGCCACGGGCCGGATGCCGCGCTCAACGCCGTGTCCGGCGGGGCCGCCGGCGTGGCGTCGGTCAGGGTGAACGTGAAGGACCCCTCGTCCTCGTGCCCGTCCCCGGCGAGCGCCGTCCAGGCCACCCGGTACTCACCCGGCTGTGCGGCGGTGACCAGTCCGCGCAGCACGTTCCGGTCGGCGACATGAAGGTCGAGCGCACCGGTGCCGGCCACGGTGCCATCGGGACCGGTCACCGTGAAGGCACTGCCGTCCGCCTGGAGCTCGTCGTCGAACGTGAGCATCACCTCGGTCGGCGGCGTCTCGAGCTCCGCATCGGCCTCGGGCGACGTCCCGGTGAGCTCGGCGTGGGCCGCGGCCGTCGCGGGCAGCAGCAGGCTCGTCAGAAGCGCGAAGCCGATGATCGGGGCGGTCGCGCTTGCCAGTCGGCGTGGGGCAGTCATCTCCATCGGTCCTCGAGGTAGGTCACCAGGTTCCAGCGCTCGCCCTCGGTCAGCGTGGCGGCGAAGGCCGGCATCGCCGTGCCGGCATACCCGTTGGCGATACGGTACGACAGCTCGGCGCTCGTCATCCCGCCGACGGCCTCGCGCAGGTCGCCCGCCGGCGGCAGCGTCCGGACCGGACCGTCTCCGAGCCCATCGGCTCCGTGGCACGACGCGCAGTTGGCCCGATACAGCGCCGCGCCATCCTCGACCGAACCGACGAGGCCGTCGGGGCGAGCGTGCTCGGCCAGGGCGTCCGGCGGCGGAGCGTTGGCGGTGGCCACCAGCGCTCGCGATCCGGCGCCGAGCATGGTGATCACGACAACGGCGAGCAGCGCCGCGCGAACCACGTTCAGGGCCGGCGAGCGCCGTCGAACGACGAGGGTCATCGTGAGAACGCCGACGATCGCTGCCGCGGCGGGCAACCACCCGACGGGGCCGGTGGGCAGGACGGTCCACAGCAGGCCGATCGGCGCCGGCACGCCGACCCCGGTGTCGGGCGGCGGTACCAGCCGCGGCGGAGACGGCTGGCGAACCGGCACGGTGAACCCGACCGACTCATCGAGGGCCCCCGCTCGGCGGACGACCACCTCCACGGTCCACGCGCCTTCCACCGACAGATATGCCCCGGTTCCGGCATAGAGGCCGGGCAGAGTCGGGTCGGATGACAGCTCCGCCCGCTCGGTCGTCGTCGCCGCCGCTCCGGGTGGTGGCTGGAACTCGAGGAACACCCGCTGGACATCCTCGCGCGGGATTCCGGTCTCCGCGTCCCTGATCGTCACCTGGTAGGACTGCATGCCGGGCATGGGCAGGTTCACCGTCGCGTGCACGCTCGCCGGCCCGGCCGTACCGAACAGGTGGGAAGGGGTGACCGGCGCTGCGGTGGGGGCCGGCCCCCGTGCCGCCGCGGGTTGAATCGTGACCATCGCCGCCGCGACGCCGACCGCGATCGCCGCCACGACCAGCTCGCCGGCCACGAGCGCCGTGATTGCCGCGCGGCCCCGCCCCCGGAGGACGAGGAAGTTGACCGCCCCGATTCCGGCCGCGACGCCGAGCAGCGCCCCCTTGGCGAGCAGGAGGTTCCCGTAGCCGCTTCCCACCAGCTCCCGGCTCTCGCCGAGAACCAGCGGCGAGTTCGCGATGCCGGTGAGCGCCACGACCGGCGCCGCCAGGAGAGCGAGGCCCCCGTGCCGGCGGAGCAGGTCACGCGCGCCGGACGCGGCGTCGGAGCGCCGGGCGAGGACGAAGATGGCGGGCAGGCCCCCGAGCCACGCGGCCACGGCGACGAGATGCGCCCAGTCCAGCGCAGCGAAGGCAGGCCCGCCGGCCGCTGCAGCATGGGCGGCCAGGCTCATGCCGGCGAGCGCGGCCGCCGTGGCGGCTCCCGCGGCGGAGGCGAGGGGACCCTGCAATCGGCCCATGCGAGCGCTGCCTCCGAGCGCCGCGGCGATCCCCGCGACGATCGCCGTGACGAGCAGCCCCGCGAGGGACAGACGCATCGCCGCGGCGAACGGCGTCGTGCCGAAGGGCGCCGCGAAATCGAGGAACCACCCTCCGGCGCGCTCCGGTGCAGCGGCGAGGATCGGTCGCGCCGCCAGCGACAGATACGCCGCGAGGCCGGCGAAGCCAACCAGCGCGGCAACGCCCACGAGCAGCCACGGCGGCCGGCTCGCCGTGCCCGTCCCGAGGGCCGATCGGCTTCGCCACCACACCGCCATGGACCCGAGGGCCACGAGGGCGCCCCCGAGGCCGAGCCAGCGACCCGCCACGGTCCAGCCGTCGACGGATGGGGACGCCGACTCGGGCGGCAGCGGCGGGGGCGCCTCCGTGCCGGCCGGGTCAACCACGAACGCGAAGATGCCGGTCGTGGCGTGGCCGTCCACCGCCGAGATGACCTGGTACGTGACGGTGTACGTCCCCGGATCGAGCGCCGGCAGATCGAGGAGGATCGTGTCGCCTGGATCCAGGATCGCCGGAGCTCCCACGCCGTCGACCCGGCGCTGCGACGCATCGAGCACGTCCACGTACGCCAGATCGGGATCGATCGGCTCGCTGAACACCAGGCGCAGCTGTTCGGGAGACTCGAGGAGCGAGGCGTTCGCGCGTGGGCTCGACTCGACGAGGTCCGCGTGTGCCACTGCGGGCGCCGGAAGGAGCGCCGTGACCAGGCCGGCGAGCACGACGTACCGGAACAGCGCGACCAGACGAGGGCGGTGGGCTGACCGGATCACGACTCCTCCGCGGCCGCGATGAGCGACCGACTGCGGCGACGGGGCCCCGCGAGTATACGAAGGAACCCGGCCGACCTCCCTTGACCCCCATGGCCCCGTGGTGATACCTTGTCTCACATGAGATTCGGTATCGCTAGTCGCCTCGCTGCTGCCGGGGCGCTGATCTTCACGACTGCGGCGTGTGGCGCCGCCGGCCCGGGGGAAGACGTACGCCCGTCCGTCGTCGCCACGACCACCCAGGTCGGGTCCATCGCGGCGGAGGTCGGCGGCGACGCGATCGACCTCACCGTCCTGCTCTCGCCGGGGGTCGAGGCTCACGACTTCGAGCTCACGCCGGCCCAGGGTGCCGCCATCGAGCAGGCCGATCTGATCCTCGTCAGCGGGGCTGGCCTCGAGGAGTGGCTGGACGCCGCCATCGATGCAGCCGGAGGCGCCGATCGCGTACGCGACCTCAGCGAAGGCATCGAGCTTCGAACGCCGGGCGAGGATGAGCCGATCCATTCGCACGACGACGACGGCCATCACGATGAGGACGGCCACCACGACGACGACGACGAGCATGGCCACGACGACGAGGACGGCCATCACGACGACGACGATGAGCATGGCCACGACGACGGCCACGGCCACGGTGAAACCGATCCGCACTACTGGATGACGGCCCCGAACGCGATCGTCATGGTCGAGAACGCGCGTGACGCGCTCCTCGAGATCGCCCCTGACGATGCCGAGGGCATCCAGCAGCGAGCCGAGGCCCTCATCGAGCGGCTGGAAGCGGCGGACGCCGAGGTCCGGCGCCTCATCGGCGAGATCCCGGAGGACCAGCGCAAGCTGGTCACCGACCATGACGCGATGGGGTACTTCGTCGACGAGTACGGTCTCGACTTCGTCGGCTCGGTGTTCCCGTCGCTCGACGTCTCCTCGGAGCCGAGCGCCCGGGACGTCGAGACCCTGGTCGCCCAGATCCGAGAGGCCGGGGTGACCGCGATCTTCACCGAGTCCTCGGTCAACCCGAGACTGGCACGGGCGATCGCCAACGAGGCCGGCGCCCGGCTCGTCACCGAGCCGATCTACACGGACTCGCTCGGCGAGGAGGGCTCGGGGGCCGAGACGCTCGACGGCATGCTCGTCCACAACGCGACGGTCATTCGGGACGGACTGACCGGCGATTGAGCCGAACGCCGGCGGCGGGTCGGGCACAGCCTCCCGCATCGGCCCGCCGCCGGCGGCCTCGGGCTCCCATCGGCCGCTCGTGAGACCTCACGGATTCGGGCTCTCTGGAGGGTTCCTCGGTCTCGGTTTGGCGCGTGCCTTGCAACACAGGGCGGCGGCAACCGATGAGAGACACGAAGGAGGAACGAATCCGCCATGGCTTCCGTGGTCGAGAGCATTGACGTCAAGGTGCCGGTCAGCACCGCCTACAACCAGTGGACCCAGTTCGAGGACTTCCCGCACTTCATGGAAGGCGTGAAGTCGGTCACCCAGAAGGACGACACGCACCTGCACTGGGTCGCCGAGATCGGCGGCAACGAGCAGGAGTGGGATGCCGAGATCACCGAGCAGCATCCCGATGAGCGGGTGGCGTGGCGGAACACGACCGGCTCCGAGAACGCCGGCGTCGTGACCTTCCATCGCATCGACGACGAGACCACGCGGGTCACGCTCCAGATGGACGTGGATCCCGAGGGCGTCGTGGAGGAGGTCGGCACCGCGCTCGGCTTCCTGGATCGCCGTGTCAAGGGCGATCTCGAGCGGTTCAAGGAGTTCATCGAGAGCCGTGGCGCCGAGACCGGCGCGTGGCGCGGCGAGGTCGAGGCCGGCGCCCAGCGGCGCTAGTCGTGGACCGCGATACGTTCGTCGGTGGCGGCGGGATGACCGGCGCCACCGGCGATCTCACTCCCGAAGAGCCCGATCGCCAGTTCGACCCGGGCGAGCGGCGTGAGATGGACGACCCGGTCCATCACGCCGACATGACCGACGCGCAGGGGCGGCGGGCTCCAGCGCAGCTCGGGGAGACCGGGGACGTGACGGATCGGCCCGAGGGCGGGCCGACGAACATGGCCTCGCGCGACGATGGCTACGGCTCGCACCACGGTCTCAGCCCCGACGACCCGGCGTACCGGATGGAGTCGCATCCCACGCCACCATCCGGCGAAGAAGACGCCGGGCCGCAGCGTGACCGAACGCAGGTCGGTGGCGACGAGATCAGCGAGGGCGAGGAGCGGTTCTGACCGGCCTACGCCGCGGAACGCGAGCGCTTCGTCGCCTTCTTCTTCCGGTTGCCGCCCTTTGCGGCACGGCTGCCTGAGCCTTTCTTCGCCTGCTCGACGCTGGCCTGCAGCGCCTCCATGAGGTCGATGACCTTCGGTTCCGGCTTCCGGCGTCGCGCGTTGCGCGTCTCGCCTTTCATCTTCTGCTCGATCAGCTGCTCGAGCGCCGTCCGATACGTATCGGTGTAGGACTCGGGGCGGAACTTCTCCGCGAGGCTGTCGACCAGGCTGCGCGCCATCTGGAGCTCCTTGGCGCGCACCGTGGCCTGATCGCCCTCCGGCAGATCCAGCCCGCCGGTGGAGCGGATCTCATCGGGCCAGAACATCGTCTCGAGCATGAGGGTGCCGTCATACGCGCGCAGCGTGGCGAGCCGCTCGCGGGTGCGGATCGTGACCCGTGCGAGCGCCACTCGCTCCGTCTCCTCGAGCGCCCGTTTCAGCAGGCTGAACGGCTTGGCGCCGACGTCGGTGGGCTCGAGGAAGTAGCTCTTCTCGAAGTAGACCGGGTCGATCTCCTCGGCCTCGACGAAGTCGCCGATGTCGATCGTGGTGCTGCTCTCCGGCTTTGCCGCGTCGATCTCGTCGGGGGCGAGCACGACGAAGTCGCCCTTGGCGATCTCGAAGCCCCGGACCAG
Source organism: Candidatus Limnocylindrales bacterium (assembly GCA_035540715.1). Taxonomy (GTDB): domain Bacteria; phylum Chloroflexota; class Limnocylindria; order QHBO01; family QHBO01; genus JACDBZ01. The sequence goes on along the minus strand of DATLGA010000028.1, from coordinate 1,385 downwards.
CTCGTCCCAGGCCAGCTCCTCGCCGCCGTCGGTGCAGACCCGCTTCTCCTGGATCGGCGCCTCGTGCTCCTTGCACAGCATGCGGAATCGGACGTCCTTCGACTCGGTGGCGCTGTAGAGCTTGACCGGGATCGTCACCATCCCGAACGTGATCGCGCCTTTCCAGATCGGTCGCATCGGATCGGCTACCGCACCGGCTGGCGGACGTTGCTGTCGTCGTCCACCTCGATGCCGTGGCGTTCGGCGGCGCGCAGGATGGCCTTCCGCGCGCGCTCCTTGGCGGCCTTGCTCTCGAAGTCGGTCTGGTTGTAGCGCGCGATCGCGTTTCGAACGTGCGACTCGTCGTGGATCGGCAGGTGCTCGCCGCCGTCGCGGTCCACGTAGGCGAACTGGTCCTTGCGGAGCCTGTCGCGCCCCTTCGTGCTGAGCTCGCTCATCGTCTCGAGTTCTCCGGGTGGCGTGTATCGGTTGCCGGAGTGGCATGCTCCGTGCCTGACGGGACGCGTGGACGCGCGAGCCTGGATCGGCACCTCCGGTTTCGAGTACGACCACTGGCGCGACTCGTTCTACGGAACGGGCGTGCCTCGGTCTCGGTGGCTCGAGACCTATGCCGAGACCTTCGACACGGTCGAGCTCAACGCGACCTTCTACCGCCTCCCGCCGGCCGGATCCTTCGACCGCTGGGCGCAGCGGGTTCCGCCGTCGTTCCGGTTCGCCGTCAAGGCGAGCCGCTACCTGACGCACATCCGTCGGCTTCGCGAGCCGCAGGAGCCGCTCGAGCGGCTGTGGAGCCGGGCGACGCGGCTCGGCGGCCGCCTCGGGCCGGTGCTCTACCAGCTGCCGCCGCGCTGGCGGCCGAACGTCGAGAGGCTGGCCGCCTTCCTGGCCGCCGTGCCGGGCGACCGAGCCCAGGCGATCGAGATGCGTGACCGGCGCTGGTACGCCGACGAGGTCATGGCGACGATCCGCGAGCGCGGCGAGATTGCGCTGTGTCTCCACGACATGCCCGGCTCGGAGACGGCGCCGGAGCCGATGGGGCCGTTCGTCTACGTTCGCTTCCACGGCTCGGGCGCGCGGTACGGCGGCCGCTACCCGGGCCAGCGGCTCGCCGCCTGGGCCGGTCGCATCCGCGAATGGACCGATGCGGGCCTGGTGACGTGGGCGTATTTCAACAACGACATCGGCGGCCATGCCCCCCGGGACGCGGCGCGGCTGCGCGAGCTGCTGGCCCGCCGCGGCGTCGAGTGCTGAGCGGCAAGCGCTTGCTCGGCGAGCGGCACGCGTCTTGCATTGCGGGCGCCGCGTGAGCGCACCGCCCATGCCCGAGCGACCAGCCGCGACCGACGCGATCGTCTTCGCCGACGGCGTCACGCGCGCCTTCGACG
>DATLGA010000027.1:0-24376 GCA_035540715.1 Candidatus Limnocylindrales bacterium | reverse complement strand
CCGCATCATGGACGCCGCCGTCGCGACGCACAATGGCCGACCCGCACTGCGGCCCGACTGCGGTCGGACGTTCCCGCCGTGGGCGCTAGAATCGCCGGGTGATCGACCCCGTCGCGTTCGAGCTCGGCCCGATCCAGGTGCACTGGTACGGGATCATCATCGCCAGCGCGGTCCTCGTCGCCGGGCTTCTCGGGTCCCGCGTGGCCCGGTGGCTCAACGAGGATCCCGAGGACGGGTGGTCGATGCTCCTGCTCGTCATGGTCCTCGCGATCGTCGGCGCGCGTGTCTACCACGTCATCCACCTGTGGGAGTACTACGCGGCGAGCCCCGCCGAGATCGTCCAGATCTGGAACGGCGGCCTCGGCATCCCCGGGGGCGTGGCGGGCGGAGCGCTGGGCATCCTCCTCTACACGCGGTCGAAGGGGCTGCACACGGCACGCTGGATGGACGTCTTCGCGCCGGCGCTGCTCCTCGGCCAGGTCATCGGGCGCCTCGGCAACTTCGTCAACCAGGAGCTGTACGGGCCGCCGACCGAGCTGTGTGGCGACCAGTTTCCGCCGTGCCTGCCGTGGGGCGTTCAGATCGCGGCCGAGAACCGGGCCGGCACCGACTGGGACGCGATCACCTTCCCGGTCGAGACGACGCAGTTCGTGCCGCTCTTCGCCTACGAGATGGCGCTGAACCTGATCGGCATGCTGGCGTTGCTGTTCGTCATCCGGCGCTTCGGCCCGCGCCTCTTCGCCGGGGATGCCGTGCTCCTCTACGTCATGTGGTACGGCGCGGTGCGGACCGCGCTGGAGACGTATCGCGTCAACAACTGGGAGATCCTCGGCATCCCGACCGCGATGTGGGTCGGCATGATCGGCTTCGTCCTCGCCGGCGGTTGGCTCTGGTACCGGCACGTCCGGGGCTGGGGCTCGCCGATGATTCGCCCGATGGACGAGTCCCGGCCGGAGCCGGCGCCTGCGTCCCAGCCGCGCTCGGAGGCATCCCCTGGTTGAGCCACGGGGCGGAGTCCTGCCCGATGTGACGGCCGCGGTCGGCGCCACCCCACTGGTGGCGTTCGACCGGCTGGGGCGCGACGTGCGCCCTCGCATCGTCGCCAAGCTCGAGCACATGAACCCCGGCGGATCGGTGAAGGACCGCATCGCCATCCCGATGATCGAGGCCGCCGAGCGCGCGGGACTGCTGAAGCCGGGCGGTGTCATCGTCGAGCCCACGAGCGGCAACACCGGGGTCGGCCTGGCTCAGGCGGCCGCGGTGAAGGGCTATCGATGCATCTTCGTCATGGCCGACAAGCAGTCCGAGGAGAAGCGGGCGCTCCTGCGCGCGTACGGCGCCGAGGTGGTCGTCTGTCCCACCGACGTCGATCCCGATGACGAGCGGTCCTACTACCGGGTGTCGGACCGCCTGGCGCGCGAGACGCCCGGCGCCTGGAAGCCGGACCAGTACCACAACGACGCGAATCCGCAGGCTCACTACGACACCTCGGGCCCCGAGATCTGGGAGGCCACGGGCGGAAGGATCACCCACCTCGTCGTGGCGCTCGGCACGGGCGGGACGGTGACCGGCATCGGGCGCTACCTGAAGGAGCGAAACCCCGATGTGGTCATCATCGGCGCCGATCCGGCCGGGTCGGTCTACTCGGGTGACACTCCTCGCGCGTACCTGACCGAGGGAATCGGCGAGGACTTCTGGCCCTCCACGTACGACACCGCGATCTGCGACGTCGTCGTGCGGGTCGGTGACCGCGACTCGATGCTCATGGCGCGCGTCGCCACGCTGCGCGAGGGGATCCTGATGGGGGAGTCGGGAGGCACGGCGCTGTGGGCGGCGCTCCAGGTCGCGCGCGACATGGACGAACCGAACGCTCTCTTCGTCGTGATCCTGCCGGACTCGGGTCGCAACTACATCGGCAAGCTGTACAACGACCGCTGGCTCCGCGAGAACGGCCTGCTCGGACCCTACGAGGAGGCGGGCGACTACGACTGGCGCGGCACGAGTGCCGACGTCGTCCTGCGCGGCGACGCGATCCCGCGGCCGCGCTGACGGTCACATTCCGGCGCGGAAGACGTCCTCGACTCCTGGTCCGTCGGTCGGATCGCCGTCGTCCACGTCGGCAGCGTTCTCGTGGGCGGCGCCGGTATCGGCGCCCGGACCCGAGTCGTCGAGGAAGTCGCCGGCAGCTGGCTCGTCCGGATCGGGTCGCTCGTCGGAGCGCCGGGCGTCAGCCATCGGTGTGGCTCTCCGGAGGCGGGTCGCCCTCCTCCTCGCGCTTCGACATCGTGTCGCCCTCGGCATTCGCCCGCGTCGGCCCGTCCTGGTGGTAGAGCCCGCCCGTCTCGGAGGCGCTGCCGCCGTAGGTGGACTCGTCGATCGGCTGGGGCTGCTGCTCGCGATCGGTCTCCTGGTCACGCTCGTGCTCGCTCATGCCGGTCACGATCGCAGGACCGGTGCCACGCCGGCGACCAGGTCGTTCCAGTAGCCGTTGAACCCGTCGCTGAGCTGGTATCGATTCTCAGGCTCGATGCCTCGCAGGATGCCGGCGTAGCTGACCACCTGGTATGCGCAGGCGACCGCGTAGGCATCGTCCTCGTGGGCACGGAGCGCCTCTGCCGGCCCGAAGCGCGACAGCGCGCGAAGCCAGGCATCCCATCCGCGACGCCGCAGCTCCGGCCGCACCTCGCCGAACCACGGCCCGATCTCCACCACCGGGTTGCCGACGGCGGCGTCCGACCAGTCGAGGATGCGCGTACCAGGCCCGTCAACGAGCAGGTTGCCGGGATGGAAGTCCCCGTGGACGAGCACGTCGGCGAAGTCGAGTCCGTCGATCCACGCCGCGCGCTCGGCGACCCGGTCCACGACCTGGGCCGCCTCTTCGGCGGCGACCGCCGGCCCGCCGAGCCCGGGGGCTTCGTCGATGGCTGCCGCCAGGTCGTCGGGCAGCGTCGAAAGCGGGCGCCGGGGGCAACCGAGCGTCACAAACCCATCGAGCCGGGCACGCAGAAGCTGCTGGACGTCGGCGAGCCGATCGATGGCGCGGAGGATGTCCACGTCGCTCGCCGCCGAACGCGGGACCGGCGAGCCGGCCGCCTCCATCAGCAGCCACCCCTCGCCGGGCGCGATGCCGAGGACCGACGGGAGCGCATCGGGAACCGCGGATGCGAGGAGCGCGGTAACCGCCGGCTCGTGATGGAAATGGGGGAAGACGGCCTTGAACCAGGCGTCGCCGGCATCGGTCGGGATGCGCAGCATGGCCGAGATGCTCCAGAGCCGGACGAGTGTCGCCGGCCCGGTCCGTGTGCGCCCAGCCTGATGGAGGGCGTCGTCGATCCACGCGGATGCGCGGGCCGTCCAGCCGGGGCGTGACCATGGCGGCCGCAGTTCGGGCGGCGATGCGTCCGCCTCCCATTCGGCGAGCCACGTCCGGGCTCGCCGCGCGACGCGTTGGGGAAGCGGCGGCGGGGAGCTCGCCCACCGCATGCCGGGCGGAGGCCGCCACGCGGCCGCCGGCGCCTCGAGGACGGCCAGGCCGATATAGCCGTCGTCGGGAGAAGGCGGTGGCGGCAGGTGGGTTTCGAGTACCAACGGATCGAGGTTCCAGCGATCGCGAAGATGGCGCTGGACAGCCGCCACCAGCCGGTCGTCGGCACCGATCTCCGGGATGATCGAGGGGAGCGCGGGGCCGTCGGGCCCGTGGGCGACGAGCATCCCGCCGCCGTGGCGGGGCACCAGCAGATGGACGAGCAGATCGGACGGCATCGGCGCAGCATGCCAGAGCGGCCGACCCGGAGTATCGTGTTCCCATATGAGCGAGCTCACACGAGGAACGTCATGACGCACGTCGCAGAGCCGCCGGTCAGCGCCGGGGAGCACGCGGCCGGGACCGAGCGAGTCAACCACTGGATCAATGGTGCGCGGGTCGCGGGAACCAGCGGCCGGAAGGGCCCGGTCTACAACCCGGCGACCGGTGAGCTAGCACGGGAAGTGGACTTCGCGTCGGCCGAGGAAGTCGACGCGGCCGTTCGTGCCGCCCACGACGCGTTTCCTGCCTGGCGAGCCACCAGCATCAGCAAGCGCACCGAGATCATGTACCGGATCCGCAACCTCGTGGAGCAGCATCGCGAGGAGATCGCCGCGCACCTGACACGAGAGCACGGGAAGGTCCGCACCGACGCGCTCGGCGAGGTGGCGCGCGGCCTCGAGAACCTCGAGTTCGCCACGGGCATCCCGCACCTGCTCAAGGGCGGCTTCAGCGAGCAGGTTTCGAGCGGCATCGACGTCTACCAGATCCGGCAGCCGCTCGGCGTGGTGGCCGGCATCACGCCGTTCAACTTCCCGGCCATGGTGCCGATGTGGATGTTCGCGAACGCGATCGCGTGCGGGAACACGTTCGTGCTCAAGCCGTCGGAGAAGGATCCGTCCGCATCGGTCTATCTCGGCGAGCTGCTCAAGGAGGCCGGCGTGCCGGACGGCGTCTTCAACGTCGTCCACGGCGACAAGGTCGCGGTCGATCGCATCCTCGAGCATCCCGACATCGCGGCCGTCTCGTTCGTCGGCTCGACGCCGATCGCGCGCTACATCTACGAGACCGGCACGGCCAACGGCAAGCGCGTCCAGGCCCTGGGTGGCGCGAAGAACCACATGATCGTCCTGCCCGACGCGGACATCGACATGGCCGCCGATGCCGCGGTGTCGGCCGCCTACGGCTCCGCCGGCGAGCGCTGCATGGCGATCAGCGTGGTCGTGGCGGTCGGCGACGTGGCCGACCCGCTCGTCGACGCCCTCGAGGAGCGGCTGCCGAAGATCACGGTCGGCCCGGGCAACGAGGAGAGCTCCGAGATGGGCCCGCTCATCACCCGGGAGCACCGCGACAAGGTCGCCTCGTATCTCGAATCCGGCGTCGAGCAGGGCGCCACGCTGCGGGCCGACGGTCGCCAGCACGTGCTGTACAGCGAGTCCGACGGCTTCTTCCTCGGCGTGTCGCTGCTCGACAACGTGACGCCCGAGATGGAGTGCTACCGCAACGAGATCTTCGGGCCGGTGCTCGAGGTCGTGCGCGTGCCGGACTATCCGTCGGCGCTCGAGCTCGTCAACGACAACCAGTACGGCAACGGCACGGCGATCTTCACCCGTGACGGCGGGGCGGCGCGCCAGTACCAGTTCGACGTCAACGTCGGCATGGTCGGCATCAATGTGCCGATCCCGGTGCCGGTGGCGTACTACAGCTTCGGCGGCTGGAAGGCCTCGCTCTTCGGCGATCTGCACATGTACGGGCCGGAGGGCATCCAGTTCTACACGCGCGGCAAGGTCGTCACCGCCCGCTGGCCTGATCCGGGGACATCGTCGGTCGACCTGGGCTTCCCGAGGACGCGCTAGGACCCAGCCGGGACGGGCCGCCCGGTCTCCACGTAGCGGTGCTTGATTCGGGCCGGGTCGTCGGCGAAGGGACCCGTGCCCGATGCGTGGAGCTCCACGATCGGCTCCATCAGCGCCGGGTACTCGGTCATCGCCTCCTGGTAGTCGCGATTCTGTGACGCCAGCTGGCCGCGGATCGCCGATGCCAGGGCCTCGCGCAGGCGGATGGATGGCGCGCCGCGGGCCAGCTGCACGTCGATGAGCGGCCGCGTCACACCGGGACGCTCCTCGCGAATCGCCAGCCGGAACGAGCGGACCTCCCGAGCAATGGCGGGATCGGCATAGATGCCCGCCTCGATGTCCCCCGGATAGATGTTCGCGCCCATCACCGAGACGGTCGAGTCCTTGCGCCCGAAGACGTAGAGGTACGGCATCCGCACCAGGCGCCGGCCGCCGGGAACGAGGTCGTCGAGGCGGAGGCCGAAGCGCCCGAGCCGCTGGCGAAGGTCGTCGTCGCGGATGATGCCGCCCTCGTCGTGGACGTTGTAGCGGACCTTGGGCGAGAGCGTCCCATGGCGGGTGACGGTGAAGAGCAGCTCGCCCTCGGCGTTCGTCTCGACATGGTGGAGCAGCGGGTTGTACTGGAAGACCATCGGGCTCCGGGTGGCCTCGCCGAACAGCGCCTCGGCGATGTCGGCTCGCTCGGCCGCGAGACGCCTGATCGCGATGGAGGCGGGCGTCTCGGCTGCCAGGCCGATCTCGATGTCGGTCGCCCCGTACCCGGAGAAGACGCTGCGGAATCGACGGCCGAGGTAGTCACGCAGCGCCTCGGAGTTCCCCTCGCCACCCAGCAGGGCATGCATCTCGAATGCCTCCCACGGGAAGCCCGCGGCATCGCCCTCGTCGAGCAGCAGCTTGACGAAGGGTGGGTAGCCGACGATGAGATACCGGTGCCCCGGCCCGAGCTCGCGCATCGTCCCGAGGATCTTGTCGACGTGCGGCCCGGTGGCCTTGACCAGGCCGTTCGCCTCCAGCGCGATGGCGGTGGTCAGCCCGGTCGCCCATGCACCCATCGAGAAGGCGTTGAGGACGACGAGCGGGCGATCGCCGAATGTATAGCGGGCGAAGAAGCCGATCATCCGCCGGACATGGCGGCGTTCCTGGGCAGAGCGGACCCAGTTGTACGGCGTCCCGGTGCTGCCTGACGACTCGTCGATCGTCGTTCCGCGCAGCGGGATCTCCCCGTCGAGACACCGCTCCGCCAGCGGCCAGCGATCCACGTAACTCGCCTTGTCCGTCTCCGGCAGGGAGTCGAATGCGGTGATCCTCGCGGGATCGATGCCGGCCGACTGGAGGTGTTCGCGGTAGGCGGGCACGTGCCGTGCGGCGTGCCGCGCGGTCACGAGAGCCCGTTCACGCGAGAGCCGGTCGGTCACCGATGGCGGCACGGTTTCGAGTATCCAGCGCATCGACCCGTAGTCGACGCTGACGAGGCGCAGGCCCAACGAGACCGCCGGCAGCGCAGCGCGGATGAGCGTCGATGCGAGGGCGTTGCCGGATCGATCGCGGACGGAGGTGATGACGACGCCAGCGGACATGCCGGCACCCTATCGGATGGCGACTGCGGCCGGACTGCGGTCGAGCGCCGTGTCGAGGTCGTCACCGGCAGTAAGCGGAAGGTAAGCGGGCGGTAAGCGCCGATCTCGACACTGCCGGCATGGCACTTCGCGTACGCCGACGCGGAAAGCGACGGCAGAACCAGGCACATCCGCTCATCCGCGCCGGCGACCGGACGATGACGTTCGTCACCGATCGCGGCGGGGGCGAGCTGGATGGCATCGAGCTTCCCTCGATGGAGGAGATCGAGGCCGCCCTCGACACCGTTCCGGAGGAGCTCGACTGGGACTGGGCGTCCGGTCGCCTGTTCCCGCTCTTCGAGCGTGGCTACGGCGAGGGCGTCACGGGCGATCCGATGGTCAACACGGTGAGCCACCTCGGCGTGGGCATCGGCTACGGCATCGACTTCGGCCCCGTCATCGGTCGGGTGACACGATCGATGGCGCGTCGCTGGGAGGCGTCGGTCCAGCAGATCGAGCAGGCGGCGTTCACGCACCTGGCCGAGGTGGTGGCTGGCATTGGCGCCATCGATCTCCAGCCGACCGTCCACCGGGGTCACTTCTTCCGCGGGCTGGGCAAGCCGGACGGATGGGCCTCATCCGTGATCCTCGCCGGCGAGGCGGAGCTGGTCAGGATCTTCGGAAGCCGGGACGTCCTCTTCACCGTGCCAGCACGCAACTCCTTGCTGGCCTTTGGGCCGGCCACCCCGACGCGCGCCGTGGTCGAGGTCACGCTCCAGCTCGAGTCAATGGATCCGCACCCGCTCCAGCTCGATCCGTTCGTCATGGAGGACGGCATCCTGCGCTGGGAAGGACTGGAGGACGATGAGCCGATCGGCGTGGTCTGACGGATGACCGACCGCGCGAGGACCCTCGCCTGAGCGTCACCGGCCGTCGTGCAAGAATGGCGGCCGTATGACCGATCGATTCGAGACGCTCACCGTCCACGCCGGGGCCGAGCCGGATCCCCAGACCGGCGCGGTCGTGCCGGCCATCCAGATGAGCACCACGTTCAAGCAGGACGGCGTGGGCGGCCTGCGCTCGGGCTTCGAGTACGGCCGCTCCGGGAACCCGACCCGTCGTGCGCTCGAGGAGGCGATCGCCGCGCTCGAGGCGGCGACACACGGGCTCGCCTACGCCTCGGGCCTGGCGGCGACTCAGAACCTGCTGTACCTGCTGGAGCCGGGTGACCGGCTGCTGATGAGCGACGACGTGTACGGCGGCACGTGGCGCCTGGCCGACAAGGTCTGGCGCCGATACGGCATCGAGACCGATGCCATCGACCTGCGCGACCTCGACGCCGTGGCAGCCGCGTTCGCGTCGGACCGCGCGCCTCGGATGGTCTGGATCGAGACGCCCTCGAATCCCCTGCTCAAGATCGTCGACATCAGCGCCGTGGCACGGCTGGCTGCGGTCGCCGGCGCGCTGACCGTCGTCGACAACACGTTTGCGACGCCCTACCTCCAGCAGCCCCTGGCGCTCGGGGCGGACCTCGTGCTGCACTCCGCGACGAAATACCTCGGTGGGCATTCCGACGTGATCGGCGGGCTCGTCGCCACGCGCTCGGACGAGCTCGCGGAGCGGCTCCGGTTTCACCAGAACGCGGCCGGCGCGGTTCCGAGCCCGTTCGACTGCTTCCTCGTCATGCGCGGCCTGCGGACGCTCGCGGTGCGCATGGAGCGTGCGTCGCAGAACGCCGCGATGCTGGCCGCCTGGCTCGCCGAACGACCGGAGGTCGAGCAGGTCCACTATCCGGGGCTCGCCGACCACCCCGCTCGTGAGCTGGTCGAGCGACAGATGCGCCTGCCGGGCGCGATGCTCAGCCTCGAGCTGCGAGGGGGCGAGGAAGCCGCCCGGCGGCTGGCCGGCGCGACGCGCCTGTTCACGCTCGCGGAGTCGCTCGGCGCGGTGGAGTCGCTCATCGAGGTGCCGGGGCCGATGACGCATGCCTCGGTCGCCGATTCGCCGTGCGCCGTGCCGGAGTCGCTCGTGCGTCTGAGCGTCGGGATCGAGGCGGGCGACGACCTGCGGAGCGACCTCGAGGCGGCCTTCGGCACGCTCTCGTCGTGAGCGAGCCACCCGAGCGCGCCCACGGGCCGACCGAGCTCGTCGAGGATTCCGAGGGCGGGCTCGTGGAGCGCCTGTCGGGCGGCACGGCGACGCTGCTGCTCATCTGGCTGATCGGCGTCGGCGCGATGTCGACGCTCCTGGCAGCGTGGCTGTTCTGGTGGATCGCGACCGGCGACCGCCTCGGGGCCGGCGTGCTGTTCAGCGGGTTCGGGTTCTACACCGGCGTCGCCGGCGCCGCGGGTCCCTGCATCCTGTGGCTCACGGGGCGCGCGCAGGGGCACACCCTGGGCTGGTTCCTGCTGACGTCGGCCAAGATCGCGCTCGTGATGATCGGCATGGTGCTCGCGGTCATCCTCCTCGCGACGCTGGTCATGGCCGGCGCACTGCCCGGCGCGGGAGCGATCGTGGCCGCCGCAATCATGGTGCTGCTGGCGCTGGGGCTGAGCGTGGTCTGGGCGCTCGCGACCTGGGCGGCCGACCGATGGATCGCCCGGGCGCGCGTTGCCGACCGGTGAATCAGATCGCGTAGGTTCGACCGGGCTCCGCGATCTCCACCGCGCTCTCGAAGGTGGCCGCCGCGGCGCGCCGCGGCTCGTCGGCCGCGCCGTCGACGGGCAGGTGCGTGAGCATGAGCCGCTTGGCCCGTCCCTCGCGGGCCGCCTCGCCGGCCTCGGCGGGAAGGAGGTGGCCCCGCTGCTCCGGGGGATGTGCATCCTCCTCGAGGCTTCGGAGCGTCGCCTCGCTGAGGAGAAGGTCGGCGTCGTCGGCGAGATCGACGAGGGCGTCGCAGGGCGCGGTATCGGCGGTGTAGGACAGCCGCGAGCCATCGGCCTCGATGCGGAAGCCCCAGCACGGGATGAAGTGGACCGTCTCCACCGGCGTCAGGTCGAGCCCGCCGAAGCGCACCGAGCTTCGGCCGTCGTGCTCCGACAGTCGAAAGGAGTCCTCGAAGTGACGCGGGTTGCCCACGCCCCGGGCGAGCTCGAGCAGCTGGTCGGCCGACCCGGGAGGCATGACGACGCGCAGCCGCTGATCGCGCGGTCGCGCCCGCCACGGATAGACGTAGCGGAGGGTGACGAGGTCGAGCATGTGGTCGGCGTGCATGTGGCTCACGACGATCGCGTCGAGCTCGTCGGGATGATGCCGCCGCAGCAGCTCGGCGACGACGCCGGGGCCGATGTCGACCAGCACGCGCGCACCTCCCCCCTCGACGAGGTACCCGGCGCACGCTTCGCCGGGGTTCGGGGAAGCGGGCGATCGACCGAGAACGGTCAGGTCCATCGGTCGGTCCCTCAGCGCTGCTCGATCGGCACGTAGTCTCGGGCCTCGGGGCCGACGTAGACCTGGCGCGGACGCCCGATCTTCGTCTCCGGCGACTCGATCATCTCCTTCCACTGCGCGATCCAGCCCGGCAGACGCCCGATGGCAAAGCAGTTGGTGAACATGTTCTTCGGGAAGCCGATGGCGCGGTAAATCAGGCCCGAGTAGAAGTCGACGTTCGGGTACAGCCTGCGGCTCACGAAGTACTCGTCGTTGAGCGCGACCTCCTCGAGGCGCTGAGCCACCTCGAACAGCTCGTCGTCGGCGCCCGTGGCCGCGAGCACGCGCTCCGCGGCGGACTTGATGATCTTCATGCGCGGGTCGAAGTTCTTGTAGACGCGATGCCCGAACCCGGCGAGGCGGAAGCTGTCGTCGGGATCCTTCGCCTTGTCGACCCACTTCTGGACGTTGCCGCCGTCGGTGACGATCCGCTCGAGGGTGTTGATCACCGCCTCGTTCGCGCCGCCGTGAAGTGGGCCCCACAGGGCGCTGATGCCGGCGCTGATGCTGGCGTACAGGTTCGAGTGCGCCGACCCGACCATGCGAACCGTGGAGGTCGAGCAGTTCTGCTCGTGATCCGCGTGGAGGATCAGCAGCAGGTCGAGCGCCTCGGCGACCTGTGGGTTGACCTCGTACTCCTCGGAGGGCACGGCGAACATCATGTGCAGGAGGTTCGCGGCGTAGCCGAGGTCGTTCCGCGGGTACATGTACGGTTGCCCGATCGCCTTCTTGAACGACCAGGCGGCCAGCGTCGGGAGCTTGGCGATGAGCCGGTTGATGGTGATCTCGACTGCATCGTCGTCGAAGATCTCGTGCGCGTCGGGGTAGAAGGTGCTCATGCCGACCGTGCCCGACGCGAGCACCGCCATCGGGTGCGCATCGGCCGGGAAGGAGTCGAAGAAGTGCCGCATCTCCTCGCGGATGAGCGTGTGGTGCGTGACGTCCGCGACGAACCGATCCAGCTGCTCGCGGCTGGGCAGCTCGCCCCAGATGAGCAGGTACGCCACCTCGAGGAAGGTCGAGTGCTCGGCGAGCTGCTCGATCGGGTATCCGCGGTAGCGCAGAACTCCGTTCTCGCCGTCGAGGAACGTGATGGCGCTCGTGCACGCGCCGGTGTTGCCGTAGCCGGGATCGAGCGTGATCAGGCCGGTTCGGCTGCGAAGCTTGCCGATGTCGAGCGCGTCGTCGCCTTCGGTCCCACGAACGAGCGCGAGCTCGAGCTCCTCGTCGTCGATCCGCAGGCGGGCGCTGCCGATGCGCGACGGGGCGTCAGCGGTCATGCCAGCAGCTCCTCGACGGCGGCCCGCTCCTCGAGGAGCTCGTTCGTGGTCGCCTCGATCTTCTCGCGCGCGAAGTGGCCGTGCTCGATGCCCTGGACGATCTCGACGCTGCCCTTCGCCACGGCGCGAAGGGGATACCCGAAGACGAGGCCCTCGGGGACGTCGTAGCCGCCGGTCACCGGCGCCGGGATCGCCGAGCTGAAGATCTCGCCGGTCGGCTGCGCGATGTTCCGGACGGTGTCGATGACCGCGTTCGCGGCGCTGGCCGCCGAGCTCTGGCCCCGCGCCTTGATGATCTCGGCGCCGCGCTGCTGGACGCTGGCGATGAAGTCGCCGCGCAGCCAGTCCTCGTCGGCGATGACGTCGGGGGCCGGGCGCCCGCCGATGGTCGCGTGCCACGCGTCGGGGAACTGGGTGGAGGAGTGGTTGCCCCAGATCGCCAGATCCTGCACCTGGCTGACCGGCACGCCGGCCTTCCCCGCCAGCTGCGAACGCCCGCGGTTCTCATCGAGCATCGTCATCGCGAACCAGCGGTCGGCGGGCATGCCGTGCCGCGCGGCAGCCGTCGAGCCGATGAGGGCGTTCGTGTTGCATGGATTGCCGACGACCAGCACGCGGCAGTCGTCCGCGGCGTGTCGTGCGATCGCCTCGCCCTGCACGGTGAAGATGCCGCCGTTGATGCTGAGCAGGTCCTTGCGCTCCATGCCCTCCTTGCGCGGGACCGCGCCGACGAGCAGCGCCCAGTTCGCGTCGCTGAAGGCGGCATCGGTATCGGCGGTGCAGTCGATCCCGTCGAGCAGCGGGAACGCGCAGTCCTCGAGCTCCATGCGCACACCGTCGAGGGCCGGCAGCGCCGCTTCGAGCTCCAGCAGCTGAAGCCGCACCGGCGTGTCGGCGCCGAACATCTGGCCCGAGGCGATGCGGAAGAGGAGGGCGTAACCGATCTGACCGGCGGCACCGGTGACGGCCACCCGGACGGGAGAGTCGGGCATCGGTCTCCTGTGTCTGAAACTGGGCACGAGTGTAGCGCAGGACCCGTGCCGCGTAGCCCTCGCGCCTCAGCCGTCGCCGAGGCGTGACCAGTCCTCGACCGCCTGCGCCATCGACGGGAATGCGATGCGGCGCGCCCAGCTCTGGACGGCCGATCGCGGGACCCACGCGTGCTCGCTCGACTCGAAGTCCAGCCGGACCGGAGCATCGGCGTCGAGCGGTCGCGCGCGGAAGACGGCCGTGACGGCGTTCGCCGCCGGCGAGTGGTACACGCCGGCCAGGCCGACGAGCTCGACCTCGAGGCCACACTCCTCGCGCGCCTCCCGCCGCGCACCCTGTTCGAAGGACTCGCCGGGATCGAGATACCCCGCGGGCAGGTCCCAGGCGCCACGGCCGGGCTCGACGGCGCGGCGAAGGAGGAGGATGGCCGGATCGGCCTCGTTCCCGGAACGCTCGAGCAGGACGGCCGCGGCCGGCTTCGGGTTCGCATACCAGCGCCAGCCGCAGCGGTCGCAGACGAGCGGCTCCTCCTCGGGCGCCGAGCAGTGCGGGCAGACCGGGACCGCGTGCGGCATGACGCGAGCCTAGCAGGGCGGGAGCGGGGCCCTCAGTGACCGATACGGGTGGGAGCCGGATCCGGGAGATCGTGACGCCCGGCGGCCAGGATGAACATGTGGATCCGGTCGCGCAGCCGATCGCGCGCCTCGCGGAACGCTGCCAGGCGCGCCGTCTCGTCGCCGGTGACGCGGGAGGGGTCGTCGATGCTCCAATGCGCTCGCTGCTCCACGCCGGGGATGGTCGGGCACGACTCGTTGGCCTGATCGCATACGGTCACCAGCCAGCTGAAGCGGCGGCCGAGGAACGGCTCGAGCGTCTTGCTCGTGTGCCTGGAGATGTCGATCCCGATCTCGTGCATGACCGCGATGGCCTCGGGGCGGACGCGCGTGGCCTCCGTACCGGCGCTGACGACCTCGAACCGGTCCCCGGCCCAGGCGCGCAGCATGCCTTCGGCCATCTGGCTCCGGGCGCTGTTGTGGGTGCACACGAAGATCACGCTCTGGCGTTCCGTTCGCATTCATCCATTGTGGGGTGCGAACGTCAAGCCAGCGTCAATGTCCACCGTTGGGGACAACATGTGGATAAGTCGCCGGACGCCGGCGCAGGTCGTGGAGAAGGGGGATTGCGCGGCGTCTCGGCGCGCCGGTACTCTGTCGTCGTCCCGAAGGGGCAGCCAACGGCACCAGAGATTGCATCAACGGTCCGGCGGCGGTTCCTTCGGGACATTTCGTTGTCCCGCGCTCGTCAGCCGCCGATGTCGCGCTGGAGGCGCCGAACGACCTCGGCCGTCTCGTCGTCCGGCCCGTGACCCGGTTCCGAGCCCGGCCCCGCGAAGGTGCCGAACTGGCGGTCTCCGGCATCGCCGAGCCCCGGGACGATGTATCCGCGCTCGTTCAGATGGGAGTCGAGGGCCGCGACGTGGATGTCGACGTCGGGATGCGCCCCGGACAGCGTGGCGACGCCCTCCGGCGCCGCGATCAGGCTGACCTGCTTGATTCGAGCCGCGCCCCACTCCTTGAGGATGTCGACCGTGGCGGCCGCCGATCCGCCCGTGGCGAGCATCGGGTCGAGGATCAGGCAGACCTGCACGGTCGCGGCGTCGGGCAGCTTGTTGTAGTACTCGACCGGCTTCAGCGTCCGCTCGTCGCGGTACAGGCCGATGTGCCACACCTCGGCGGTCGGGAGCAGCTCGAGCATGGCGTCGACCATGCCGAGGCCGGCGCGCAGGATCGGGATGAGCCCGACACGAGGCTCGAGCCGCCTGCCCTCCATCGGCTGCAGCGGGGTCTCGATCGGCTCCGCTCGGGTCGCGAGGTCGGCCATCGCCTCGTAGCCGAGCAGCCAGGTCAGCTCGCGGACCAGCTCGCGAAACTTCTTCGGCTCGGTCGACCGGTCCCGCAGGATGGCCAGCTTGTGAGCCACCAGCGGGTGCTGGCTGACGTGGACCGAGGGCGGCGTCTGGCTCGACATCGGGGCTGATCATAGACCGATGCAGCCCGTCCCCGGCGATCCATCGGTCGAGCACTACCTCCGTCGCCTGGTCGGCCGCCTGCGATCGATCCTCGGCGATGGCCTGTTGGGCGTGTGGCTGGTGAACTCCGCCGCGCGGGACGACTATCTGCCCGGACGCAGTGACCTCGATGTGACCGTCGGCATCGCCGATGCGTTGGACGCCGCGGTGAAGCGCCGGCTCGCCGATGCCCTGCGGCACGCTGCCCTGCCGTGCCCGGCCCCGCGGCTCGAACTGGTCGTGTACCGGCGGGCCGTGCTCGCCGATCCCGGTGCGCGTCCGGGCTTCGAGGTGAACCTCAATACCGGGCCGGCCATCGTCGATCACGTGACCTTCGACGTGGCCGAGGAGCCGCCGCACTGGTTCGTGCTCGATCTCGCGGGGGCTCGGCAGCGATCACGCACGATCGCCGGCCCGCCGCTCGAGCAGCTGCTCGGGCCGATCGACGACGGCGTCGTGATCGAGGCCCTGCGCGCGTCGCAGGCCTGGCACGCGGCCCACGACGCCGATGCGCCGAACCGGGTGCTGAACGCGTGCCGGGCGTGGCGTTGGCTCGACGAGAGGCGCTGGTCGTCGAAGAGCGAGGCCGCGGCGTGGGCAATCCGCCGCGGCGCCGACCCTCGGCCGATCGAGCTGGCGCTGGCGCGCCGCCGTGGCGACGCCGACGAGCCGCTCCCACCCCGGAGCGTCGCGACGCTCCTGGCGGAGGTCGACGAACGGCTGCGCTCCGCAACGAGGAGCTGAGCGTCGGGTCGGGCCGCTTCGGCGCGCCTGTCGCGATCGCTCCCCGGGCCGGAGGGGGCCGGTTGGTACGGCACGTGCGGAAACGGAGCTCCTCGGATCTATCGAGGGCGACGACATGCTGCTACGCTATCGGTCCTGCTCGACCCAATACCGCGCCGGACCGTGCCCAGCCCGTCGCCCGGATCCGCACCAGGAGGTCACTGAGGAGCATGGTCTTCGGATCGAAGCGTGAAAGCAAGCCGGACAGCCTCTCGCGCGAGGACGTGGTCGGGAACCTGTATCCGGATAGCCTGACGAGTGAGGTCGACGTGGCACAGTCACCCAGCGAGTTCCCCCGTACCAGCGATCGCGGCAACGAGTCCGTCATCGATCCCCACGCCCGGTTCAACGGGAAGTACGTCTCCGACCGGGATCTGCGGATCGAGGGCGAGGCCCAGGGCGAGATCGAGTGCCAGGGAACCCTGATCATCAGCCCACAGGCCCGTGTGCGCAGCGCCATCAAGGCCCACAACGTGATCGTCAACGGCGACTACGAGGGAGACGTGGACTGTGGCGGGCGGTTCGAGATCGGGTCGACCGGCCGGGTGAAGGGCAACATCAAGACCCAGGTCCTCGTGGTCAAGGAGGGCGCGCACTGGGAGGGCGGCGTGACGATGACCCGCGAGCCCGGGACGCGACCGGCGCCGCAGGCCTCGGCCGGCGGCGGGAGCCAGCAGGGACGGCAGGCCGGCGGCGGCCAGGGCGGGTCCGGCGGCAGCATCTTCAGCAAGGGCGAGCGCGAGGGCGCGCAGCAGCGCGAGGGCCAGCCGGCCGGCCAGGGCGGCGGCGGCCAGTAGACCGCGCGCCACATCGGTGACGCGACCTCGGCGGGCCACCTCGGCGCCGCCGGTCCTCGTCGAGGTCACGCGCGGATCTCGGGTCGAGTCGGTCCATCGCGGCGTCATCGCCGTCGTGGCACCGGACGGATCGCCGATCGCGTCGGTCGGCGATCCGCGGGCCTTCGTCTATTGGCGGTCGAGCGCCAAGCCGTTCCAGCTCGCGCCCTTCGTCGCGTCCGGGCGGTTCGACGAGTACGACCTCGGAGCCGAGGCGCTCGCGATCATGGCCGCGAGCCACAGCGGTGAGGACCGGCATGTCAGGCTCGTGCAGGAGATCCTTCGACGTGCCGGCCTGACGAGCGCCGTGCTCCACAACCAGGTGCACGCGCCCTACGACACCGAGACGGCGCATCGGCTGCTCCGTGACGGCGAGAAGCCGACGGTCCTGCGCGGCAACTGCTCGGGCAAGCACGCCGCCATGGTCCTGTTCGCCAAGTCGGCCGGGTGGCCGACCGAGGGGTACTGGGAGCCGAACCACCCGGTGCAGCGGATGGCGCTCGAGACGGTCTCCGCCCTGTCCGATGTGCCGATCGAGGAGGTTGCCATCGCGGTCGACGGCTGCGGGGTCGTCACCTTCGGAACACCGCTGCGTGGCCTCGCATTGGCGTTCGCGCGGCTGGCCGATCCCTCCGCGGTGGCCGATCCACCGCTTCGCGCCGCGCTGACCCGCATCCGCGACGCCATGATGGCCCATCCGGAGCTCGTCGCCGGCGAACGGCGGCGGATCGACACCGCGCTCATGCGAGCCTACCCGGGCCGCCTCGTCAGCAAGGGCGGCGCCGAGGGGGTGCTGGCGATGGGCCTGCCGCCAGGCGCGCTGGCGCGCCGCAGCCCGTTCGGCGACGGGCCGATGGGCATGGCCGCCAAGATCGAGGACGGCAACCTCGCTCGACGTGCCGGCGACGTCACGAGCGTGGCGGTCGTCGAGCAGCTCGGGCTCGCGGGCCGACCGCTCCCGCCGGCCCTCGAGGCGCACGCCGACCCACCGGTCCTCGATCCGCGCGGCGAGGTCGCCGGCGAGGTGCGGGCCGCCTTCCGCCTTGCCTGAGGCGCTCAGCCGAGGAGCTGACGAACCGCCTCCGCCACGCGCATGAAGATCGGGGCCAGGACCAGCGCCGGCAGGAAGTTCGCGACGCGGACCGCTTTGAGCTGGAGCAGCCGCAGCGCGACGCCGAGGAGGATCACGCCGCCGGCGGCGGTGATCGACAGGATGGTCGGCGCATCCATGACGTCGCGGAGCAGGAAGGCGCCGCCCGCGATGCTTCCCTGAACGACGAGGATGGTGAGCGCCGAGAGGGCCACGCCCCACCCCAGGGCCGCGGCGAACGCGATGCTCGCCACGCCGTCGAGCAGCGACTTGATGGCGAGCAGCCTGACGTCGCCGGTGAGCCCGTTCTCGAGCGACCCCAGGATCGTGAGCGGTCCGACGCAGAACACCAGGCTCGCCGTCACGAACGCTTCGGCGATGCGGCTCGGCCGTTCGCCGCTGGCGAGACGGCGCTGGAACCAGCCGCCGAGCCACTCGAGGCGGTCGTGAATCCGCAACAGCTCGCCGATGGCCACGCCGAGCAGGACGGCCGCCAGGACGGCGAGGTCGTCGCCGGGGGCCGCCGTCGCGTCGCTGAACACCCGCAGCCCCATGCTCATGCCGATGAGCACGGTGAAGAACCCGAGGCCGGTGGTCAGGCTCTCCTGCATGCGCCCGGGCATGCGTGCGCCGATCGCCACGCCGACGACCGTGCCCGCCAGCACCGTGGCGACGTTGAGCAGAGTGCCGCTCAGGAACATCGTCGGGCACGCGTCATGCGGGTAGCCTACTTGCCGCCGCTGGTCGGGAGCATCGATTGCGCTACGTCGCCCTGGGAGACTCGTACACCATCGGCACCTCGGTCGCCGAGGACGAGCGCTGGCCGAATCAGCTCGCCGATCGCATCGACGAGATCGAGCTCGTGGCCAACCTCGGCGTCGACGGAGCCACGACCGCGGACCTCCTCGACCGCCAGCTGCCCGACCTCGCGGAGCTGCGGCCCGACCTCGTCAGCGTGCTCATCGGCGTCAACGACGTCGTCCAGGCCGTCGCGGACGCCGACTACGAACGCAATGTGGCGCGGATTCTCGGCGAGCTGGCCGAGCAGGTGCCTCCTCATCGGATCGTCGCGGTGGCGGTCCCGGACTACACGGTGACGCCGCGAGGAGCGGATTTCGGCGACCCGGTGCAGCAGAGCGACGCCATCCTGCGGTGCAACGCGATCCTGCGCGAGGCGTGCGAACAGCGCGCCATCCGGTTCGTGCCCGAGATCTTCGAGATCAGCCGGGCGGCACCCGGCCGCCCGGAGATGCTCGCCCCCGACGGCCTCCATCCGAGCGGGCTCCAGTACGCGCGGTGGGTCGACGCGATCGAGCCTGCGGTCCGCGGCGTCCTGGGCTCGCCGGGGAGGACGGTCGCCGAACGAGCCTGATCAGCCCCGCCGCGTCGAGCTCGTCGAGGAGGCGCAATCCCTCACCGGGCTCAGCCGGCTCCTCGAGCAGCCGGTGCTGGTCGAGGAGGCAGAGCGCGAGATGCAACGGCAGATCGAGCGCCCGCCACCGGTCTGCGGCGTCGCGAAAGGCGTCACGCGCCGTGCCGTCCGCCTTGCGAGCCCGCAGGCCGGCCTCCAGCGTGAGCGTGGTCGCCTCGACGGCGCGGCCGGAGATCCCCATGCGGCGGATCGCCTCGATCGACCGCCTTGCCCGGGAGGGGTGCCCGCCCCATAACGCGGCGCGAGCGGCGAGCGCGTGGTGGTGCACCTTCTCGGCTCCGAGCGCGCCTGCGGCGGCGCGATCCGCCAGCTCACATGCCGCGTCGAAGTCGCCGTCCACGAAGGCGGCCCACGCTCGGGCGTGGTCGACCGCGGCCAGGAGCTGCGGGTCGGTGACCGAACCGTGGGCGGACAGCCGTTCGAGCTCCTGCACGCCGCGCGGGTCCCCGCGGAAGGCGCGGATGACGGCGCTGCTGGCAGCCAGGTCGATCCGGTGGGCGTCTGCCACGCCCCGCTGCTCCAGGTCGGCTGCGGTCGAGAGCGACCAATCCCACTCGCCCGTGTCGACCGCTGCCGTGCACGCCACCGACGCGAGCTGCGCGGCCATGTCGCCCACGCCCATCGCGGTGGCCAGCGCCACCGCGTAGCGCGCGGTCTCCGTCGTCGCACGGGGGTCGTCCGCGACCGACAGCCAGGCGAGATTGTTGCGCGCCCGCAGCTCGACCGACAGCGCGTTCTCGCTCTGGGCCCGACCGATCGCCTCGTGGAGGTCGGCAAGGCCGGTGGCCTGCTCCCCGAGGTGGAACCGGATCGTGCCGCGCGTCGCGAGGACGTCGGCCGCGGTCGCCGCCATGCCGAGTCGCTCGGCCGCCTCCAGCGCGCGTTCGGCCCATGTCAGCCCGGTTGCGTAGTCGCCGATCAGCATCCGCCCGCGCGCGAGCTGGGAGGCCAGCTCGACCCCGGCACGGTCCGCGATCGGGTCGCCGATGGCGGTCACCGCCTTCTCGAGCTCAGCCAGCGCGCTGTCGTTGTGCTGCGCCGTCAGGAGCACGCCGGCGAGCTGGGCCTGAGCTTCCGCGGCCTGCCGCACGCGCCCCTCGGCCCCGTGGACCTGGACCAGCTCGCGCAGGTGCCCCTCTGCCACGTCGAGGCGGTCTGCTGCCGCGGCCGCAGACGCCGCGTCGGCGAGCACGACCGCCCGCTGCTCCGGGGCCGGCGCGAGCCGCAGCGCGAGCTCGAGATGCGCGTGAGCCCGATCGGGCACGTGCAAGCGGACCGCGTCCCTGGCCGCCTGCCGCAGAGCGGCGACCGCCCTCCGGGCCAGCCGCGGGGCATCGGCGTGGTCGGGAGAGAGGCGGTGCGCCTCGATCAGGTGGGCCGCCCGGGACTCGGCCAAGCTGTCGTCGTCGGCGAGACGGTCGAGGAACCGCGCCGCTCGAACGTGCAGCGTGCGGCGCTCGGTCCGCGACAGCATGCCGTACGCGACCTCCCGCACCAGGTCCTGCACGAAGTGCAGCTGCCCGCGCCCCGACGAGTTCAGCTCGTCGTCGAAGGCAAGCAGCTCGCGGCGCACGAGCCTGCCGATACGGTCGCGCACGGACGACTCCTCGCGACCGGCCACGGCCTCCAACGCCTCGAGGGTGAAGCGGCGGCCGAGCACGGCGGCGGCCATGAGGAGGCGGCGCTCGCCGGCCTCGAGAGTGTCGATCCGCGCAGCGATGACGCCATGCAGCGAGTCGGGGACAACCAGGACCGCCGCCTCCAGCGCGCCGCTTGCCGCCCGGCGCGGAGCGCGGCGCCGCTCCTCCCCGCCGTCCGGCCGGCGCGCGTCCTCCAGGATCCGGGCGACCTCGACCGCGTAGAGCGGCACGCCACCGGCACGCTCCACGACCTGCTCCACCAGCGCGCCGTCGAGCCGCGGGGCATGGCTGTGGAGCAGCTCGCGCATGGCCGGCGCCGGAAGGCGGTCGACGTGGATCGAGGTGAAGGTCCGGATGCCGGTGCCCCAGCTCGGCGCGAGGTCGAACAGCTCGGGTCGCGCACTGGCGAGCAGGAGGAGCGGGTGGTCGACGCTCCAGGTGGCGAGATGCTCCACGAAATCGAGCAACGCCTGATCCGCCCATTGCAGGTCCTCGAACAGCAGGACCGTCGGACCGCGCTCGGCGACCCGCTCGAAGAACCGCCGCCAGGCCGCGAAGAGCTCGTCGCGCTCGTACGTCGCGACGCCCTGGCGCTCGATCAGTACGAGGAGTCGCGCCTCCATCCAGCGGCGCTCGTCGTCGTCCCGCACCACCTCTCGCAGCGCCGACGCGAGCTGGCGGCGGCCGAGCTCGGCCCCTGCGTCGTCGGTCAGTCGCACCCGTCGCCGAACCATCTGCTCGACGGCCGCGAAGGCCGTGTCGTTGCCGTATGCCGGCGCTCGGCCGGCATGCCACGCCACGCGGATCGGCAGGGCGTCGATGTGGCGGTAGAGCTCCCAGGCCAGCCGGCTCTTGCCGATGCCCGCGATGCCGGTCAGCGACACGAGCCGGCTTCTCCCATCGCGCACGACCGAGTCGAACAGGCCGATCAGCTCGCCGAGCTCCCGCTCCCGTCCGACGAAGGGACCGCCGTGCGCGCCGTGCCGGGCGCTGCCGACCGGCTCCGTCCCGGCGACCCGGAAGGCGGTGACGCTCGCCTGGCGTCCCTTGAGCCGCATCGGCCGAAGGCGCTCGTAGCTTCCGGCCGCCGCTGCGAGGCGACGCGTCGTCTCGTCCACGAGGAGCGTGCCGGTCGGAGCGCGTGATTGGAGACGGGCCGCGGTGTTCACCAGGTCGCCGGCAACCATCCCGTGGTGCGGCGAGCCGACCGCGACCGAGGCGTGGCCGGTGGTGAGGGCCGCCCGCGCGGCCAGCGGCGTCGACGACGCCGCGCCGCCGAGCCGCGGAACCCCGCGCAGGAGCTCCAGCCCGGCGCGGACCGCACGCTCGGCGTCGTCCTCGTGCGCGACCGGCGCACCCCAGACCGCCATGACGGCGTCGCCGATGAACTTTTCGATCGTGCCGCCGTACCGCGCGACGACCGAGCGCGCCAGCTCGAAGTAGCGGCTCTGCACCGTGCGCAGCTCTTCGGGATCGAGGCTCTCGGCGAGCGCGGTGAAGTTCTCGAGGTCCAGGAACAGGACCGAGACTCGCCGTCGCTCGGGTGGACGGTCGCCGTCAGCCGGCGGCGGCGACGGTGAGGCTGGGTCGGCCGGCGCCTCGGACGGTGTTCCGCAGGCGTTGCAGAAGCGTGCGCCCGGCGTCAGCGGCTCCCCGCACGATGCGCACGTGGCCGCGAGCGCCACGCCGCAGCCGCCGCAGAACCGCGCCGCGTCGGGGTTGACGAAGCCGCAGGCGGCGCAGGCCATCGGTCATGCCCGCGGGCGGGCAGCCCTCATCGGCCTACGTGCCTTCCTGCTTGTGGACGGTCAGCGTCACGCTGCCGTCGTCCTCGGTCAGCGCCATGGCGCGGATGACCATGTGCTCGAGCGTCCGTTCGTGGCGGACCACGAGGGTCGTGACACGGCTCGGACGGTCCGCCAGCAGCGGCTCACCCTCGAACCCGTCGTCCTCCCACAACCGCTCGTCCTCCGACGACCCGGTCAGCGCGCGGATCGGGTCATGGACGAAGACCTCCGACTGGCGGCTGCTCGACTTCAGCGCGATCGAGTGCAGCTGGAACGGCGGTTCGTAGTCACCGGCCCGGAACGCCGGCACGTCGATCGGCTCCCATCGGTTGAATCCCGGCGTGCGATCCACCGGGTACCGCGAGTAGTCGCCGGGACGATGCCCGTCGCGCCTGCTGCCGCTGCCTCCACCGGCGGCCCGTCTCGACCTGCTAAGACGCTTTCCCTTGGTGTCCCGCTGCTCGGACATGCGAACGACTCCAGGTGCTGCAGAAGGGCCGATGATAGGCCTGGACGCCACGCATGCCTACCCCCGAGCCGGTTTCGGCCGATGGCTGGTAGCATCGGCCGCGATGAGCCTCCCGACCGACGCGGATCGCCCGCTCCGCGTGCGCATGGCGCCCAGTCCGACCGGACCGCTCCACATCGGGACGGCCCGGACCAGCCTGTACAACTTCCTCACCGCGCGCCACGCCGGGGGCACGTACGTCCTTCGCATCGAGGACACCGACACGGCGCGAAGCACGGTCGAGTTCGAGCAGGACATCATCGACAACCTCCACTGGCTCGGAATCAACTGGGACGAAGGGCCGCAGGTGGCCGGCGGCGAGGACCTCGGCCCGCACGGGCCGTACCGCCAGAGCCAGCGCATGGCGCTGTACGCGAGCGAGGCCGACCGGCTGCTCGCGAGTGGAGCTGCGTATCGGTGCTGGTGCACGCCGGAGGAGCTCGAGGCCGGCCGGAGGGAACAGGAGGCCCGCAAGGAGCCGCCGCGCTACGACCGACGCTGCCTCGCGCTGGCCGATGACGAGCGCGCCGCCTTCGAGGCCGAGGGGCGACGACCGGCCATCCGCTTCAAGGTCGAGCCGGGGACGATCCGCTTCGACGATCTCGTGCGCGGCGAGGTCGAGTTCGACAACGGGCTGCTCGGCGACTTCGTGATCGTCCGGAACGACGGTACGCCGCTCTACCACTTCGTGGTCGTGGTCGACGACGAAGCGATGGAGATCAGCCACGTGATCCGCGGCGAGGACCACCTGAGCAACACGCCGAAGCACATCGCCCTCATCCGGGCGCTCGGGTATCACGAGCCGCGCTTCGGGCACATCCCGCTCATCCTCAACGCCGATCGCACGAAGATGAGCAAGCGGAAGAGCCAGACCTCGATGACCGCCTACCGCGAGGAGGGCTACCTCCCCGAGGCCATGGTCAACTTCCTGGCCTTCCTGGGCTGGTCACCCGGCACGGAGGAGGAGATCTTCAGCCTCGATGAGCTGGTGGACCGCTTCGAGATCGAGCGCGTCCACAAGGGCGGCGCGATCTTCGACCGCGACCGGCTCGACCACCTCAACGGGGTGTACATCCGGTCGATGACCGATGAGCAGCTCGCCCTGCGCCTGCGCTCGTGGATCCCGGAGGCGATCGACGACGAGGACCTGCTCCGGCTCGTGCCCCTCGTCAAGGAACGGCTCGTGAAGCTCGCCGACGTCCACTCCCTCGTCGCGTTCGTGTGGGAGCCGGACGAGGTGGTCGCTTCCTGGTACGGGCCGGAGCTGCTCGTGCCGAAGAAGGCAACCGTCCACGAGGCAGGCGCGGCGCTCCGGAAGGCTCGCGCCACGGTCGCCGAGCTGGCCGACGCCGATTTCAGCGCCGATCTGCTCGAGCAGCGCTGTCGGGAGGCGGCCGACGCCGCCGGCATGAAGCCCGGACCGTTCTTCACGCCGTTGCGCGTGGCCGTCACCGGCCGCACGGTCTCGCCGCCCCTGTTCGACTCGCTGGAGCTGCTCGGCCGCGATCGGTCGCTGGCTCGGATCGACGTCGCGCTCGAGAAGCTCGGCGAGGTGGACGCATGACGGGCCGCGAGCCGGAGGTCGGTTCCCTGGGGCT
>DATLGA010000026.1:0-10389 GCA_035540715.1 Candidatus Limnocylindrales bacterium | reverse complement strand
ATCGTGAAGCCCTCGACGACGAACCCCTCGGTCTCCTGCCGCGGCTGATCCTCGTAGGTCGTGCTCGGCGTGATGACGTCGGCGTCCAGGGCCGCGGCCGCGGTGAACACCTTCATGATCGAACCGGGGACATAGCGGCCCTGGCGCGCGCGCGGGATGAGCGGCTCCGCGGGATCGTTGCGCAGCGCGTCCATCGGTCCCTGCGCGGTCGCCGGATCGCCGGAGATCGGCGTCGCGTCGAAGGTGGGCGTCGAAACCATGGCCAGCACGGCGCCCGTCCGCGGATCGATCGCCACGACCGCGCCCGCGTCCCCGCCGAGCTGCTCGGCCGCGAACGACTGAAGCCGGCGATCGATCGTCAGCGTCAGGTCGCGCGGCTGCGGCTGCCGCGCCAGCACGTCGTTGATGAGGTCGCGCAGCGGGTTCGGATCGGTCTGCCCCACGAGAAGGTCCTCGAACTCGCGCTCGATGCCGGTGCTGCCGAACCGGAAGCTGGCGTAGCCGATCACGTGCGTGAACGCGGGGTCGGTGTACGTCCGCCGGCTGAGGCCGTCGATCACCTCCGACGAGGCGAGCAGCTGACCCGAGGCGTCGAAGATGTTGCCGCGCATGAGGCTGCGCCGCGCGGCGATGACCTCCGGGTTGTCCGCCCGGACGGCGAGGCCCGGCGCCTCGATCACCTGCCACCACACGAGGCTGCCGGACACCACCGCGAACGCGAGGATCAGGTAGAAGCCCAGCCGGCGGACGTTCGTGGCGATCACGACGACGCGTCCGTATCGGCGCCGATCGAGCTCCGATGCGAGACCGCCAGCAGGAGCCCGATCATCACGAAGCTGGCGAGGATGCTCGAGCCGCCGTAGCTGACGAACGGCAGCGTGATGCCGGTCAGCGGGATCAGCTTCGTGTTGCCGGCGATGATGATGAGGGCCTGGATCCCGAGGCTGGTGGTCAGGCCGACCGCGAGCAGCCCGCCGAAGTCGTCGCGCGCCAGGGCGGCGATGCGAAGGCCGCGGAACACGAGCACGGCGACGACCGCGAGCAGCGCGAACCCACCGAGGAGCCCGAGCTCCTCCGCGATGGCCGTGAAGATGAAGTCGGTGTGGACGAACGGGATCGTCAGATTGCCGCCCAACGTGACGAGCCCCTGTCCGAGCCCCTCGCCGAAGATGCCGCCCCGGCCGAGCGCGTAGAGGGCGCGCACCGGCTGGAAGCCGGCCCCCAGCGGATCGGCGAACGGGTCGATCCAGATGTTGAACCGGGCCTGCACGTGGCCGAACAGCTGGTAGGCCACGTACGATCCGCCGGCAAACAGGAGCAGCCCGATGAGCACGTAGCTGCGCCGTCCGGTCGCCACGAACAGCATCGTGAGGAACGTCCCGAAGAAGAGGAGCGCCGTGCCGAGGTCGTTGAGGCGCACGACGATGAGCATCACGATCGCGAGCAGCACGAGCATCGGCAGGAAGTAGGGCAACGGCGGGATGGAGAGAAAGCCGATGCGCATCCGCGCGCTCGTGAGCAGGGTCCGGGTCTCGGCCAGGTAGCCGGCGATGAAGATGACGAGCACGATCTTGATGAGCTCGCCCGGCTGGATGCTGACCGGCCCGAGGTTCACCCACAGCCGCGCGCCGTTCACCTCGTACCCGAAGATCATCGTCACGAGGAGGAGGGCGATCCCGATCGCCGCCCAGGTGTACTTGTAGTGCCGCAGGATTCCGTCGTCGCGCAGCCCGACGGCGATGACGAGCATCGCCACGATCCCGATGGTGAACCAGACCAGCTGCGTCGCGGCCATGCCGAGCTCGAAGCCGAAGGCGCTCGTACCGGCGAGCCCCTGCGGCAGGCGGTTCAGCATGATCATCCCGAAGCCACCGAGGATCGCCACCGCGGGCAACACGAGCTGATCACCGCGGTGGCCGAAGGCGACGAGGGCGAGGTGGGCGCCGGCGAACAGCCCGACGTACCCGAGCGCGATTCCGAGCGGCCCCGGCTCGAAGGTCCCGCTCAGCGCGATGTGCGTGATCGCGAACCCGAACGGGACGAGCAGGAGGACCGGCAGCAGCAGGCGGAGCTCGGCCCCGCGCCAGGTGATCCGCATCAGCGGCGCGTCACCGGTCCAGCCGCATCCGGACGCGGCCGACAGTCAGCTCGTCGCCGAAGCTGAGCGCCACCGGCCGGTCGATCCGATGGCCGTTGACATACGTTCCATTCGTGCTGCCCTGGTCCTCGATGAACCACGATCTCCCGCGGAACGTGAGCATCGCGTGGTTGGTGCTGACGAAGTCATCCTCCACGTAGATCGTGTTGTTCACGTTGCGCCCGATCGAGTTGATCGGCCCGAGCGCGATCGTGGTGCCGACCGGTGGCTCGTCCTCGGGCGACTCGAGGACCGAGAGCCTGCCGATCCCCGATCGGGACGCGACCTGCGCCTGCTCGGCGGCCCGCAGATCGCGGAGCAGGGTGGCGGCGAAGCGCATCAGGACGAGATAGAGGAGGACGACGAACCCAAGCTGGAGAAGGAGGAGCAGGATTCGGAGGATGTCGCCGGTCACGCCCGCACCTGGAACTCGATCTCGGTGTCCCCGACGCGAATCACGTCCCCCGGGCCGAGCGCGACCTGGCTGACCGGCTGCCCGTTCACCGTCGAGCCGTTGCGGCTTCCCAGATCCGTGAAGCCGTAGGCTCCGTGCTGGAGCTTGAGCTGGCAATGGTGACGCGAGACCATCGGATCGTCGAGGATCACGTCGTTGTCGCTGGCCCGGCCGATGCCGATCACCGGCCCCCCAAGGTCGAACTGCACCGGCCGGCTGCCGCGGGTGCTGACCAGGAGGTAGGCGCGCCGCGCCGAGTCCGGGGAGCCGGCCGCGGGCCGGTCGAAGACCATCGTGTCGGACGAGGCGACGGGCTCGCCGGCGTCATGCCGGCGTGATCCCCGCTCGTCCACGACGTTCGCGGCGACCCGGATCTCGCCACGCCGCGTCGAGTCGTCCGGGATGAGGCGCACCTGTGGGCGTGCGACGAGCGTGTAGCGCTCGTGACGCGCGCGCGCGACGACACCGTGCGCCAGGTCGTCCTCGAGCGAGCTTCGGTACGACGCGAACGTGTCGAAGTCACGAGGATGCAGATGGAGGTCGTACTGGTTCGGCACGATGACCCCCTGGTCCCCGTACGACTTGTTCGTGTCCATCGCCCGCTCGATGCGCTTGGCCAGGCTGACCGGCTGGATGCTGGCGCCGAGCCGCCCCGCCGGTCCCTCGAGAAAGCGCTCGAAAAAGGCTTCCACACGCGAGAGGAATCCCATCGCGGGCGATGCTAGCACGCGGAGTACGAACGGCCGTTCGACGGCACCGATGCGCCCATAGGGGGTTGCTGGACTGCGTGGCTATACTTCGGGACCCTGATCGCACCGGCGGTCGGGAGGAGAGACCGCGCTTGACCGAGACACTCACCGAGTCCTTCTGCGAACGCTGCGGCACGCGCTACGAGTTCAAAGCGCCGACGCGGCTCAACCCCCTGCGCAAGACGCGGGGATTCATCGGTGGGCTGAAGAACTACCTCACCAGCCAGGACGACATGAGCGACGCCATGCGCGACGCCATGCGTCAGCAGGAGGAGGCGCTCGCGGCGGCGCAGCTCGAGGCGTTCCACGAGTCGTTCAACTTCTGCATCGACTGCCGCCAGTACACCTGCCTGAACTGCTGGAACGATGGCGCCGGTCGCTGTCGCAGCTGCGCGCCAATCCCGGGCACCGATGACCTGGCCGAGCGCCTCGTCGCCTCCGTGGCCGGCAACGGTGCCGCCGCGGCCGTGGGCGTGGCCGAGCCGGCGATCGGCGAAACGGAGCTCCAGCGCCGCCTCGGCCTCGAGAGCTGGCCCACCTCTGACCTGCCCGCCGAGGCCGCGTTCAACGGCCACGGGCCGGTGGCGTGGCCGGAGGTGGACGCCGTCGAGCTCGAGCCGGAGCTCGAGCCGGTGGCTGCCGAGGGCGAGCCGGAGGCAGAGCCGGAGGCGGAGCCGGTGGCTGCCGAGCTCGAGTGCGAGCCGGAGCCCGAGCCAGCTGAACCGGCGGTCGAGCCGATCGCAGCCGAGGCGGAGTTCGAGCCCGAGCTGGTCGCCTCGGAGTGGGACACCGAGCCAGCGGAGTTCGAGCCCGAGCCGGTGGTTGCCGAGGTCGAGCCCGAGCCGGTCGTGGCCGAGGTCGAGCCCGAGCCCGAACCCATCCGGCCGCTCCGAGTCGCGGCCTGGGAGGACGATGCGCCTTACCAGGTCGGCGAGCTGGAGCTCGAGCCCGAGCCGGTGGTCGCCGAGGCCGAGCCCGAAGCCGAGCCGGAGGTCGAGCCGGAGCCGGTGGTTGCCGAGGTCGAGCCGGAGGTCGAACCCAAGCCGGTGGTTGCCGAGGTCGAGCCGGAGCCCGAACCGCGCAGGCCTGTCGCACCGATCAGCGAGACGATCCTTCGCTTCCGTCCCCGCGAGGCGGCGCCGCCGTCCGAGGTCGACCGCCAGGCCGCCGAGCAGGCGTCGCCCGAGGTCGCCGCCCGGCGCGCGCAGCTCGACCAGCTCGGGCTGGGCGACACCGCGGCGGGGCCGGTGGAGCCGGCGCGCCCGGCGGTGCTCCCCTATCGCTCACGCGGCGCAGCGCCGACGGGGGACCTCAGCCACCGCGCGGCTCGGGCGGGATCGAGCTTCTGGGAGGCATCGGCGCGCGAGGTCGCGGGT
The DNA here is from genome assembly GCA_035540715.1 of Candidatus Limnocylindrales bacterium. Lineage (GTDB taxonomy): Bacteria > Chloroflexota > Limnocylindria > QHBO01 > QHBO01 > JACDBZ01. Next base: position 5,673 of record DATLGA010000026.1, on the reverse strand, counting down.
GCGGCGGCCAACATCGGCGTCCAGAACTGCGGTCAGTGCGGCCTGTCGCTGTCGGCGAATGCGCGCTTCTGCCGTCGGTGCGGGACCCGCCAGGCCCGTTCCGCCTGAGGCCCGCCTCGGCAGGTCAGGGGGTGCTGGTCTCCGCCGGCTTGGCTCCGCCGTCCGAGGCGGCAGGCTTCTTCTCGGCCGAACCCGTGGGCGTGTCGCTGCGCTTCGACCCGTCGGAGCCCGAAGTGGCCGGCGACCCCGAGGACCGCGTCGCGTCGGCCCGTGAGTCGGTTCGGTAAAACCCGGATCCCTTGAAGATGATGCCCGTCGGGTAGAGGACGCGCCGCAGCTCGCCGCCACATCGCTCGCACGCGGACGGCCCGTCCTCGAGCATCGAGTGGATCACCTCGGTCACCGAGCCACAGGCGCGGCACTGGTAGTCGTACGTCGGCACGGCGCGCGCATCATGGCAAAGCTCGACCGGGTGCGCAACGCGGGCTGGACGCGGGGGCCGCAGTGAGCCGGAGGGCCGGTTATCCCGTGCGGACCCTGGACGGGCCGCGGATCAGGCCTGCGACGTCCGGATGCCGATCTTCGACCACCATCGGCGCGACGCCGGCGCGCCGCTCGGCGAGCGGACACCTTCGGGCTGCGAGACGAGCCGTGCCACCGCATGGAGGTCGTCGGAAATCTTGTCCTTGGGGAACTTCGTGATGATCGGGCGCCCCTCGTTCGAGGCGATGACCGCCTTCGGCCCGCTGCTCACGACGGTGGCCGCGACCGGCAGGCCCAGGGAGGTCTCCATGTCGGCGAGCCGGATGCCGTGGTTTGCCCGATTGACGACCACGCGCACGACGTTCCCGAGCCCGAGCTCACGGGCGAGCTCCAGGAACTGGGAGCTGTTGCGTACCGCACCGACCTCCGGCGTGACGACCAGGAAGATCTCGTGCGCGACGGCGAGCATCGCCATCGTGCGGTCGTCGTAGCCGGGATGGTTGTCGACGATCACGTAGGAGTGATGGTTCCGCGCCCACCGCAGAGCGGCGAGCAGCAGGTCGACCGAGATGCGCTCGGACTGCGCGGGATCGGTGCCCCAGGTGAGGACGCGGACGCCGCTCTCGGTGTGCTGGCAGACGATCTGATCGAAGGCCGCGTCGGTCCATTCCTCGGGCGGGCTGTCGGCCAGGTCGGCCAGGCCGAGCCGATACGGCACGTCGAGGACGGAGGTCACGTTCCCGACACCGACGTCGGCGTCGAAGAGGAGCACCTCGGCACGGGTCTGCTGGCGCAGGGCGACGGCCATGTTGACCGCGACCGTCGTCTTGCCGACGCCGCCCTTCGGCGCGAACACGCTGACGACGTGGCCCTCGCCGGCCATCGGCGAGGACGAGAGCGCCTCGGACGACGCCCACGCGCCAGACTCGGTCGGCAGCGAGCGCCCGCTTCGGATCAGGAGCGCCTGCAGGCGGTAGACGAGGGCGTCCGGCGGCACCGGCTTGAGGGCGATCTCGTCGCTCGAGATCCCGACGCCGCTCGGAAGCTCGGTGTCCGGCCCGACGAGGAGCAGCGTTGGAACGGTGCGGCGCTCGCGCAGCGTGGCGTACAGGCCGGAGACGGTCGCCGGGTCGAGGTCGCAGTCGATGACGGCGAGGTCGAGCTCGGTGCTCCCGCCCGCGAAGTCGGCCGGCTCGAAGCCGGCTCGCGCCAGCGCGCCGATGTAGCTGTCGAGCTCGCCGTCCATGGCGAGCAGAACGCTGGGTCGCTCCATTGCCCTTCCTCTGTCGGTGGAGTCGCGTGGTCCGGTGACGGACCGCACCAGTCTCCGGCCGGCGTCCCCCACGGGCAATGGGACTCGGGCGGTACCGGGTGACCCGAAAGTACTCCGCTACCTAGGTGCCGCGGATCATGCGCATGCCGCACTTCGGGCAGTAGAACGCGCTCGCGCTTCCTGCCTCGAAGCCGCAGTGGGCGCAGGTCAGCCCCGACCGGTGGCCGATGGAGGGCAGCCGCGCCGACTCCGCCTCGCCGAGGCTGTATCCCGATGCGAGCACCTGCTGGTAGAGCGAGCTGAGAAGCTTCTGACCGATGCGCTCGGTGTCGCCTCGGAGGCCCTTGCCGCCCCATCCCACGACCGCCCGCACGATGAGCTCGCCGGACAGCTCGTCCCAGTGCGAGGCGAGGCCACCCACGATGGCGTTGTACTCCGGATACCCGCTCGTGTCCGTGTCGCCATGAAGCAGGCCGCAGCAGAACGTGTCGACCGTCATGTCGAGCGCGTCGGTCATCTCGAGCACATAGAGGCCGTGACGCCCGATCGGGCTGACGTCACGCCGTGCCAGGACCCACTGCTGGATCTCGTTGAAGCGCTCGATCGCCGGGGAGGCATCCGAGTACTCGAGCGGGAGCGGCTCGATCGTCTCGACCGGCGTCTGGCTCAGCGGCTCGACGATCGTCGGGATCGCCGCAGCGACCGACGGGTCCGCGGTGAGCCGCAGGCCGTCGCTCGACCGCGCGACGTACGCAAGCCGCAGGAGGTACTCCTGGGCGGAGACATCCTCCTGGACCGGCGTGGGCGGCGGCGGAGGTGCCGCGTCGGGCTTCTTGCGCCGCAGAAACGACATGTGCTGACGGCCCCTGTTCGGATTGACGGCGGCGCCGATTCTACCAGCCGGTCCCGGCGCGGCCGCATGGCCCGATCGGGCCCAGCCGGCAGGACCGGCTCTAGCCCTCGCCGAGCTGACGCCGCTCCGTCTCGAGGCGCTCCAGCCGGTCTCGCTCGCGTGCGACGACGTCGCTCGGCGCGCGCTGCACGAAGCTCGCGTTGCCGAGCAGCCCCCGGAGGCGCTCGATGTTGCGGTCGAGTTCGTCGAGCTGGGCGCGGCGGCGCTCGGCGGCCTCGGCGCCGGCTGCAGCGTCGATTCGCAGCCATGCAGCGCCGAGCGGGCTGGCGGTCACGAGCTCGGGCCGGTCGACGCCGGCCACCAGCTCCACGGGCCGGACACGCGCCAGCGTCCCGAGGTACGCCAGTCCCTCCTCCACGACGCGGCGGCTCGGCTCGTCGACCGGCTCGACGACGAGCGGGACCCACGCCCCCGCGGGCGTGCCCGCCTCCTGGCGCAGGTTGCGGACCCCGCGCACGAGCGCGGCAAGGGCGTCGACCTGCGCCTCGGCGGCGGCGTCGGCCGCCGCACCAGCGGGCCACGGAGCCCGAACGAGAAGCGGCTGCTCGCCGGTGGCGGTCTGGTCGACCTGTGCCAGCGCCTGCCAGATCTCCTCGGTCACGAAGGGCATGAGCGGGTGGAGGAGCCGCAGGAGGGTCGCCATCCCGCGTGAGGCTGCCCGCCAGGTCGCCGCGCGGTCGGCGGCCGACGCGTCGCCGGCGCGGAGATCGACCTTGGCCATCTCGAGGAACCAGTCGCAGTAGTCGCTCCATGCGGCCTCGTAGGCCGTGGCGGCATAGCCGCCGAGATCGAGGGCGTCGAGCTGGCGGGTCGCTCGCTCGGTCGCCATCGCAAGCCGCGAGCCGATCCAGCGGGCGGCCAGCGAGGGCTCGCCGCCGTCCGGCAGCGTCTCCGGCCGGTTGGCGAGCACGAAGCGGGCCGCGTTCCAGAGCTTGTTCGTGAAGTTTCGTCCACCATCGAGCTTCGCCTGGGTCAGGCGCTGATCGCTGCCCGGCGACGACCCGCTCACGAGCGCGAAGCGCAGCGCGTCGGCGCCGATCTCCTCGACCAGGCCGAGCGGGTCCACGGTATTGCCCTTCGTCTTGCTCATCTTCACGCCACCCTCGGCGCGGATCATCCCGTGCAGGTAGACGGTGTGGAACGGCTCGACGCCCGTGCAGAACAGCCCGAGCATCATCATCCGGGCGACCCAGAAGAAGAGGATGTCGTAGCCGGTCTCCATGACGCTGGTCGGGTAGAAGCGAGCGAGGTCCGGCGTCTCGTCCGGCCAGCCGAGCGTGCTGAACGGCCACAGCCCGGAGCTGAACCAGGTGTCGAAGATGTCAGTCTCCTGGCGCAGCTCGGCTGCGGGACGGCCGCACTCGGCGCAGGCGTCCGGGCCGTCGGCTGCATCGGACACGGTGATGTGGTCATCCGGGCAGAACCAGGCCGGGATGCGGTGGCCCCACCACAGCTGCCGGCCGACCGCCCAGTCGTGGATGTTCTCCATCCAGTGGGCGTACACCTTCTCGAAGTGCGCGGGCATGATTCGGGTTCGCCCTTCCCTGACCGATGCGAGCGCGCGCTCCGCGAGGGGCTTCGCCCGGATGAACCACTGGACGCTGAGGCGCGGCTCGACGACGGTGGCGCAGCGGTCGCAGCGCCCGATGACCATGTCGTGCGGACGCTCGTCCTCGAGGTCGCCGGCCTCGCGCAGCCGCTCGACGATCCGGCTCCGCGCCTCGTAGCGGTCCAGGCCGGCGAACTCGCCGCCCGCCTCGTTGATTCGCGCCTCCTCGTCGAGGACGGTGATGGCCGGCAGGCCGTGGCGCTGTGCGAGGGCGTAGTCGTCCGGGTCGTGCGCCGGGGTGATCTTCACGGCACCCGTCCCGAAGTCGCGCTCGACGTGCTCGTCGGCGACGATCGGGAGCCGGCGGCCCAGGAACGGAAGCACGGCGTGGCGCCCGACGAGGTGGCCATACCGATCGTCGTCGGGGTGGACCGCGACGGCGGTGTCGCCGAGCAGGGTCTCGGGCCGTGTGGTCGCGACGCTGATCCACGCGTCGCGGTCGGGCGTGCCGTCGTCGCGCTCGAGGTGGTAGCGGATCGTCCAGAGCGTGCCAGCCTCGTCGTGGTGGACGTTCTCGAGATCGCTGATGGTCGTGAGGCAGCGCGGGCACCAGGTGACGAGCGCCTCGCCCCGGTAGACCAGCCCGGCGTCCCACAGGCGCCTGAAGGCGACGCGAACGGCCCGGGCCGACCGCTCGTCCATCGTGAACCGCTCGCGTGACCAGTCGGCGCTGGCACCGAGCCGCCGATGCTGCGTGCCGATCACGCTGCGTGTCTCGGCCATGAACTCCCACATGCGCTCGAGATAGCGTTCACGACCCAACGAGGCGCGGCTCTCCCCCTCCTCGGCCAGGATTCGATCCAGGACGAACTGCGCCGCGATACTGGCGTGGTCGACGCCCGGCAGCCAGAGCGTGTCGTCGCCCTTCATGCGGTGGTAGCGGATCATCACGTCCTCCACCGTGGCGGTCAGCGCATGCCCGATGTGGAGCGCCCCGGTGACGTTGGGCGGCGGCTGGATGATGACGAACCGCTCGGCCCCCGGCGGCGGCTCGTCGGCCGGCCGAAACGCATCGGCCGCCATCCAGCGGTCGTAGATCGCCGGCTCGACGGAGGCGGGATCGTAGCGAGGGGCCATCTCGGGTCGCGTCGTCGTCATCCGTCTGTCCTCCTCGGCCAACACAAAACCCGTTCGTCGAAGGACGAACGGGTCGTGGTACCACCTTCGTTCGCGGCCGCCGGACTGGCGGTCGCCTCGTGTTCCGCGCTATCGGGCGGACCCGGCCGGCTCGCGTGCGACCTTCCCCCTCTCGCATCCGGTCGGGCTCTCAGCCGATGGCCCGACCTCTCTGAAGGCCGATGGAGGGGTACTCCTCACGGTCACTGCCGTGCGCGGAGTCTAGCATCCCGGGAGGCGGGGTCAGCGGGCGCGCTCGAGCGTGACGCGCAGGCCGCC
>DATLGA010000025.1:0-8864 GCA_035540715.1 Candidatus Limnocylindrales bacterium | reverse complement strand
CGGCTGACGACCGCCCACAGCATCGCCATCAGCCGGCTGTCGACGGTCGGCGTGCCGATGAGCTCCACCGCGCTCATCGGCCTCGGCGGCGCCCAGTGGTAGCCCCACCATCCTTCGGGGAACCGGGAGAACCAGGCAGCCATGGCGCCGGACATCAGACGGCCACGGTACGCGGGGGCCGAGTGGCGTGCAACCGACCCGGGTCAGCGCAGGATGCGGCGCTGCATGGCATGGCGCCACACGAAGGTCAGCCGCATTGCGAGCCCGGCGAACGCGTCGAGCACGGCGCCGAGTGCCCCGTCAGGCCCGACGTGGAAGTCGATCCGATCCTCGATCCACGTGCCCCGTCCGCGGCGGCCGGAGCTGAACGTGTGTGAGTGGTGGAATCTGGCCATCGGGCCGCTCAGCGTCTCGTCGACGAAGCGCTCGTTCACGACCCGCTCGACGAGCCGCACGGTCCACCTACGCTCAACGGGACCGATGCCATAGCGAAACTCGAAGACCGATCCCGGCCGGGGTGGCGCCGGCTCGACCCGCACCAGGCGAATGCTGGCCGGTGGCGGCATGAGGCGCGGCAGGTTCGCCGGGTCGTCGAAGAACGCGAAGACCTCCTCGATCGGCGCGGCGACCCATGCCCGGCTGTGGATGATCGGCATCGGCGACGGATACGCCCTCGCCCTCAGACGCCGAGCGGGTTGATCGGCTTCGGCGAGGTGTTCTGCAGGACCGCCTTCGTCTCGGTGTAGAGGTCGAGCGCATCGAGCGCCTGCTCCCGCCCGTAGCCGGACTCCTTGAACCCGCCGAACGGCACGCCCGGGAAGGCGACGAACGGCGTGTTCACCCCGATGGCGCCGGCACGGATCCGCTGCGCCATCCGGTGGCCCCGCGACCCGTCACCGGTCCAGACCGTGGCGGCGAGGCCGTAGCGCACGTCGTTGGCGACCTTGACCGCCTCCGCCTCGTCCGCGAAGCGTGTGAGCGTGACCACCGGGCCGAAGACCTCCTCCTGGCAGATCCGAGCCTCGTTCGCCACCCCGCCGATGACGGTGGGCGGCACGAACGCGCCCGTATCGAGCCCGTCGCCCAGCCCGTCGACCTCGCGCCCGCCGGCGAGCAGCTCGCCCCCGTCCTCAAGTCCGAGATCGATGAAGCCGCGGACCGTGTCGGCATGCTGACGGCTGATCAGCGATCCGACCTTCGTCTCGGGGCTGAGCGGATCGCCGACCGTCAACGACCGCGCGCGATCGGCGAAGGCCGATGCGAAGGCGTCATACGCCTCGTCCTGCACCAGGATCCGCGAGCGTGCCTCGCACGACTGCCCCGCGGCGTAATAGATGGCCCACAGCGACCCGACCACGGCCGCCTCGATGTCGGCATCGGCGAAGACGACGTTCGGTGACTTGCCGCCGAGCTCCAGGGACACGCGCTTGAGGGTGGTCGCCGCCGCCTCCGCGATGCGGCGGCCGGTCCCCGTCTCGCCGGTGAACGCGACCTTGTCGATGCCCGGGTGCGTGGCGATCGCCTCTCCGACCTCGCCGCCCGGGCCCGGCACGACGTTGAGCACGCCGGCCGGGATGCCGGCCTCGAGCGCCAGCTGACCGAGCAGGAGGGCCGACAGCGGCGTCGCCGAAGCGGGCTTGAGCACGATGGTGTTGCCGGCCGCCAGCGCTGGGGCGACCTTCCAGGCGGCCATCATGAAGGGATAGTTCCACGGGATGATCGCGCCGACGACGCCGACCGGCTCGCGGAGCGTGTACGTCACGACCGAGGGATTGACGACGTGCGACCGTCCGTACAGGTGCTGCGCCGTCCCCGCGAACAGCTCGAGCGTCGCGACGGCGACCTTCACCTCGGCGGCGCACTGCGTCTTCACCTTCCCGACGTTGCGCGACTCGAGCTCGGCGATCTCGTCGGTCCGCTCGTCGATGAGCTGAGCCAGGCGGTTCAGCATCCGCGCCCGCTTGGCCGGCGCCGTCTTGGCCCAGGCGCCCTCGAGTGCGGCGCGGGCCGCCGTGACGGCCGCGTCGACGTCGTCGGCGCCGGCGCGGGCGACGGTGGCGAGCTCGGCGCCGCGGGCGGGATCGTGGGCCGTGAACGTGCCGCCGGCGGCGGCGTCGTGGAATTCGCCGCCGATGAGCAGCTGCGTGGGTGCGTCAGTCATGGCGGGCATGGTAGCGAGATGCGTGCCGCCGCTGTGTGTACGGGCTCAGCCGCCTTCTGCGCCGAGCCGAGATGCATCGAGCACGCGTCGACCCTCGATCGGCCGGTTCAGCTCGACCGGGACGCTCCACACGAATTCCTCGTCGGGGCAGGCCCCGCCCAGGGGGTTCCGGATGGGCCCGATCCGCAGCTCGAGCGAGACGGCCTCGGCGTCCTCGATCACATCCACGAGGTCGACGGCGTAGCACTCCGGGCCCGGCGGCATCGCGAAACCGATCTCGATCCGCCGCTCGGCATCGACCCGATAGCAGCTGATCGGGATGGTCTGCGCCGGGCCGGTGATCGTGCCGGGTGCCTCGGCGACGTCCGGCTCCCACCCCGGCGCGCACTCCTCCACCGGCGCCCCCTGCGGGACGACGCATCCCGCGGCCACGAGGGCCAGGATTGCCAGGAGCGCGAGCATCCGGCTACGCATCGGCCTCGAAGCGGTAGAGATCGGCGTCACGCACCGGACGGTACCCGATCTGGCGGAAGCTCCTGTTCGAAGTGGGGGTTGCCAGGCATCGATAGCCGCGGAACATCCATCTCGGACCGCACCTGGTTGTATCCGCGACGCGAGTCATGCCGCGCGTGGCAGGGTCAGCAGGAAGGTCGTGCCGTCGGTGCCGGTGCGTTCGACCTCGATCGAGCCAGCGTTCGCCGCGAGCAGCTCGCGAGCGACGGTGAGGCCGATGCCGCTCCCGCTCCGCGCCCCGCGGGAGCGGTCGGCTCGGTAGAAGCGCTCGAACACGTACGGCAGATCGGCGGCCGCGATGCCGGCTCCCTCGTCGCGCACCCGGATCTCGACCTCCGTCTGTCTCGCGGCCACCTCGACGGTGACACGACCGCCGGCAGGGGTGTGCTGCACCGCGTTGGTGACGACGTTGAGGAGCGCCCGCCCGAGCTGGACACGGTCGACCGAGGCCCTCACCGCGTTCCCCGCGACGGCGGCCATCACGCCGCGCTCCCGGACGAGGCCGTCGAGGGCGGCGACGACCTCGCGTGCCACCTCGTCGACGGCGACCGGCTCCGCGCGGCGCTGGAGCGGCGCCGCCTCGGCCTGGGTCAGCTCGCCGAGCTGCGAGATGACGCCGGACAGCGCCGTGGCGGCGATCCGCGCTCGCTCCAGCTCGCCCGCATCGGCCGGCACCACGCCGTCGACCATCGCCTGCAGCTGCGACTCCAGGACGGTGGCGGGGGTCGCCAGGTCGTGGGCCAGGTCGCTCGCCGCCCGGCGACGAAGGATTTCCGAGCGCTCGAGCCGATCGGCCATGCCGTTGAACGCGACCGCCAGCTCCTGCGACTCCGCATCGGGTCCGCCGGTGGCGCGGGCGCGCAGGTCCCCCGCTCCGAGCCGCTGGGCCGCCTGGGCCACCTCGCGAACGGGCCGCGTCAGGCGGCTGGCCACGAGGATCGCCACGCCACCCAGCACGGCGACCGCCACCGCGCCGATGAACAGCAGCGCGGCATTGAACCCGCGGAGGAACGGTGCCTGGGCGCTGGGCAGCACGAGCTCGAGGGAGCCGCCGCCGGCCTGAGCCGACAGCGGATTCGTGAGCGTGACCGACTCGCCGGACGGCCGGCGCCCGGCCTCGACGACGACGGTGCCGTCGGCATCGATCACCCGGATGAGGCCGCCGCTCTGACGTGCCACTCGCCCGAGGAGCGCGCGGATGCCCCGGCCGTCGATGCCCCGCTCGAGGCCCTCCTCCACGAGCGTCACGGTCAGCGCCAGGCGCTGCTGCTCGCGCGGCCCGAGCGTCTCGGCCAGCGACCGGCTGGCAGCCTGGTTCACGACCGCGCCGGCGAGCAGCAGCACGACGATGACCGCCCCGGCCAGGAGGACCGCCAGGCGCGCGGCCAACGGCCACCCGCGCATCATGGCCCGGCGTCGACCGAGGCGACGAGGCGGTAGCCGCTGGCCGGCACCGTCTCGATCAGCCACGGGTCCCCGGGGTCATCTCCGAGCTTGCGACGCAGGTTCGCGACGTGGACATCGACCACCCGCTCGTAGACCTCATCGGGTCGCCGCGCGACGACGTCGAGCAGCGCTTGCCGGCCGACGACGGCGCCCGGCCGCTCGGCGAGGCGCACGACCAATGCCGCCTCGCCGGGCGTCAGCCGCCCGCTCTCACCGCCCGCCAGCGTGTAGCGCCGGGAGGATGGATCGAGCACCAGGCGGCCGCCGGCCAGGCTCACGATCGGCGGTGGCTCTTCGGCAGCGGTCATGCGCGTGCGGCGCAGGATGGCCGCGACGCGCGCCGTGAGCTCGTGCGGGTTGAATGGTTTCGGCAGGTAGTCGTCCGCGCCAGCCCGCAGGCCGGCGATGCGCTCCGCGTCGCTGCGCTTGGCGGAGGTGATGAGGATCGGCACATCGCCGGCGTCGCGCAGCGCCTCGAGCACCGTCTCTCCCTGCATGCCGGGAAGCATGAGATCGAGGACGACGAGGTCGGCCCCATTGGCGTCGAAGGCGGCCAGCGCCGAGCGGCCGTCGCCGGCCTCGGTCACGCGATGCCCCTCGCGCTCGAGGTAGAGGCGCAGGAGGCCGCGCAGACGAGGCTCGTCCTCGACGACGAGGACGCGTGCGGGGGCGCTCATGGCCGGCATCGTACGCGCCGCCCGATTCAGACGATGTGAAGACCGATGCGACCAATCTTGGCGCGATCTTCATCGGTCCGGATCGATCCTGCCGGTGTCAACTCTCTCCGCCCACCATCGCGAGGAACACGCAGATGCGACTCACGAAGAGCCTCGGCTTCGCCGGGGCGCTCATCGCCGCCGCGCTGGTCGGCGGGACCGTCATCGGCTCCGCGCTTGCCGCGGACGAGGAAACCGGTGACAACACCGGTACCGGCTCGTCGAGGGCCGGCTACTGCGAGGTCTTTCTCGACACCCTTGCCGCGGATCTCGGCGTCACCCGCGAGTCGCTGACGGCGGCTGGGCGGTCGGCGGCGAACGCCGTCATCGATGCGGCCGTCGAGGGGGGCGACCTGAGCGAGCAGAGGGCCGAAGCCCTCCGCGAGCGGATCGCCGCCGCCGACGGCAGCTGCGACTGGCTCGGCGGCAAGGCGTTCGGGCGGGGATTCGGACACGGCTTCGGGGCCGGGATGCAGCGAGGCATGATCCGCGGCTTCGTCGGGGCGAACCTGAGCGGCGATGCAAGCGTGGTCCTCGGCCTCGAACGGCGGGAGCTGCTGAGCGCGCTCCGTGAGGCCGGCTCGCTCGAGGCGGTCGCCGAAGCGCAGGGCGTGCCCTACGAGCAGGTCAGGGCCGCGATCCTGGCTTCGGTCCAGGCGCGGATCGACGCCGCCGTCGCCGACGGCCTGCCGCAGGAGCGCGCCGACGCGGCCCTCGAGCGGGTCACCGCCTGGCTCGACGAGGGCGGCACCGCGGGGAACCTCGGCGTCGGTCGCGGGTCGGGCGGGCATCGCCACGGCCCGGGCTTCGGGTCCGGCTGGGGCGACGAGGACTGACGCAGGTCCGGGCGGCCGAGTGGAACATCGACGCGCCCGGGGCCTCGCCACGGGCCCGGCGCTCACTCGTTACGGCTTGATCGCTCGGTCCCGGCGCGCTTCGGCCCCCGATTCCGCGGGCACTCCGTCACCGCGCGCCGCGAAGTCGGCCCAGTCGCTAGGCTGTGCGCATGACGAAGATCGGATACGCGGCGATGCTCGAGCAGTTCCACCCGACGGACCTGCTCGACTGGGCCGAGCTGGCGGAGGGCGCCGGGTTCAGCGCGGGCTTCCAGGTCAGCGAGCACTTCCACCCCTGGACGCCGCAGCAGGGCCAATCGGCCTTCGCGTGGAGCTTCATGGGCGCGCTCGGACAGCGCACCACGCTGCCGTTCGGGACCGCGGTGACGTGCCCCGGCTTCCGCTACCACCCCGCCGTGATCGCCCACGCGGCCGCCACCCTCGGGGCGATGTACCCCGGTCGCTTCTGGCTCGGTCTGGGTGCCGGCGAGGCGCTCAACGAGCACATCATCGGCGGCGAGTGGCCCGAGATCGGGATCCGCTCCTCGATGATGTTCGAGGCCGTGCAGCTCATCAAGAAGCTGTTCACCGGCGAGGTCGTCAAGTGGGACGGCGACCACTTCTTCATGGAGTCGGCACGCCTGTACACCATCCCCGACGAGCCGGTGCCGGTCTACATCGCCACCGCCGGACCGCTCAACGCCAGGCGCACCGGCCGCTACGCCGACGGGATCATCACCGTCGGGGCCGCCGACGAGAAGATCACCATGCTGTGGGACAAGTTCCGCGAGGGTGCCGAGTCCGAGGGCAAGGACGCATCGGCCATGCGCACGCAGCTCCAGATCCACGTCTCCTGGGCCCCCACCCAGGAGGAGGCGGAGCGCAACGCGCTGACCGAGTGGCCGAACGGCGGGATGCCGTTCCCGAAGCAGGACATCAAGAACCCCGAGGACTTCGCGAACATGGCGAAGCTGGTACGGATCGAGAACTTCGCGAACCGCATGCTCATCAGCGCGGATCTCGAGGAGCACACCGCCCAGATCCAGAGGTTCGTCGACATGGGCTTCGACGAGATCTACCTCCACAACGTCGGACGAGACCAGGCCGCCTTCATCACGACCTTCGGCGAGAAGGTCCTGCCGAATCTGAAGCTGTCCTAGGAGCCGATGCCGCCGCTGGCGCCGGGCGAGGCGTGGCGCCGCCTCAGGGCGGCGCGGGTCGCCTACCTGGCCACGGTTCGCGAGGACGGGCGGCCGCACGTCGTCCCGATCGTCTTCGCCGTGGACGAGGACCGCACGATCTACTCGAGCGCCGATCCGAAGCCGAAGGACGGGCTCGACCTGCTGCGGCACCGGAACATCGCGGCGAACCCGTCGGTCTCGCTGCTGGCCGATGCCTACGACGAGGTGTGGGAGCGTCTCTGGTGGGTTCGCGCCGACGGCGTCGCCCGCGTCGTCACGGACGGGACCGAGCGCAACACCGCGATCCGGCTGCTGCGCGCGAAGTACCCGCAGTACGCGACCTGGTCGGCGCCGTTCGGGGCGGCGACGGTGATCACCGTCGAACGGATCGCTTCGTGGACGATGTGAGCGCCGGTCCTCTCGGGCCTTCGCCGCAGTTGCCTCCCAGCGGAGCTAACGGCCAAGTGTGAGCTGTCGCAGCCATCAGGTTGGCCTGGAGTTGCGACGACAGGCAACTTTCGGGCACTGACGGCGCGAATGCGGCGCGAAGTTGGCCGTTAGTCCCGCTCCAGGGAAACTCGCCGCGACGCGCCGGAGCCCTACTCGACAGCCTCGAAGACTGCGGCGATCCCCTGTCCGACGCCGATGCACATCGTCGCCAGCCCGTACCGCGCGCCGCGGCGCCGCATCTCGTGCAGCAGGGTCGCCGTGAGGCGAGCGCCCGACGCGCCGAGCGGATGCCCGATCGCGATCGCCCCGCCGTTCACGTTCGTCTTCTCCGGATCCAGGCCCAGCTCGCGGATGACGGGCACAGCCTGGGCGGCGAAGGCCTCGTTGAGCTCGGCGAGGTCGAGCTCGTCGACGCCGATGCCGGCGCGCGCCAGCGCGTTCTGCGAGGCTGGGATCGGGCCCAGGCCCATCGTCGCCGGATCCACGCCCGCGACGGCCGAGGCCGCAAGGCGCGCGATCGGGCGAAGAAGCCCGAGGGCCCGGGCGCGCGCCTCGGAGGTCACCAGCAGCGCCGCCGCGCCGTCGTTGATGCCCGACGAGTTCCCGGCCGTGACCGATCCGGACGCGTCGCGCTTGAAGGCGGGGCGCAGCTTGGCGAGCGACTCGAGTGTCGCGTCCGGCCGCGGGTGCTCATCGGTGTCGAACCTCCGCGTCGCCTTGCCGTCGGGAACGTCGATCGACACCACCTCATCGGCCAAGCGGCCTGCGGCATGCGCATCGGCCCAGCGCTGCTGCGAGGCGAGGGCGAAGGCGTCCTGCTCCTCGCGCGTGACCCCGCAACGCTCGACGACGTTCTCGGCGGTCTCCCCCATCGAGTAGGGATAGTAGGCATCGGCCAGGCGCGGATTCGTGAAGCGCCAGCCGAGCGTCGTGTCGTACATCGTCTGCTCGCCGCGCGGGAAGGCGGCCGACGGCTTGGCCATGACGAACGGCGCCCGCGTCATCGACTCGACACCGCCGGCGATGAAGACGTCGCCGTCCCCGTAGGCGACCGCGTGGGCGGCCGCGACCACCGCCTGCAGGCCCGAGCCGCAGAGACGGTTGACCGTCTGCCCGGCCACCTCGATCGGCAGGCCGGCCAGGAGTGCGGCCATCCGCCCGACGTTGCGATTGTCCTCCCCGGCCTGGTTGGCGGCCCCGAGGATCACGTCGTCGACGAGCGTCGGATCCAGGCCGGTGCGCTCGACGAGCGCGTGGATGACGTGCGCCGCCAAGTCGTCGGGACGGACGTCCTTCAGCGCGCCGCCGTAGCGGCCGAACGGGGTGCGCAGCCCGTCGACGACGACGGGGGTGCGGGCGGGATCGCGGGTCATCGTCCGATGGTACGCCGGATCCGTCCTCGGGCACAGCGTATATACGGTATATACGCTGGGGAAGACTAGGCGCTCACCTTATACGACCGAAGACGCCAGCCGATCCCGATCTCGAAGGCGCCGAAGACGATCGCGAAGGCGCCGATGAGCCAGACGAGACCGAGCGCCCCGGCGGCCGGGAACAGGAC
>DATLGA010000024.1:0-8390 GCA_035540715.1 Candidatus Limnocylindrales bacterium | reverse complement strand
CCCAGGCCGCCGGCGCGGGTCACCTGCTCGGCGAGCGCGGCGGCATGCCGGACCGCTGCCGCCTCGAGCTCGCGGCGCCGATCCTCCCGGGCGCGCTCGGCCACGGCCTCCTCGCGCAGCGCCTCGACGGCATCCGCATGCTCCAGGATGGCCGTGTCGAGGGTGAGAGCGTCTCGCTCGCTCCGGACCGTCGCGGCCTCGTCATCGAGCTCGCTCAGCGCCGTCTCCGCCGCGGCGCGGCTCTCGACTCGGCGGTCGAGCACGGCGACCGCATCGGCCGGAAAGCGGTCGAGCGCTGGATCCCCGGCAGCGAGCTCGTCGAGGGTTCGACCGAGCTCGACGGCGATGGGCACCGAGTCGAGCAGCCGCCCGAGACGCGCCCCTTGCTCGCGCTCGGCCCGGATCCGGTCCCGGAGAGCGGTCGCACGAGCCCGGAGCTCCTCGCGCTCGCGATGCGCCGACGCGTGCTCCTCGGGCTGACGGGCGAGGTCCGAGATCTCGCGCCGGAGCTCGTCGATCCGCGCCAGGAGCTGGTTCAGGGGCCGCTCGCGTCCGCGGGGCAGGAAGCTGCCGTCGAGCTGCTGTCGAAGCCGGCGCTCCAGGTCCACCGCGCTCGTGCCGCCGAGACCGGCGCCGGCGCCGTAGATCCGACCCCGCACGCCGTCGGCGGACAGGCTCGAAAAGGTCTGGAGCTCGCCCAGGCCGAACGCGAAGATGTTGTTGAACAGGTCTCGATCCGCGCCGTGGAGGAGGCGATCGAGCGTCTCCTGGCCTCCCTGGTTGCCGTTCGGCGCTCGCACGGCCAGCGCCCCGGCGCCGCCACGTTCGCCGTGACGCTCGATTGTCCACCGCTCGCCTCGAGCTGTGCGCAGGAGAAGCCGACCGCCGCGACGACCTCCGGCCAGGGCCGGGTACCAGGTCCGCCCGTCGCGGGTGGCCTCGAAGCCGAACAGGAGGGCGCGGAGCGCGTTCAAGAGCGTGGTCTTGCCGGCTTCGTTGGCGCCCAGGAAGACGGTCAGCCCCTCTTCGAGCGGCCAGCTGGCCGCCGAGAACCGTCCGAAGCCGTCGATCTCGATGCGCTCGATGCGCATCAGCGGTCCTCCTCCGCCGCCAGCAGGAGATCGATGCCGAGGGCCTCGGCCTCGTCGAGCAACTCGCCCAGGAGCTGAGCGTCCTCGGGGCGCGCGCGAGAGAGATGGCGGCGTCCGCGCTGCGACTCGTCGAAGAGCGGAGCGACGGCGCCCCGAAGCGAGGCGATCCAGCGTTCGTGCTCCTCGGGGTCGGTGGTGCGCTCGCTCCGGCGTGCGGCGGCCACCGTCCGGAGGAAGTCGCCCACGAAGTCCGGCTGCGCGCGACGGGCATCGAGGTCGACCTGGGGGCGGGTCGCGTCGCGGATCGACTCGACCCACGCCCACGGCGCGGTCGAGCTCGCCTCCTCGTTCAGGAGCTCGCGCAGGTCGTCCCGATACCCTGGGCGGCCCAGATGCGCGTGGATCGGCCCGCGACCCTCGAGCCGCAGGCGGACGATGAGCGACCGCCCGTCTGCGGCGTCGACCGCAGCCCCGACGGCCTCACGGCACGCCCGCCGCAGCGCCTCGTCGTCGTCGATCGGGTCGATCGAGAGCTCGATGGGGTGCCAGCGCACGACGTCGGCGGCGACGAAGCGCGGCGTGACGCGCGCCGCACCGTCGACCTGCACGACGTAGCACCCGCGCGCGCCGAGCTCGCCGGGATCGCGGCCCTGCGGGATGCCGCTGTAGTACGCCGGCGGATCGGCGAGAACCGGGCCGGGCTGATGGATGTGCCCGAGCGCCCAGTAGCCCATGCCGGCACCTCGCAGGTCGTCGACCGAGCACGGGGCGTAGTTGGCGTGGCCGGGCCGGTCCCCGACGTTCGTGTGAAGCAGCCCGATCGAGAACGGTGCGTCCGGATCGGCCCGGAAGCCGGCGGCGTAGTTCTCGGACACCGCGGCTCTCGGGTACGACCGTCCGTGGATGCGCGCGATCTCGCGTCCGTCCCGAATGACCGATGCGACCTCACCGGCGGCGGTCCCGAATCGATGCGCGGCCGCCGGAAAGGCGAGCGACGGGGCCCAGCTTCGACCGTCGAGAGGATCGTGGTTCCCGTGGACGATGTAGCTGGCAATTCCCGCCTCGGCAAGCTCCGCGAGGCCGTCGCGGAACCGCGTTTGGCCGAGCAGCGTGGGGCTCGCCACCTCGAACACGTCGCCGGCGACCACGGCGAAGTCGACGCGCTCCTCGATCGCGGTCCGGACGACGTTGCGCCACGCGTCGGTGGTCGCGCTCCGCAGTGCGTCGAGGACCTCCGGCGGCGCCTGGCTGCTCAGTCCCTCGACGGGGCTGTCGAGGTGCAGATCACCGGTGTGGAGGAAGCGAAAGGGCTCGATCGACGACAAGGCCCGCCAAGCGTAGCCGATGGGCGTGACAGCTCATCGGTCACGAGGCGGGCCGTGCGGAAGGCTGAGCGTGCGGGCGGCAGCGGCCCGCGCGTCAGCGGTGAGCGTGGACGCTCAGACGCTTCGTCGGCCGCTGAGCAGCTGGAAGACGAGCACGATCGCGGCGATGACGAGGAGGAGCCAGATCAGGTTCCCCACGGCACCGCTGATCAGGCCGAGCAACCAGAGCACCAGCAGGATCACGATGATGGTCCAAAGCATCAGGGTTTCTCCTTTTCGCGCATTTCCCTCCCCCATGGCCATGGTGGCCACCGATCTGTTCCGCACGCGGCGTGCCACGACGCGCGCGTCACGCTCCCTCGTCAGGCGAGCGACGCTCCGCGATCACCTGGTAGACCAGCAGCACCGCCGCGACGAGGAGCAGGAGGTTGACCCACTGGCCGAGTCGCAGCACGACGCCGATCAGCCACAGGACGAGCGCGGCGGCGGTCGCGATCCAGATCAACGGATCGGCTCGACGAGGACCGCGAACGCCATGACGGCCAGGACGACGAGGAGCATGATCGACGCCACGATCACGCTCGCGGCGAGGACCGTGCGCTCGCCCTTCACGATCCGATCGCCTCGAGCAGCAGATCGACGTGCTGATCGGGCTTCACCTGGGGCAGAACGTGCTCGATGCGCCCGTCGGTGCCGATCACGAAGGTGCTCCGCTCGTTGCCCATGTACTCGCGGCCCATGAACTTCTTCGCGACCCACACCCCGTACGCCTGCGCCAGCGATTTGTCATCGTCCGCAAGGAGGCGGAACGGCAGCCCGTGCTTCGCGCGAAACTTCGCGTGGCTCTTCACGCTGTCCGGCGACACGCCGAACAGCGGAACTCCCGTCTCGGCGATGCGCGACCAGCTGTCGCGCAGCCCGCAGGCCTGGGCGGTGCACCCGGGCGTGTCGTCCTTGGGATAGAAGTAGAGGACGTACCGCGACCCGGCCAGCTCGGAGCTCGACACGACGCTCCCGTCGTCGGCGGTCAGCTCGAAGGCCGGCGCGGCGTCGCCGGCGGACAATCGGCTCATGGAGGAAGTCTAGTCGCTGCGCTCGGCCATCTCCTCGATTGCCACGAGCACCGGTGGAAGGTCTCGGGGCTCCATGCGCGCCGCGAGGTCGGCAGCGAAGGAGGCGAGGACGCGATCCGCGCCGGTCAGGTCGTGATCCGCCTCGTCGGCGAGGTGCAGGACCGGAGCATTGCCGGCCTCGCGCAGCACCTCGACCAGCAGCCGCGACTCGTCCGCATCGGCCCAGGCATCGGCGGTGCCGTGAGCGAGCACGACCGCACGGTGGAGCATCGTCGCCAGCGCGATCGGCGGCGTGTGCGTCGCCTGCTCCCAGCCCGCCAGCCGCAGCTCAGCCCGCTGCGCGCCGACTCGGAGCGTCATGAGCCGCTCGCGGCGCTCCACGCGCTCGAGCAACTCTTCCGCCGCCCGGTCCAGCGCCGCGACGACCGGGTGCTGGCGATCGGTCCCCGTGCGATCGCGCTCGGCCACGCCACGCCGAAGAAGGTCGCGGTACGAGCGAGCGCCGGGCCCGATGAGTCCCACCGCCCCGATCGCCGGATCGCCGATGGCGACGCTCAGCGCGATCGACGCGCCCTCGCCGTGCCCGACGATGGCCGTGCGCCGCAGGTCGAGCTCCGCTCGGGAGCGCATCGCGCCGATGGCGTCGCGGGCGTCATCGATGCGCGTGAACAGGTCGGCCCCCGCCCACTCGCCGTCCGACTCGCCACAGCCGCGGGGGTCGTACCGAAGGCTCGCCACCCCACGCTCGGCGAGCGCGTCCGCGAGCCGACGAAGCGGTCCGTCCGCCCCGCCGCCCGGCCCGGCGAACCAGGCCGGGTGCCGGACGCGGTCCCAGCCGCCGTCGCGATCACGCGGCAGCCACGACCCGACGAGGAGCGCCCACGGCAGCCGGCCGACGCCGTCCGGCAGGGTCAGCGTGCCGGCCAGCGATCCGTCGCCGGCGCGGAAGCGGACCTCCTCGTACCGAGTCATCCTCCGATGGTACGCTCGGCCGCCTGATGCGTCGCGAGCCGCGCTTCTCCCCACCCCCGGAGCCGGTGCCGTTCGCCCCGGATTCGCGGGCCGAGCTGCCCGGCAGTGCCGAGGCGGTCGTCATCGGCGGGGGCATGCTCGGCGCGTCGGCGGCGTGGCACCTGGCCCGGAGGGGCATCCGCCCGGTCGTCATCGAGGCGAACGCCCCGGCCTGGGGCGCCTCGGGCCGGAACGCCGGGATGGCGCTCGCGGGCCTGGGGGGGCACTTCCCGCGGGTGAGCGGCATCGTCCGGCAGGCGGGAGGTCGCTCCATCCTGGACTACACCGAGCGGTCGCTCGACATGCTCGAGGCCTGGGACGGGGAGCTGTCCGGCGGAATCGAGTGGGACCGCACCGGTTCGCTGGATCTCGCTCTCGACGAGGCCGAGGAGGCGCACGTGCGGGCCATGGCGGCGATCCAGGCGGCCGAGGGCCTCCAGGTCACCGTGGTCGGACCGGCCGACCTCCGCGAGCTCGCCCCGGGCCTCGCCCACGACCAGGTCCGGGCCGCGAAGTGGACGCCACGAGACGCCAAGCTCAACCCGTTCCGCCTCTGCTTCGCGTTGCTCGACGGCGTGCGCGCCATGGGCGGCACGGTGGTCACCGGGGTGCGGGCGGAACGCCTCCTGGCCCGAGGCGGCCGCACGGCGGGCGTCGTCACGTCGCACGGGATCGTCGAAACCGGCAGCGTGCTCGTCGCGGCGAACGCCTGGACGCCGGCCCTGGCGCCGCACCTCGCCGCGAACCTGACCCCGATCCGAGAGACCGTCTGCGTGACCGAGATGCTCGACGCGCGCATCGGCGACCCCGGGTTCGAGACGAACCAGTGCAACGAGTACTGGCGTCAGATGCGGACCGGCGAGGTGCTCATCGGTGGCTACGCGGTGGCGGACGAGGCGATGGGCATCGGGTCCTACTCGATCCGCGTGCGGCCGCAGGTGCCGCCGCTGCTGGCCGGCCTGCTGGCACGCCTGCACCCGGCGCTGCGGGACGTGCGGATCGTCCGATGCTGGGCTGGACTGCTCGACTTCGCGTCGCTCGAGATGCCGATGGCCGGCGGGCTTCCCGCCGAGGACGGCACGCCCCTGCCCGGCGCGTTCGTGGCCGCCGGCCTGACCGGGCACGGCCACCCGTACGCCCCCATCCTCGGCCTGCTGCTGGCGGAGCTCATCGCCGACGGCGAGGCCCGCACCCTGTCCCTGGCGCCATTCGACCCGGGACGCTACGCGGGCGCCGCCCACCCACCGACCTGGCTCGATCCCTTCCGGGGCCATTCGCCGATCGTCGGCTAGCCCAGCAGCGGCCGCCAGGTGCCGAGCGCGACGCTGATGGCGGTCGCGCCGATCCCGATCGCCGCCGCGGCACCGATGAGCGCCCAGTCGGTGGGGCGCATCGGCTGCGGCCGGGCGGAGGTCCGGCAGTCGCGCGTGCCGAAGCCGCGTGCCTCCATGGCGATCGCGAGGCGGATCCCGCGTCGGATGGCGGCGACGAGCATCGCGAGCGTCATCCCGAAGAAGATGCGCATCGCCGCAACCGGCGATCGCCCGGCGTCGACGCCCCGCGCCCGTCGGGCCAGCCGCAGCGTCTCCCACTCCTGCGCGAAGATCGGCAGCAGCCGGAACGCGGCAAGCGATCCGACCGCGACGCGCGGTGGCACGCGGAGCTGCTGGACGAGCGAGTCGGCCAGGTCGGTCGGGTCCGTCGTGGCCAGCGCCAGCACCCCGACGAAGGCGATCCCCGCGACGCGGAGCGCCAGCGCCAGACCGATGAGCAGACTGCCGGTGGTCAGCGCGAACGGCCCAACGCCGACGATCGGCGTCCCTCCCGGTTCCGCAGCGAGGAGCGCATTCGCGAACCCGACGCCGAGCGCGGCGAGCCCGAGCGGCCAGATGCGACGTGCCAGCGTGCGCGCGGGGATGCCGGCCAGCCGCACGGCGGCGAGCTCGGCGGCGAGCACGAGCGCCGGCGTCACCGGGTCGACCGCCACGAACAGCGTTGCCATGAGGATGGTGGCGGCGCCCAGCTTGGCGACCGGGTTGGACCGGGCCAGCGGCGCGGCCGGATCGGGCACGAGCGGCTGCATGAGCTGCATGGCTCAGGGCGCCACGGTACTGCCGTCCAGCAGTCGCACGGTGCGGTCGGCGAGCGCCGCGACGAACGACGCGTCGTGGCTCACGAACACGATCGCGCGGCCGCCGTCCCGCAGGCCGGCGAGGAGCTCGAGCAGCTCGGTCGCCGTGCGCCGGTCCTGCCCGAAGGTGGGCTCGTCGAGGACCAGGACCGGCGGCGCCGTGGCGAGCGCCGTCGCCACGGACAGGCGGCGCTTCTCGCCGCCCGACAGCGTGAACGGATTCGCCCGAGCGAGATGGAGGAGGTGCAGCCGCTCGAGCAGCTCGCTGGCGCGTTGGCGCGCGGCCGCCTCGTCGAGACCGACGCGGATCGGGCCGAGCATGAGCTCCCGCTCGACGCTGTCGGTCAGGAACTGGTGCTCCGGATCCTGGAACACGGTGCCGATGCGCGCCACGAGCTCCCGGGCGGGCCAGCGCCACACCGGCTCGGGCGTACGGCTCGAGGTGAGGGCGCCGGTGGCCACGACGTCGCCATCCGTCGGCCGGAGCAGGCCTGCCAGCAGCAGCGCGAGCGTCGACTTCCCCGAGCCGTTGGGGCCCACCACCGCCAGCGCCTCCGCGGACCGGACCGTCACGTCGGCGCCACGGAGGCCGTCCTCCGAGCCGGGGTACCGGAAGCCTGCCTCCGCGACGCGCAGAACGGCCTCCGACGCGGGCCGCGGCCGCTGCGGCGGCCGGGGCAACGGGTGGTCCGGCACCCAGACGCCCGCCGCAGCGAGCGCTGCGCCGTGTCGCTGAAACACCTCCGCCGGGGGGCCATCGGCCAGCACGCCGCCACCAGGCTCGAGCGCGACGACGCGATCCACGAGGCCGACGGCCGCGTCGACGCGGTGCTCGACGAGCACGAGCGTGGCACGCGGCCGCTCGAGCACCTCGCCGAGGAGCGCCCGGATGGCCGCGGCACCGTCGGGATCGAGGTTCGCGGTCGGCTCGTCGAGGAGGAGAAGACCCGGGCCAAGCGCCAGCGTCCCGGCCAGCGCGAGCCGTTGCTTCTCGCCTCCCGACAGGGCGTGGGTCGAGCGCTCGAGCGGGTACGCGAAGCCCACGTCGGCCAGCGCGGCGCGAACGCGGGGCCAGATCTCGGCCGCCGGGAGGCATCGGTTCTCGAGGCCGAACGCGACGTCGTCTCCGCAGCGCGCCATGACGAGCTGCGTGTCGGGATCCTGGAAGAGGATTCCGACACGCTCTCGGACCTCGGCGGCCGGTGCGCCGTCGACCAGGAGCTCGCCCTCGGCTTCCCCGCCGCCCGCACTGTCGAGGAGGCCGGCCAGCCCCGCCAGCAGCGTGCTCTTGCCCCCGCCCGAGGGCCCCAGCAGCAGCACGCGCTCGCCGGGCTCGACCGACAGGTCGAGGCCGCGCAGCGCCCACGCCCGGCGCCCGGCGTGGCGCCAGCCCCAGCCACGGGCCTCGATGCGGACCGGGCGAGCCCCAGCGCTCATCGGCGAGCTGATCCGCCGGCCGGCGCGGTCGGGATCAGACCGCTCTCTGCGACCGGCCCGAAGGGAACGCCGACAGCACGCCGGTCTCGGCGATCGCACGCACGAGGAACCAGCCGCCGAGGCCGGCGATGACGATCGCGCTCGGGACGAGCAGCGCGCCGTAGACGAGCTGCCACTCGACGGCCCACGCCTCGTAGAAGATCGCGACGTCGAGGAGCCAGGCCGCCACGCCGGCCGCCGCCGCGGCGCCGAGCGCCACCGGCAGGTTCCAGGCCCGGTACAGGGTGAATGCGAAGACGAGCTCGGCCGCGCCACCCTGCAT
>DATLGA010000023.1:0-12069 GCA_035540715.1 Candidatus Limnocylindrales bacterium | reverse complement strand
CCCCCACCGCCCTGCCGGTCCGACCGGCCGCGCCGGCCGCCGCCCCAGAACGTGAACCGGAGGAACCAGTCGGCAAGCAGCGCGATGCTGCCGACGAGCACGCCCACCAGCAGCGTGAACCGGATGTCGAGGTTGCCGATGTGGCTCATCTCGTGACCGATCACGCCCTGGAGCTGCTCCCGGTCCAGCTTCTCGAGGAGCCCGGTGGTCACGGCGACGCTCGCGTGCTTCGCATCGCGTCCCGTGGCGAACGCGTTCGGCGCCGAGTCCTCGATGACCCAGATCCGTGGCGGCGGCAGCCCGCCGGCGAGGCGCATCTCCTCCACGACGTTGACGAGCTGGCGGTATCGGTCCGCCGGTTGCGCTCGGTCGATCTCCCGCGCGCCGCTCGTGGCCATGACGAGCGCGTCGCCGGCGAACCACGACCCCGCGCTCATGACAGCGGCGACGATGACCGCCAGGGCGACGCCGAACCAGCCGAATCCGGTCGCATAGCCGATCACGCCGCCCAGGAGCCCGAGCACCAGGACGACGGCCGCCACGAGCAGCCAGCTGCGACGCCGGTTGCGATCGATCTCCCGGTAGAAGGTGGTCGGCGCCGGGCGCGCCTCGGCGCTCATCGGCTCCCGCCTACGTCGTCGAGCGCAGGTTCACCTCGGGCACCGCGGCGTCCGATTCGGAGATCTGGAAGTAGTCGCGCTCGCGGAAGCCGAGCGGCGCCGCGACGAGCACGTTCGGGAAGACCTGGATCGTCGTGTTGAACTCGCGCACGGTGCTGTTGTAGTGCTGCCGGCTGAACCCGATCTGGTTCTCCGTGGTCGTCAGCTCCTCCTGGAGCTGCATGACGTTCTGGTTCGCCTTGAGCTCCGGGTAGTTCTCCACGAGCGCGAAGAGCTGCCGCAGCGCGCCGGTCAGGAAGTTCTCGGCGGCCGCCGCCTCACCCGCTGCGCCGGGACCCCGCTCGGTGGCGGTCACCGCGGCGGAGCGCGCCTCGACCACGCGAGTCAGGGTCTCCTGCTCGAAGTCCATGTAACCCTTCACCGCGTTCACGAGGTTCGGGATCAGGTCGTGGCGCCGCTTCAGCTGCACGCTGATCTGGTTCCATGCCTCGTCGACCATGTTGCGCAGCCGGACGAGCGAGTTGTAGACGACGACCAGGAAGACGGCGATGAGTGCGATCGCCCCGAGGACGATCCAGCCCCAGAGTGGCATCTGTCTGCGTTCCTCGTGCTCGGGAGGTTGACGCGCCGATCCTAGCAGGGCTTGATGCGGCGGCACGTCGATTGCGTGGAGGGCCTGGTCGCATGAGCATTCGGGTCAGCATCGTGGTCCCGGTCTATAACGCGGGACCGTACCTCGACGGGTGCGTCGAGTCGATCCGCCGGCAGTCGCTCCCCGCGGACGTGGTGCAGGCCATCTTCGTCGACGACGGGTCCACCGACGGATCCGGTCGGCGCGCCGATCGTCTCGCCGCCACCCTGTCGAACGCCAGCGTCACGCACACGCCGAATTCGGGCTGGCCCGGCCGGCCGCGGAACATCGGGCTGGACGAGGCGGTCGGCGAGTACGTCGTCTTCCTCGACCAGGACGACTGGCTCGGCGACGAGGCGCTCGAGCGACTGTGCGAGACCGCCGACCGCACCCGGGCCGACGTCGTCGTCGGGCGAGAGGTCGGGCACGGCCGAGGCGTGCCGCGCGAGCTCTTTCGCCGCAATGTCGACCACGCCACGCTCGATCGGCACCCATTGCTCCGGCTGTTGACGCCGCACAAGCTCTTCCGCCGATCGCTGCTGGAGTCACACGGCATCCGATTCCCGGAGGGCCGGCGCCGGTTCGAGGACCACGTGTTCGTCCTGCGGGCGTACTTCGCCGCCCACCGCATCGCGATCCTGGCCGACTACCCGTGCTATCACTGGGTGGCGCGAACGGCCGGCGACAACGCGTCGGACCAGTACGCCGACCCGCACGACTACTACCGCGCCCTGCGCGACGTGCTCGACGTCGTGGAGGCGAACACCGAACCCGGACCGCGGCGCGATCGAATGATCGCGCACTGGTATCGGCGCCGATGCCTCGATCGACTCCGGGGCGCGCGGTGGCTCGATGCGCCGAGCGGGCACGATCTCGAGGTCTTCGACGCCATCCGCGAGCTGGCGGCGCAGCGCGTCGGGCCGGGCGTCGACGACGAGCTGCCGTTGAGCCATCGGCTCCGCTCCTTCGCCGTCAGGCAGGAGACGCCGGAGCTCGTGACGCAGCTGGCTCGCGCGGAGCAGGGTGCGCGGGCGCGGATCCGCGTGCGAGCCGTGGACCTCGAGGGTCAGCGGCTGCGGATCCGGCTCTCGGCCACCATGCTGGACGCAGCGTCCGAGCCGATGCGCTTCGTCCGCGACGATCAGGGTCGGCTGCTCTGGAGTCCCCCGGCGACCATCTCAGCCGGCGCGATCCCCGCCGAGCTGCTCGACGCCACCGCGGACGTCGAGCGCACCACGGTCTCGATCGTCGTCCGGCGGGAGGATCGAACGCTCGAGCACGATGCCGTTGCGACGGCCGAGCCCGTCCTCGCGGACCGAGAGGGCGCGCTGAAGCTGTCGATCGACGCGCGTGCCGACATCGATCTCCGCACCGTCGCCGCGGGGCGCGCCCTTGGCGCCGGGCGCTGGGAGCTGCTGGTCGACCTGGAGACATGCGGCTGGCGGTCGGTGCAGCGCCTTCCGGCGGCCCGGCAGCGTGGCACACGACGATGGCTCGGGCTGGAGGTCGTCGCCGGCGGTGACTCCGCCCCGACGGTTCGGCTGACCACGAGCGGCGCCACGATGCCGGACGGGCGGCCCGTGCGCCGGCGGTCCGGCCGCCATCCGATCGAGCGGCTCGTCCCGCGTTCCGTGCTCGGACGGCTGCCGATCGGGCTTCGGCGGGCGGGCAAGCGCATCCTCCTGCGCCTGCCCGGGGCCCGGCGCTGACCGCGCGCCGGTACGGTGCGATGGTGGGCGGTGAGGGGCTCGAACCCCCGACCTCCTCGGTGTAAGCGAGGCGCTCTGACCGGCTGAGCTAACCGCCCCCTCGGCATGGTAGCCGACGCCGAGGCGCGGAGGCGACCCGCGGCTCGTGCTGCGTACCAACCAGTTTGGCGCTACGTGACACCGTGCGCCGGTCGTCGTCCCGAACCAGCGTGCGACCGAGCCGGGAAGTTCTCAGGTACCAGTGCGGTTGGCACTCCGCAACTCGGACGACCACGTGCCGCGCGTACCACTAACCAGGGTGGCATCGAGCAGGACGCGCGCTCCGACACCGAAATGCCCCACGCGGACCTGAGAGAAGGCCGCGCTCGGACCTCGGACCCGGAGAACGCGGCGCGCGGAGACAGGAACGCCGCTCGGGGATCGCGAGCGGCGCATCGGTCAGGAGTGATGAATTGGTGCCCAGGCCGGGACTTGAACCCGGATGGATTTCTCCATACGCCCCTCAAACGTACGCGTATACCAATTCCGCCACCTGGGCCCCGAGAACGAAGAACGCGGGGTGGTACCGAGGGAGGGACTTGAACCCACACGACCTTGCGGTCACTAGGTCCTGAACCTAGCGCGTCTGCCTATTCCGCCACCTCGGCACGGCTACAGCCGGAGCGGACTCCGACTGCGGGCCGATGATAGCACGCTGCCGGAATCAGGTCTGCGGCAGCAGATTCAGCAGGCTGAACGCGACGAACAGGACCGCCAGGACGACGGTGAGGCGGAAGAGCGTGCGCTCGATCCCGCGCCGGCTCCGATACGCGGTCACCTCGCCGCCGAAGGCGCCGCCGAGGCCGGTCCCGCGCTGCTGCAGCAGGATCGACGCGATGAGCGCGACGGCGAGGATGATCTGGGCGAGAAGGA
Organism: Candidatus Limnocylindrales bacterium; assembly: GCA_035540715.1. GTDB lineage: Bacteria > Chloroflexota > Limnocylindria > QHBO01 > QHBO01 > JACDBZ01. Next base: position 8,197 of record DATLGA010000023.1, on the reverse strand, counting down.
GGGGGGTCTGCATGTCCGCCGGAGGATACCAGAGGACCGATCAGGCGTCCCGAAGGAGGCTGGTCCCCGTCATCTCCGGACCCGGCGGAAGGTCGAGCAGCTCGCACAGGGTCGGGGCCACGTCCGCCAAGGTGCCGTCCCGCAGCCGTGCCTCCCGGTGCGCCTCGCTGAGGAGCACGAACGGGACCCGGGAGGTCGTGTGCTTCGTCTGGGGGTTCCCCTCGGGATCGCGCATCTCCTCGATGTTGCCGTGGTCGGCGGTGATGGCCAGGGCGGTGCCGGTGCCGAGCGCGGCGTGCGCCAGGCGACCGAGACAGCCGTCGACGAACTCGGCGGCCCGGACCGCCGCGTCCCACACACCGGTGTGGCCGACCATGTCGGGGTTCGCGTAGTTCGCCACGATGAGCTCGTGCCGGCCGGTCTCGATGGCCGACACGACCGTGTCGGTGATCGGGCCGGCGCTCATCTCCGGGGCGAGGTCGTAGGTCGGCACCTCTCGATTCGACGGCACCAGGATGCGGTCCTCGCCCGGGAACGGATCCTCGACGCCGCCATTGAAGAAGTACGTGACGTGCGCGTACTTCTCGGTCTCCGCCACGTGGAGCTGGCGCTTGCCCAGGCGGGAGAGGTGCGCCGCCAGCGAGTCGACGACGAGTGGCGGGAAGGCCACCCGGACCGGCAGCTCATCGGGTTCCTGGTACTGGGTCAGCGTCGTGACCGAGACCGATGGGACGGCGATCCGCTCGAAGCCGTCGAAGTCGGCGACCGCCAGGGCCTGCGTGAGCTGGCGCGCTCGGTCGGCGCGGAAGTTGAGGTGCACGACCGCGTCCCCGTCGGCGAACGGCTCCGCGGCGTCGAGGACGATCGGCTCGATGAACTCGTCCGCCTGATCACGCGCATAGGCCGCGGCGATGGCCTCGGCGGCGGAAGGCGCGCGATGGCCGATCCCCGCCACGAGCGCCTCGTAGGCGCGGCGCGTCCGATCCCAGCGCCGGTCGCGGTCCATCGCGTAGTACCGGCCGATCACGGTGGCCACGCGCGCGCGGCCGGCGATGCGCGCCTCGAGCTCGGGGAGGAAGCGGCCCGCTGAGCGCGGCGGCGTGTCACGGCCATCGGTGAAGGCGTGGAGCAGGACGCGCTGCGGCGGCAGCCCGGCGCGGTGGGCCAGCTCGACCATGGCGAGGATGTGCTCGTCGACCGCATGAATGCCACCGGGGCCGACGAGCCCCATGAGGTGCAGCCGCCCGCCGCCCTCGGCGACCTGACGTGCGGCCGCCCGAAGCGTCTCGTTGTCGAAGAACGAGCCGTCGCCGATGGCGGCGTTGATGCGCGGCAGGTCCTGTAGCACCGGGAACCCGGCGCCGAGGTTGAGGTGGCCGACCTCGCTGTTGCCCATCTGCCCTCCCGGCAGGCCGACCGCCTCGCCCGAGGCGTCCAACCTGCAGTGCGGCCACCGGCCGACGAGGCCGTTCCAGTTCGGCATCGAAGCCGCGAGCAGGGCGTTGCGGGCCGGGTCGTCGTTGAGGCCGAAGCCGTCGAGGACGACGAGAGCGACCCTCATGCCGCCGCGCCGGCGTCGGCCGCCGCGCGGAGGATGCCGGCGAAGGCCTCGGGCTTCAGCGACGCCCCGCCGACGAGGGCGCCGTCGATGTCGGGCTGTGCGAAGAACTCGGGGGCGTTGTCGGGAGTGCACGACCCCCCGTACTGGATGGGGATCTCGTCGGCCGCATCGGGGTCGAGCTCGCGGAGGATCGCGCGAATTCGGGCCGCGACCGCCTGCGCGTCCTCGCCCGAGGCCGCGTCGCCGGTGCCGATGGCCCAGACCGGCTCGTAGGCGATCACCAGGCCGGTCCCCGCAAGGCTCTCGAGGTGCGACAGTGCCGCGCGGACCTGGCGGTCCACCACTTCGGCGGTCGCACCCGCCCGCCGCTCCTCGGCGGACTCGCCCACCGCCGCGATCGGCCACAGGCCGTGGGCCACGGCACTCGCCACCTTGCGGCCCACCTTCTCGTCGGTCTCGTTGTCGTGCTGGCGGCGTTCCGAGTGCCCGATGATCACGTACTCCGCCAGGCCGGCGAGCATGGCCGGGCTCGTCTCGCCGGTGAAGGCGCCGGCGTCCTCCCAGTGCATCGTCTGCGCGCCGACGCGGAGCCGTCCTCCGCCCGCAGCCCGCCGCACCTCGGTCAGCCACACGGCGGGTGGGCAGACGACCGCCGTCACGGTCGGCAGCGTATCGGCGACCTCCCGCACGGCCAGCGCCAGCGACGTCGCCTCGGACAGGCGGGGCGGGTTCATCTTCCAATTGCCGGCGATGACCGGGATGCGCATCAATCCTCCTCGTCGCGCGCCAGCTCGACGAGCCGCCGCAGCCGGTGATTCACGGCCGATCGGCTCACGCCGAGTGCCGACGCTAGCGTATCGAGATCGGCGTCCGGCATGCGACGACGCACCGCAGCGGTGTCCCGCAGTCCGGGCGCGAGCCGCTCGAGCCGGCCGGTGCGCTCGAGGGCGTCGATCGCGTGCAGCTGTCGATCCGCCGCACGCACGGTCCGGCCGAGGTTCGCCTCCTCCGCGTTGAGCAGGCGGTTCAACCGTGCCTGCACGTCGCGGCCGACACGGACGGTCTCGAGCTCCAGCACGCCACGGTTGGCTCCGACCAGCCGGAGCAGCGAGGCGATCTCTTCGGCGCCCTTCAGGTACACCACCGATCGGGTCCGACGCCGGCTCACGAGCGCCCGCACGTCGAGGGAGGCGAGCGCTCCGCGAAGCTCCCTCGCCGCCGAGTCCTCGGGAAGGACCACCTCGACGTGCGGTCCCGAGGCGCTGAACGAGATGGACCCACTGCCCAGCAGGACGCCGCGCAGGAACGAGCGCCGGTCGCAGGCCGTCGCCTCGGCCCAGGACCAGGGCCCCAGCGCCGACCGGTCGATCTCGACGCTCAGGTGGTGGCGGCTGCCCGGCCGGACGCGCTCGGGCGCGACGGGCCGCGGAGGCTCCACGGCCAGGCCGAGCGAGGTGGCCAGCTGCACGGCCGTGCGGGCGGTCGCGTGATCGAGCGTCCTGAGCGTGGTGTCGGCGCGCCCGAAGGTGAGGCCGATCAGCTCCGCGCGGCGGCAGCAGGCGCGCGCCGGCCGGATGCGCGCGAGCTCACCCTTGACCTCGCCGGCGAGGAGCACCGGCGGCTACGACGCGTGCGCGGCCGGACGGCGGACCCGGCGGCTGCGCGGCTCGAGGCGGTCCTCCTGCTGGAGCCGGATCAGCGCGGCGGCAAGCTTGGCCGGGTCATGGCGGTGCGCGTTCGCCAGGTCGATGACGTCCTCCTCGACGATGACCACTGGCAGACCCTCGAGCTCGCGCACGTCGACCTCGACCGGCTGCGCCCGCCAGCCCTCGGGCCGGCGCGCGCCGGTGTTCCGGTTGACGACGACGTAGTCGATCAGGTCGGTTCCCACGTGCGAGAAGAGCGCGCGCAGGTGCGCGGACGCGGTGAGGTGGTCGGTTTCGCCGGGCTGCGTGGCCACGTTGCAGACGTACACCTTGAGGCCCTGGGCGGCGGCCAGCGCGTCGCGGACGTCGCTGATGAGCAGGTTGGGCAGGATGCTGCTGAAGAGGCTGCCGGGACCGATGACGATCAGCTCCGCCTCGAGGATGCGCTCGAGCGCCTCGCGGTTGGCGCGGACGTCCGCGGGCTCGATCGAGACCTGCTCGATCGGCTCGTCGGCCGTGGAGATGCCGACCTGGCCGTACAGGTGACGTCCGGATGCGAGCCGCGCCGACAGGTTGAGCGGCACACTGGTCGCCGGCAGGACCTGGCCGCGGACGGCGAGGACGCGGTTCGACTCGCGCACCGCCTCCTCGAAGTCGCCCGTCACCGCCGTCATGGCGGCGATGAACAGGTTGCCGAAGGCGTGGTTGTCGAGCCCGGACCCGGTCGGGAAGCGGTACTGCATCAGCTGCGTCATCAGGGGCTCAGCATCGGCCAGCGCGGCGATGCAGTTGCGGATGTCGCCGGGTGGCACGATGCCGAGCTGCTGGCGCAGCTGCCCGCTGCTTCCGCCGTCGTCGGCGACGGCGACCACGGCGGTGATGTTCGCGCTGTAGCCCTTCAGTCCGCGGAGCAGTGTGGACAGGCCCGTGCCGCCACCGATCGCGACGATGCGTGGCCCCCGAGCGAGATATCGCTTCGTGTACAGCACCTCCATGACACTGTTCCCGCGCGCGACGAAGGGTGAGATGACCGAGCGCATGAGGCCCCACATGCCGATGCCGGTCAGCAGCAGGCCGAGGCCCACGACGAGGGCCGCACGGACCCGCGGCTCGAGCCACGCGCCCGTGAGCCAGTACACGACCGCGATCTCGTCCGCATCGGTGGCCCGATACAGGTCACGGAGGTAGATGGCGGCGCCGAGCCCGAGGATCGCGATGCCGAGGAACAGCAGGAACAGCCAGCGCTTCAGGTGCATCCCCGGATACAGCCACCGGGGGATCCGGAGCCCCCTCATCGCTCGAGCTCTCGGTGGAAGACGCCGACCGAAGCGTCCGGCAGCTCGCCGAGGCGACGCGCCAGCTCCTCCGCCAGGGCGATCGAACGGTGATAGCCGCCGGTGCAGCCGAGCGCGATGCGGAGGTGCTCCTTGCCCTCGGCTCGGTATGCCGGCGCCGTCAGCTCGAGGAGCTCCGCCACCAGCTCGAGGAAGCGCGTCGCCGACGGCTGGTTGAGGACGAAGTCGCGAACCGGCTCCTCGAGCCCGGAGAGCGGCTTCAGCTCCGGCTCCCAGTACGGGTTCGTGAGGAAGCGGACGTCGAACACGAGGTCCGCTTCGAGCGGGATGCCGTACTTGAATCCGAACGTGACGATGTCGATGCGCAGGTCGTCGTGACCGGCCTCCCGCGGGAGGATGGCCAGCAGCCGATCCTTGAGCTGTCCGATCGACAGGCCGGTCGTGTCGATGACGTGGTCGGCCATGCGCCGCGTGGGCTCGAGGCGCTCGCGCTCGTCGGCGATGCTTGCCTGGAGGCCGCTCCGGGCCGCCTCGAGCGGGTGCCGATGTCGGGTCTCGCTGTACCGGCTCACCAGGCTCGCCTCGCTCGCCTCGAGGAAGACGAGCTCCAGCTTCGAGCCCGCGGCGCGGAGGGTCTCGGCCGCCCGGCGAATGGCCGGCGCCGGATCGCCGGCGCGGATGTCCAGGACGAGCGCGGAGCGGCGGTACCGTTCGCTGCCGCGACGGACACCGAGGAATTCGTCGAGCAGCTCCGGTGGCAGGTTGTCGACGCACGCGTAGCCGAGGTCCTCGAACAGCTTGCTGGCCTGGCTCTTCCCGGCGCCCGACAGCCCGCTGATGACGACGAAGTGCTCGTCGTCGGGCGCCATCGCGCGCGCCGGACCGGCCCCCGACTCGGTCGCCTCCGGCGGCGTCTGCTGCTCGGTCGGTGCGGAACGGGCCACGATCCCCTCCATGCTCGGACGCGCGTCGAGTATAGCCGCCGTCACGCCGGTTTCCCGTGCCCCGCACCGGCCAGGAGGCCTCGCACCGTCGCCGCCGCCGAGCCGCGGATGGCATCGAGGTCGTACCCGCCCTCGAGCGTGACCGCGATGCCGGGCAGGCCGAGCCGCGCGCCGAGCTCACCGAGCGCGTTCGCGACGGCCTCGTACCCGTTCTCGGTGAGCGCCAGGTGGGCCAGCGGGTCGTTCGCGTGTCCGTCGTAACCGGCCGAAACCAGGATCGCTTCCGGTGCAAAGGCTTCGATGGCCGGAAGGAGCTCGGTCCGCCAGGCGTCGATGAACTCGTCGTCCCCGGATCCGGGCGCCAGAGGGCGATTGTGCATGGTGCCCTCGCCTGGCCCGACACCGCGCTCCCACGGCTCCCCGGTCCCCGGATACAGCGGCGACTGGTGCGTCGACGCGTAGCAGACACCGGGGTCGGCGTCGAAGATGGACTGCGTCCCGTCGCCGTGGTGAACGTCCCAGTCGACGATTGCGATCCGATGGGCTCGCCGATCCGCGCGGAGCGCGGCCACGGCCACTGCGACGTTGTTCACCAGGCAGAACCCGCTGCCCTGCGTTGACGCGGCGTGGTGTCCGGGGGGACGCACGGCGGCGAACGCCACGGCCGCGGTCCCGTCGGCCACGAGGCGCGCTGCCTCGACCGTCGCGCCGGCGGCGAGGCGCGCCGCGTCCACCGATCCGGGCACGACGTACGTGTCCGGATCGAGCCAGGCGCCGCCCTGGGCGTCGATGCGCTCGAGGGCCGCCAGATACGCGGGATCGTGGACGAGCGCCAGGAGGTCGCCGCCCGCCGGCGCGGCGCTCCGCTCGTCGAGCGCGGGGCCGGCTGCGTCGCGCACGCCGGCCGCGACCGCCTCGCGCCGCGGCGGCCGTTCCACGTGGCCGGGCGCCGCGTGGCGATCCATGAGCGCATCGGTCAGCAGGACGACGCGGCCGCTCACGACCTCGAGCGACGCATCCGCATCAGCTGGAGCGTGGCCTCGAACAGCCCGTACATGACCAGCGACAGCGTGCCGGAGCTGATCGGATCGCCGCCCGGCGTGATCATGATCGCGATGACGACGATGAGGACGATGATGTACCGGCGCCGCGCGGCCAGGAAGCTGTAGCTCAGGATGCCGGCCCGGTTCAGGAGCAGCATGATGATCGGGAACTGGAAGGCGAGGCCGAAGGCGATCATCAGCGTCGTCACGAAGCCGACGTACTCACCGATGTCGAGCATCGGCGGCACACCGGGAAGCGCCAGGTCGAGCAGGAAGGCGAGCGCCGTCGGGATGATCAGGTAGCCGAGCACGATTCCGGTGGCGAAGAAGACCAGGGCCATGACGAGCAGCGGCCAGACGAGCCGTCGCTCGCTCTTCGTGAGGCCCGGCGTCACGAACGCCCAGATCTCGTAGAGGATCACCGGCATCGCGAGCGCGAGGCCGATCATGAGAGCCAGGCGGAGGCGGACCCCGAGGCCCTCGAGCACCCGCAGCTGGATGAGCTCGGTGTCGTCGGGAAGCGCCGCCTGCAGGAGGCCGAGCACCGGCTCGGCGAGGAAGAACCCGGCGACGGACGCGACGCCGACGGCCAGGGCCACCACGATGATCCGGCTGCGCAGCTCGTCGAGGTGCTCGACGACGCTCATCGCCGCGGGGTCGTCGGTGTCGAGCTGGTCGGTCGTCGGCTGTTCGTCGGGCGTCACGTCGGGCGGCGCCGGCGCTCGGGGCGCCGCTCAGGCGCTCGGATCAGTGCGTTCGGTCCGAGCTCTCGCCCGGCGGGCGATCGTCGTGCTTCTCCGGCTTCTTCGACTCGCCGCGGACCGAATCCTCCAGGTCGCTCGAGGCTCGGCGGAACTCGCGAATGCCCTTGCCCACCGCGTTGCCGATGTCGGGCAGCTTGCCGGGGCCGAAGATGATCAGGACGATCACCAGCAGCAGGATGAGCTCCCAGGGTCCGGGAACCGGCATTGCGTCAGGAACCTCCTCTCTGGTCGGCGTCAGCTGCGCTGGCCGTCGAGTGTACCACCGCCTCTCGAAATCGGCCTCGCAGGCGGCCGGCCGCGTCGGCCACGGCCGCCTGCCATTCCGTTCCGGCCGCCGCCCCCGCGATGCCTCGTGAGATGGAGACGATCCCGGGTGCCCATGCGCCGGCGCACGACCGCACCGCCGCAACCAGGTCCCCGCCCTGCGCGCCCACGCCCGGAACGAGGAATCCGGGTCCCGGGACCTCGGCGCGCAGGCGCGCGAGCTCGCCGGGTACCGTGGCACCGACGACGAGGCCGACGCGACCGCCGGGCCACCGTGCCGCCGCCCACTTCGCCACGACGACGTGCACCGGCTCGCCATCGATCCGTCGCTCCTGGAGAGACGCGGCCGACGGATTGCTCGTCCGTGCCAGGACGTAGACGAGGCGGTTCGGGTACGCCAGGAACGGCTCGATCGCGTCCTCACCGAGATACGGCGACAGGGTGACGGCGTCGGCCTCGAGACGACCGAACAGGCCCTCCGCGTAGCGCTCGGCGGTCGTCCCGATGTCACCGCGCTTCGCATCGAGAACGCACACCAGGGCGGGGGGCACGTCGGCGCGCACGCGCTCCAGCGCCGCCCAGCCGTCCGCGCCGAATGCCTCGAAGAACGCCACGTTGATCTTGACGGCGACCGCGTGATCCGCCGCCGCCTCGATGAGGCCGCGGGCGAACGTCTCGAT
>DATLGA010000022.1:0-21894 GCA_035540715.1 Candidatus Limnocylindrales bacterium | reverse complement strand
GGGCAGGCGAAGCTGGTCCGCGCCGCCCGGGGCCGTATCTGGGACGTCGTCGTCGACGTTCGCCCCGGCTCGCCGACCTTCGGGCAGTGGGAGGCGTTCGAGCTCGATGACGTCGACCACCGCCAGCTCTACGTGCCGATCGGATTCGCGCATGGGTTCTGCGTCGTCTCGGAGGTCGCCGACGTGACCTACAAGGTCAGCTCGCCGTACGACGGTTCGGAGGAGCGGGGCATCGCCTGGGACGATGCGGCGCTCGGCATTCCGTGGCCGCTCAGCGATCCCGTGCTGTCGGAGCGGGACCGCCGTCATCCGCGGCTCGCCGACGTTCCCGATGGGGAACTTCCGGCGCACCGCTAGCCGACGAGCGCATCACTGCTTCCATCCGGCGCTCGTATCATGCGGCACGTGAGCACCAAGCCGTTCGCGTCATCGGCCGACCTCGAGGAGAAGCAGGCGACCCTCGAGCGCCTGGCCGATGGCGTGTTCGCCTACACGGCGCAGGGCGACCCGAACGTCGGCGCCATCGTCGGCCGCGACGCGATCGTGGCGGTCGAGGCACGCGCGACGCCGCTGATGGCGCAGCGCTGGATCGACGTCGTCCGCGCGGACGTGAGCGAGCTTCCGTTCGGGGACCTGGTGCTGACGCATTACCACGCCGTCCGCACGTTGGGTGCCTCGGCCTTCGCGGCGCGGCGCATCATCGCGCACGCCAACACGAAGGCGCTGATCGACGAGCGCGGAATGGAGGACTGGGCGTCCGAACAGGGACGCATGCCGCGCCTCTTCCATGGCGCCGAGACGATTCCCGGGCTGACCCACCCGACCGACACGTTCGAGGAGGTCATGACCCTCGAGGCGGGCGGCCGCCGGGTCGAGCTGCGCCACCTCGGACGCGGCCACACGTCCGGCGACCTCGTGGTCTGGTTGCCCGACGAGCGGATCGTCTTCGCCGGCGACCTCGTCGAAGCCCAGGCAGCCCCGTACATGGGTGACGCGCACATCGCGGACTGGTCGACCACCACGCTCGACGCCGTCGCGGCGCTCGGCGCCGATCAGCTCGTCGGAGGCCGCGGCCCGGTGGTGCGCGGCGAGGCGGTCGCACAGGCGATCGAGGACACGCGGGCGTTCCTGCGCACGACCTTCGAGGGAACACGCGCCGTGAAGGAGGCTGGCGGCACGTTGAAGGAGGCGTTCGAGGCCGTCCACGCCAAGCTCGAGCCCCGGTACGGCGGCTTCCCCATCTTCCAGCACACCATGCCGTTCAACGTCCAGCGGGCCTGGGACGAGCTCGACGGCATCGATCACCCGAGGATCTGGACTGCCGAGCGTGACCGAGAGGTCTGGGACGCGCTCACCGACTGAGGCCACCGGCCGAGTCGCCGTCGTCGGCGCCGGCGCGGTGGGCATGACGCTGGCCGGCAGGCTCGCCCAGCATGGCGCCCAGGTCGAGGTCTTCGAGTCGGCGGCGTCGCACGAGCGGATCGGCTCCCGGGCGATCTGCATGCAACGGGAGACCCTCGAGATCTGGGCCCGCATCGGCATCGGTCAGCAGGTTGCCGATCGGGGCGTGAGCTGGCGCGTCGGGCGCACGTACTACCGCGGCCGTGAGCTCTTCAGCGTGGCCCTGCCGCATTCGAACGAGCACTTCCCGCCGTTCGTGAACATCAGCCAGTCCGAGGTGGAGGAGCTCCTCGAGGCGCGGCTCGAGGAGCTCGGTGTCGCGATCCACCGCGGGCACCGGCTCACCGGGCTGCGCCAGGACGACGGAGGCGTGGACGCGACCTTCGAGACCGATGCGGGCGCGGGGACACGCCGGTTCGGCTGGCTCGTCGGCGCCGACGGCGCCCACTCCGCGGTCCGCCACGCCATCGGCATGCCGTTCGACGGCTACACGTTCGACGACCGGTTTCTGATCGCCGACATCCGGGCCGACCTGCCGTTCTCGAACGAGCGCCACTTCCACTTCGACCCGCCGTGGAACCCCGGCCGCCAGGTGCTCATCCACCCGCAGCCGGACGGCGTGTGGCGGATCGACTGGCAGGTTCCGGCCGACGCCGATGCGGAGGGCGAGCGACGCAGCGGCGCGCTCGATCGCCGGATTCGGCAGCTGATCGGACCGGGGACGGCATACGAGCTCGTCTGGCTCACCGCCTACCGGTTCAGCCAGCGGCTCGCCGGGTCGTTCCGTGACGGTCGCGTCTTCCTCGCGGGTGATGCGGCGCACGTCATGTCACCCTTCGGCGCGCGCGGCTTGAACTCCGGCATCGCCGACGCCGAGAACCTGGCATGGAAGCTTGCCGCCGTCGTTCGTGGCGAGGCGCCGTCGACCCTGCTTCTCACGTACAACGCCGAGCGGCGCGCCGCCGCCCGCGAAAACCTGGCCGCGACCGACGCGACGATGCGCTTCATGGCCCCGCGCGGCGTCACGCGGCGCGCGTGGCGGAACCTCGTCCTGCGCATGGCGCCGCACTCCGCCTGGTTCCGATCGCGCGTCGACTCCGGCCGGCTCGCCGAGCCGGCTCGCTACCGGAGCGTCGGTCCGGGCGATGGATCGCTCCCGCGCCACGGGTCGGTGGCGCCGGACGTACCGCTGGCGAGCGGTGGCCGGCTTCGTGCGCGCCTCGGGCAGGGATTCGTTGTCGTAGCCCCGCAGCGGATCGAGGCGCCGCTGCCGGTCGAGGTCGTCGGCCCGCACACCGCCTACGGTGACACGCGGGCCTGGCTCGTGCGGCCGGACGGTTACCTGGCCGACAGCGCTCGTCTGCGCGACGTTGGCGGATGGCTCGATTCGGCGCTCGAGCGTGCGCGCTCAGGCGCGCCGGCGCTGGAACGCTCGCCGCGCTGACCCGGCCACGGCGATCAGGAGCGCGAGCGCGAGCAACCCAACTCCGGCCGGCGTCATCCAATCCGCGCGGGGCTCCTCCATCCGGACGTCGGGCAGGGAGCCGCCGGACCCGGTCGCCGGAGCCGCCGTGGGCGCCGGACCGCCGGCGGCCGGCGGGGCGGGCGTGGCGGCCGGCGCCGCCTCGAGCACGATGATCCGCCCGGTCATGCTCGGATGCGGTGTGCAGAGGTAGTCGTACGTGCCGGCGGCGTCGAACGTCAGGCTGTACGACTCGCCCTGCTCGAGGTCGCCGGAGTCGAACGCGCCGCTCGTGCTCGTGGCCGTATGTGCCACGACGTCGAGGTTCGTCCAGGTCACCGTGTCGCCGACCCGGATGGTGAGCTCCTGCGGCGCATAGGCGAAGTTCACGATCTCGACGGCGTGGTCGCCGCCGGCGCGCACGGTGCCGGCGCCGCCGCTCACGGCCACAGCCGCCGCGGCAAGCACCAGGCCGATCGGGACGATGAGGAGCGTGGACATCGGACGAGCGTGAGTCGCGGACACCGAGCGGGACCTCGTGGGTTGGCTGTGGATAACTGGCGGCATCCTATCGGAGTTCGTGGACAAGAGGGGTTGCTTCGCGACACCGCGCGCGGGCATCATGAGGACGTCCCGAAGGGGCAGCTGGCAGATCCGAGATCACCTCAACGATCGCCGCGGTTCCTTCGGGATTTCTCATGCGCGGCGATCGGCGGTCAGAACGCCCATTGCCCCGAGGCGAAGCGCCAGGCGAGCCACGTCATGGCCGTCAGCGAGGCCGCGCCGAGAAGCCAGCCCGCCGCGCGCCACCGATCGGCGATGACGCCGGCCCAGGCGAAGATGCCGAACAGCACGAGGCTGTAGCGCGGCACGCTCATCACGAAACCGGTGCTCACGATGAGGAGCCAGTTGCCGGCCATCCAGGCGGTCCACGTCGGGCGCATCCGTGCCGCGGTGGCCACGGTGGCCACGGCGCCGAGCGCCACGAACCCGAGCTCCATCCATCCCAGCATGAGCGCCGTGTCCGGATCGGGGCTGCCGGTCCAACCCATGATTCCGCCGATCCCGACCCACGGCGGCGCCAGCTCCTTCGACCAGTGATCGCGCTGGATCTCGCTGAATGCGAGCGGATCGCCGTAGACAATCGCGTTCAGACCCAGGTACATCGCGAAGCCGATGGCCACGAGCCCGATCCCCAGCCATTGGCGCTCGACCCGCCGATGCTCTCGCCACTGGAGATACGCCTCGACCGCGAGCGCCGGGATCAGCACGAGGCCGTTGATCCGCGTGAGCGCCGCCAGCCCGCCGAGCACGCCGGCGGCCCACCAGCGGTTCGTACGCGCCAGCCAGAGTGAGCCGAGGGCCAGTGCCAGGAAGAGCGACTCGGTGTAGCCGATATGGAGGAAGTAGGCGGTCGGGAACACGAGCAGGAACGCGGCCGCACGGACGGCGACGCGGTGGCCGAGGTCGATCGCCACGAGGCGGTACAGCATCGGGGCCGCGAACAGCGACGCGAGGCTGCCGACCACGAACGCCGACGCGATGGGAGCGGCGATGACGGCGTCCACCGCTCCGACCAGCCATGGGAAGAGCGGGAAGAAGACGATGTAGAGGTCCAGGTCGCCGGGATGGACCTGCCGGTAGCCGGGTGCGCTCAGCGTGCCCGGATCGTGGGCCATGTAGCCGAAGACGGCGATGTCGGTGTAGTGCGGGGCATCCCAGCGGTGCCAGGGTTCGAACAGGCCCGGAACGGCTCCGGTGACGCTCCACAGCGCCACCATGCCCAGGATGCCGAGGCCGACCTTGATGGCCAGTGTCCACGCGACGAGGATCGCGTCGGTCCGGGTCAGCATCGATCGGACTCTACCGCACGGGTGGCGAATGGACCCTCCGCGGCCATCCTGCTACGATGGCGACCCTTCGGTCGGGGCGTGGCGCAGTAGGTAGCGCGCGTCGTTCGGGACGACGAGGTCGGAGGTTCGAGTCCTCTCGCCCCGACCACTCACTCCACCCGCACCTCATCCAGCAGCGTCGCACCACGCGGCCTCCGCCACGGCGTTGCATCCACGCCCGGGAGCTTGCGCTTGGAGCACGGCGGCGACCTCATCTCCACGATCGCTCTCGGGCTGAGCGCCGCCTTCATCGCAGGGTTCATCGCTCGACGCCTGCATCTGCCTTCGATCGTCGGCTATCTCGTGGCCGGCGTGGCCCTCGGCCCGTTCACTCCCGGACTCTTCGCCGACCAGGAGATCGCCACGGAGCTCGCCGAGATCGGCGTGATCCTGCTCATGTTCGGGGTCGGGATCCACTTCAGCCTGCGCGACCTCGCCGCCGTTCGCGGAATCGCGATCCCCGGCGCCATCGTGCAGATCAGCGTCGCGACGCTCCTCGGCATCGGATTGGCGGTTCTCCTGGGCTGGGGAGTCCCGGCCGGAGTGGTGCTCGGCCTGTCACTCGGCGTCGCCAGCACCGTCGTGCTCCTGCGCGCGCTCATCCAGCGCAACGCCATCGACACGATCCACGGACGCGTGGCCATCGGGTGGCTCGTGGTCGAGGACATCTTCACCGTGCTCGTGCTCGTCCTGCTCCCGAGCTTCGCCATGCTCGTTCACGGATCGCCCGGAGCCGACGGTCTGACGGTCCTGCTGCCGCTGGGCGAGGCCATCCTGAAGGCCGCCGCTCTCGGCCTCATCATGCTCGTGGTCGGGATGCGGGTCGTCCCGTGGCTGCTGGTGCAGGTGGCGCGCGAGGGATCGCCGGAGATGTTCACTCTCGCCGTCCTGGCGATGGCGATCGGCCTCGCCTTCGCCTCGAGCGTGATCTTCGGCGTCAGCCTCGCCCTGGGCGCCTTCCTGGCCGGCGCGATCATCAGCGAGACCGATCTGTCCCACAAGGCGGCTGCCGACGCGCTGCCACTGCGCGATGCCTTCGCGGTCCTGTTCTTCGTCTCGGTGGGCATGCTGCTCGATCCGGGGTACCTGCGCGACCATGTCCCCGCGGTGATCGGGGTGGTGCTGCTCATCGTGGTCGGCAAGTCGCTGGCAGCCGTCGCCATCGTCACGCTGCTGCGCTACCCGGTCCGAACCGGCCTGACGGTCGGGGCGGGCCTCGCGCAGATCGGCGAGTTCAGCTTCATCCTGGCGACCGCCGGCGTGAGCCAGGGGCTCCTGCCGCCGGACGCGTACCAGCTGGTCGTGGCGGGGGCCATCGTGTCGATCACCCTCAACCCGGTCCTCTTCGCGCTCATCGCTCCGGCCGAGGCATGGCTGAAGGAGCGGCCCGGGATTCACGGACTCCTCGACCGCGGCGGCGGGCGGCTGGCGCGGCGGGCATCCGAGCACGAGCCGATGCACGGCCACGCCGTCATCTGCGGCTGGGGCCGCGTCGGACGCATGGTGGCCCGCGCCATCGAGGCGCGTGACTTCGGATACGTCGTCATCGAGGAGCACCGCCACACCGTCGAGAGCCTGCGGGAGCGCGGGATCCAGGCCCTGTACGGCGACGTTGCCGACGAGCATCTGCTCGAGCATGCCCAGATCCGTCGCGCGCGCGTGCTCGTGTTCGCGGCCTACGACCCGCCGTCGGCGGAGTTCGCGGTCGAGTACGCACGCCGGGTGAACCCGCGCATCGAGATCGTCGCTCGCGTCGAAACTCCGGAGGAGGCGAGCCGGCTGCTCGACCGGGGGGCCAGCCAGACGGTCGAGGGAGAGCGCGAGCTCGCCGTCCAGATGGCCCGTTACACGCTGCGGCGCTTCGGCGTCACGAGCCGTGAGGTCGACGCGATCACCCAGGGCCTCCGCCGCCGGCCCGAGCCGCCACGGAGCTCCTGACGGTCCGTCAGGTCCCGATTCGCAGCGGCGGGAACTGGTCCGGCAAACCGTCGGCGACGACCTGGAACAGCTCGTGATCATCGCTGATGCCGCGAAGTCGATGGATCCCGAGTGAGCGAAGCTCCGTCGCCGAGGCCTCGCGCAGCGCGCTTCGCGTCGCCTGCGAGACGATCACCTGGCCACCGTGGGCGCAGGCGCAGATGCGCGCGGCCGCGTTCACGCTGATTCCCTGGTAGCCGGTGGGCGTCAGCGTCGGCCGGCCGGTGTGGAGGCCGATCCGCACTCGTACCTCGCGGCCATCCGGCCAACGGTGCGCCGCCATGCCACGCTGGATGTCGATGGCGGCCTCCAGCGCGGCGGCCGCCTCGGGGAAGACCGCGAAGTACTCGTCGGCGCGCGCGTCGACCTCGTGGCCGCCATGCCGGCGCACCATCGTTCGGTGGATGCGTCGGACCGCGCTGAGCACGGGGCCGTATCGGTCATCGAGCTCGTCGAGGTGGCGGCTCGATTCCTGGATGTCGGAGAAGAGCAGAGTCAGCTGGCCGGTCGGGAGCTTCGGGCGCAGCTGAGCGTCGATGAACCCGACCGGAACGATGCCGTGCCGCTTCGCGGCCTTCAGCAGGCGCGTGCGCGCCCGGTCGCGCGCCGCGTCGTCCTCGAACAGCACGCGGTTGAAGCGCGCGAGCGCGTTGCGGACGTGTGCCTCGTCGTGGATCGGGAGCCGGCGACGTCCTGCCGAGTCGATGTACGCGAACGCGCTGTCCGGCAGCTTCGCCCGTTCGCGCGCACCGAGTTCCGCCATGAGGCGTCCATCATCGCACCGATTCGTGCCGGGAACCGTCAGCTTCGGGATCGCCGGGCCGATCACCCGAGCCGGGGAAGCACCTCGCGCCCGAAGACCTCGACGAAGCGTTCCTGCTCGGGACCGACCTCGTGGAGGTAGATGCCGTCGAACCCGCGGTCGAGCTCCTCCTGGATCCACGCGACGTGCCGTCCCGGGTCGGTCGAGATCCGAATCGCGTCGTCGAGCGAGTCGGGCTTCACCGCCTGCGCCGCGGCGACGATCTGCGAAGGGTGGCGCAGATCGGTCATCACGCTGTTGTCGAGCGTGTTCTGGCGCCACTGCGCAAACGCGGCGTCGCGGGCCTCCGTCTCGGTCGGCGCATAGGCGAGGTGCAGCTGGAGGTAGATCGGCTTGCCCTCGCCACCCCCGGCGCGGAACGCCCCGATCACCTCGTCGAGCTGCTCGCCGGCCTGCACCACGGTGATGAGACCGTCCGCCCACTCCGCCGCCCACTCGGCGGTCTGTGGCGTGACGGCCGCGGCGATGAGCATCGGCGGGCGCTCGGGGCGGGTCCACAGCTTCGCCTCCGAGACCGTGACGTGGCCGGCGTGCGTCACCGTCTCGCCGGCCCACAGCAGGCGCATGATGTCCGCCGACTCGCGGAGGCGGGCGTTCCGATCCTGCTTGATGGGCCATGGGTCGCCGGTCATGTGCTCGTTCAGCAGCTGTCCGGAGCCGGCCGCGATCCAGAAGCGGTCCGGATACATGACGTTCAGCGTCGCGGCAGCCTGCGCCACGATCGCCGGGTGGTAGCGCTGCCCGGGCGCGTTGACCACGCCGAACGTCATCGACGTGGCCTGGAGCGCCGCGCCGAGCCACGACCAGGCGAAGCCGGACTCGCCCTGCTCCTCGCTCCACGGCGCCCAGTGGTCCGAGCACATGCCGGCCTGGAAGCCGGCTGCCTCCGCGGCCTGCATGAGACGGAGCAACCGATCCGGCCGGAACTGCTCGTGACTGGCATGGATGCCGATGACCGGCGGCATGCTCAGACTCCTTCCCTGCGGCCGAACCAGCGATACTCGAACGGCCCGAGCTCCACGCTCACGCGACCGCTGGCCGGCACGTCGGCGGCGTCGTCCTCGTCGGGTCCGAAGATCTGGTGCCAGCGGCCGCCGGCCGCCTCCTTCGGAAGCTGCACGTTCGCCCTCACTTCCTCGCCCGAGAAGTTGTGGACCGCGAACACGCAGCGGCCGTCCCAGATCGTCACGTGCGCCAGCACGGCGTCATTGCGCGCGCCGAGGACGGTGGTGCCGCCCCAGCCGAACTCCGGCCACTCCTTTCGCACCCGGATCGCGCGCTCGAACCAGTTGAGCAGCGAGTCGCGATCCCGCTGCTGGGACTCGACGTTGAGGTTGGGGTAGCCGAACGGGCCGTCGCGCAGCAGCTTGCGGGGCAGCTTCGACTCCTCGGCCTTCGTGAAGCCGGCCCCCGGCTCCGCCGTCCACTGCATCGGCAGGCGCACCGCCTCGCGTTCGGCCATGGCAGGGTTGTCGCCGAGGCCGATCTCCTCGCCGTAGAACAGCACCGGCGTGCCAGGCAGCGTGAAGCAGAGCGAGTACATCAGCTCGATCTTCCGCCGGTCGCCGCCGACCATCGTGGGGAGCCGCCGGCGGATGCCCCGATCGAAGAGGCGCTGCGACTGCTTCGGAGCAAACGCGGCGAAGACCTCCTCGCGCTCCTCGTCGCTCAGCTTGTCGAGGCTGAGCTCGTCATGGTTTCGTACGAAGGTCGCCCACTGGCACTCCGGTGGAATTGGCGGCAACGATCGCAGCGCATCCGCTACGGGGGTCGCCTGGCCACGCGCGAGCGCCAGGTAGAGTGCCTGGTTGACGACGAAATTGAACGCCACGTGCATCTGCTCGCCGTGGTCGCCGAAGTATCGAGGAAGGATGTCGATCGGCTCGTTCGCCTCGGCGAGGAGCATGACGTCCCCGCGTCGTCGGCTTGCGAAGTCGCGGATATCGCGCAGGTAGTCGTGCGCGTCGGTCACCTCCTCGTGCTCCAGCCCTTCCTGCTCGATGAGGAACGGCACCGCGTCGATTCGAAAGCCCGACAGGCCGAGCTCGAGCCAGAAGCCGATGACCTTGTGGATCTCGTCGCGGACGGCGGGGTTGTTGATGTTGAGATCGGGCTGGAACGACATGAACCGATGCATGTACCAGCGCTTCGCCGAGCGGTCGTAGCTCCAGATGCTGTCCTGCTTCCCGGGGAAGATCACGCCTTCATCGGCGTCCGGCGGCTTCTCATCGGACCACACGTAGAAGTCGTGGTAGATCGGGTGGCCCTTGCGCGCCATCTGGAACCAGGGGTGGTCGATCGAGGTGTGGTTGATGACCAGGTCAGCGATGACCCGGATGCCGCGCTCGCGCGCCACGCGCACCAGCTCGACCACGTCTCCGAGCGTGCCGTACTTGTCGGCCACGCCGTAGTAGTCCGCCACGTCGTACCCGTAATCCCTTTCGGGTGACGGGTAGATCGGCATCAGCCAGAGGCACGTCACACCGAGCCCGGCGAGGTAGTCGACGCGCTGCGTCAGCCCGTCGATGTCGCCCACGCCGTCACCGGTCGTGTCGAGGAACGACTGGGTGTCGACGCAATAGACGATGGCGTTCTTCCACCACAGATCACTGGTCGCTTCGAGGCTCATGGCGGCCGCTACTGCACGGCGCGTTCCGGCGCAGACGAGCGATCGCTCGGACTCCGAGCATGGGCCCGACGGGGCCGAGGCACCTTCTACCATGACGGCCATGACCGATCCGATCGTGCTCCAGGCGCACGAGTGGCTCCCCGCGGGTCGCGCACCGGACGGTGCGCCGATCGCGGTGCTCGTCCACGGTATCGGCGGCTGGTACCGCACCTGGTGGCGCGTTGGCCCTGCGCTGGCCGAGCGCGGCTGGCGGGTTGTCGCGGTCGACCAGCTCGGCCACGGGCGCAGCCCCCGAATCGACGGCACGGTGGGGGTCGAAGACCTGGCGGCCGCCGTCGGCGCGGTGATCGACGGCATGACGGCACCGGTCGATCTGCTCCTCGGCCACTCGCTCGGCGCGGCGGTCGCGATCGAGCTCGTCCACCGGCGCCGCGGGATCGCCCGCCGGCTCGCGCTCGAGGATCCTCCGTCGGTGACCCGTGCCGGCGACACCGAATTCCAGCGCCACTTCGAGAGCGAGGTGCTCGCCGCGCGAGCAGATGCGGAGGCGGAAGTGCGCCGGGTACTGTCCGACAACCCGCGCTGGCTCGAGGAGGATGCGCGGCAGGACGTCGAGGGACGGGCGATGGTCGATCTCGAGGGCATCATGGCATCGTTGCGGGCCAACACCGGGGTTCGCGTGCTCGAGCTGGCCGCGCAGCTGACGGTTCCGACCCTCTTCCTCCTCGCGGACGAGGAGCGCTCGGTGGTCGGCGCCGCCCGGCAGCAGCTCCTCGACAGCCTGCCGGCGGGAGTGCGCGCGCTCGGCTTCGATTCGGGCCACGTCGTTCATCGCGACCGGTTCGACGAGTACCTCGCCGCCCTCCTGGCCTGGCTCGACGAGCCGGTGTCGGTCGCGTCGTGACCGACGAGATCGCCGGCGTCGCGGGCTGGCTTCGGGCGGCCGCATCGGTCGTCGTCCTGACCGGTGCCGGCGTATCGACCGAGTCGGGGATCCCGGATTTCCGCGGGCCCAACGGCCTGTGGACGCGCGACCCGCGCGCCGAGCGGCTGTCGAACATCGGCTACTACGTCGCCGATCCGGCGATCCGTCGCGAGTCCTGGCAGCGCCGGCTCGAGCACCCGGCCTGGGGGTCCGAGCCGAACGCAGCACACCGTGCCCTTGCCGCCCTCGACACCGCCGGCAGGCTCAGCCTTCTCGTGACGCAGAACATCGACGGGCTGCACCTGCTCGCCGGACACGCCGCGGAGCGCCTCGTCGAGATCCATGGCTCGATCCGCGAGTCGGCCTGCCTTGCCTGTGGCGACCGTCGACCGATGCATGAGACGCTCGCCCGCGTGCGCGCGGGCGATCCCGACCCGGCGTGCACGCGCTGCGGCGGCATCCTGAAGTCCGCGACGATCAGCTTCGGCCAGAACCTCGACCCGCAGCTGCTCGCGCGCTCGGAGAAGGCGGCCGCCGGGTGCGACCTGTTCCTTGCCGTCGGCACGAGCCTCACCGTGTACCCGGTGGCGCGATTGCCCGAGCTCGCGCTCGCGGCGGGCGCGCGCCTCGTGATCGTCAACGCCGAGCCGACGGCCTTCGACGACCGAGCCGATGCCGTCCTGCGCGGCCGGGCCGGCGAGATCCTCGACGATCTCGTCCGCCGTGTCCTGCACTAGGATCGACCGATGGACCGCTTGACCATCCGCGACGTGCCCGGCATCCGGGTCGGCCACTGGACCGACGTGGAGCGGCGCACCGGCTGCACCGTCGTGCTGGCCGGCGATGAGGGAGCCGTCGGCGGGGTGGACGTGCGCGGCGCGGCCCCCGGCACGCGCGAGACGGATCTGCTTCGGCCGACGGCCCTCGTGGAGCGGGTGAACGCCATCTGCCTGGCCGGCGGCTCCGCCTTCGGCCTCGCGGCTGCCGACGGCGCCATGGCGCGGCTCGCCGAGCGTGGGATCGGGTTCGCCACCTGTGTCCGACCGGTCCCGATCGTGCCGGCTGCGATCCTGTTCGACCTTGGCGTCGGGGACCCCGAGGCGTACCCCGACCGCGACGCCGGCTACGCCGCCACGCGTGCCGCCGAGTCGAACGAGGGACCGCTCGAGGGTCGCGTCGGCGCCGGAACCGGGGCGACGGTCGCAAAGCTCGGTGGTGCCCGACACGGCCGTCCGGGGGGCATCGGCAGCGCGGCCCGACGCATGGCCGGTGGCACCGTCGTCGGTGCGCTGGTGGTGAACAACGCGCTCGGCGACGTGTACGCGCGAGATGGACGGGCCCTTTCTGCATCCGCCGGCACGGCCGTGCCGCCCCCGATGGTCAACACGACGCTCGTCGTCGTCGGCACCGACCGCTCGCTCGACCGGGCGCAGTGCCGCCGGCTTGCCGAGATGGCCCACGACGCGCTGGCACGCGGCATCCGACCGGTCCACACGATGTTCGACGGCGACGTCGTCTTCACCCTGTCGACCGGTGACGGGTCGGTGGCAGGGCCGGAGGCGTTCTTCGAGCTTGCCCGATCGGCCGAGGAGGCGATCGGCGAGGCGGTCGAGCGCAGCGTGACGGCTGAGGCCTAGTCGGGAAGGTCGGCCTCGAACGCGCGCAGCTCGTCGTCGGGGATCTTGTACGTGTGCTCGTCGGCGGGATACGCGCCCGACCGGACCTCGGCGGCGAAGGCCTGCAGGCCGCGCCGGATCTCGCCGGCGACGTCGGCGTAGCGCTTGACGAATCGCGGGGCAGGCCCCTCGTTGATCCCGAGCAGGTCGTGCCAGACGAGCACCTGCCCGTCGCAACCGGGGCCGGCGCCGATGCCGATCGTCGCGATGGCCAGCTGAGCGCTGACACGAGCCGCGACGCGGGCGGGGACGGCCTCGAGCACGAGCGCGAAGCAGCCGGCCGCCTCGAGCTCGCGCGCGTCGCGCAGCAGCTGCGACGCGGCCGCCGCGGTGCGGCCCTGCGCCTTCATGCCGCCGAGCAGCGTCGCCGATTGCGGCGTGAGGCCGAGATGGCCCATGACCGGGATGCCCGCGCCGATGATCGCGCGGACGCGCGGCAGCATCGGACCCGCGCCCTCGAGCTTGACGGCATCGGCTCCGGCCTTGACCAGCCGCGCGGCATTGGCGACCGCCTCGGCGTCGGAGGCCTGGAACGATCCGAACGGCATGTCGCCCACGATCAGCGAGCGCGGGCGCGCGCGGGCCACCGCGGCGGTCAGCATGACGGCCTCGTCCATCGTCACCGGCACGGTGGTGTCGTAGCCGAGCATGTTGTTGCCGGCCGAGTCGCCGACCAGGATGAGGTCGACGCCCGCCTCGGATGCGAGGCGCGCCGACGGATGGTCGTAGGCGGTCACCATCACGATCTTCGTGCCCGATGCCTTCATCGAGCGCACTTCGGGCAGGGCGAGGGGCTCACGCAGGTTCGTCATCGCCGGGCAAGCGTCCTCTTCGCGGGCGGCGTTGTCAACGCGCTCGGCCGAGCGCCACGTTGTCGATGAGACGCGTCTCGCCGACACGGATCGCCGCCGCCAGCGTCGGGCCGTCGAGGTCGGCGACGTCGACGTACTCCACCGTCACGCCCGTCTCGGCGTCCAGGACGCCGCGGGCCGCCGCAACCGGATCGCCGCCCGCGCCGTGCGCCGCCAGGCCGGCCTCGAGCGCGCGCGGCAGGGCCAGGGCCGACGCCCGCTGCTCGGCGGACAGGAACACGTTGCGTGAGCTGAGCGCGAGGCCGTCGTGGTCGCGCACGGTCGGAAGCGCGACGATCTCAACCGGAAGGTTCAGATCGGTCACGAGACGCTGCAGCACCGCGACCTGCTGGGCGTCCTTGCGCCCGAAGAACGCGACGTGCGGGGCCACGATCGTGAGCAGCTTCGTGCAGATCGTCGCGACACCGCGGAAGTGGCCGGGCCGCATGGCCCCCTCCAGGATGCGCCCGAGCTCACCCGGCTCCACCCAGGTGTCGAACCCGGCGGGGTAGAGCTCGTAGGCGCCGGGCGCGAAGAGGAGGTCGACCCCCTCGGCTTCGGCCGCCTCCGCGTCGGCCGCCTCGTCACGCGGATAGCGCTGGAGGTCGGCCGCGGCGTTGAATTGCGCGGGATTGACGAACAGGCTGACGACCACGACGTCGCACTGCGCTCGTGCCGCCCGAACGAGCGACAGGTGACCGGCATGGAGCGCGCCCATGGTCGGGACCAGGCCGATCCGAGCGCCGCCGCTCCGAGGCTCCGCGAGCTCCGCGCGCATTCCGGCGACCGTGCGGACGATCTTCACCGGCGCGTGGCCTCGGCGAGCGCTCGATAGAGCGCCACGACGTCCGGCGCCCGCTCCTCGAGCGCCGCGATGTGCGCGTCGACCGTTGTCCAGTCGCCGCGGGCGATCGGGCCGGTCAGCTCGAACTCGTTCTCGATCGTGCGCCGCATGAGCGGGACGATCGCCTCGGGTGGGGCGCCCGCCGCCGCCAGCAGGCGCGTGGCAACCGCGTGCAGCGTGACGACGAAGTTGCCGCCGATGACGGCCGCCGCGTGGTAGAGGGTCCGGTCCTCGTCCGCCAGCTCGAAGTGGTGGAGCCCGAGGCGGGCGACGAGCCAGCGAGCATGGGCCAAACCGTCGCTCGTATCGGCGCTGATGGCGGCCCACGCGCCGTCGAGCTGCTCCGGCCCGCGAGAGAGCGTCAGCGTCTGGAGCGGATGGACGCTGAAGCGACGCCGATGTGGATCCAGGGCGCTCAGCCGTGTCGCTCCGCTCACGTGCGCGACCCACGGGCCGACCGGGATGCCCGAGGCCACCTCCGCGATTGCGGTGTCGGGAACGCACAGCAGGACCAGGTCAACGTCGGCGACCCGGCGACCCTCACGGACGTCGAGCCCGACGTCCAGCAACCGGGCCGCCAGCGTTCGACCGGCCCGGCCGGAGCCGACGACGTGAACCGATTGGATCATCAGATCAGAGTCTAGGCGCGGATTTCGCGGGAGGGCATGGCACTATGCTCGCGTGGAGACGTCACCGAGGCCGGAGATCCGCTACGCCACGAGCGGCGACGTCTCGATCGCCTACCACGTGCTGGGTGACGGCCCACCGGACATCGTCGTCGCGCCGGGAGCGCTCTCCCACCTGGAGGTCGAGTGGGAATACCCGCTCTACCGGCGCTTCTTCGAGCGGCTGGCCCGGTTCTCGCGCGTCATCCGGTTCGACAAGCGCGGCACCGGCCTCTCCGACCGGTTCGCCGACCACCGTCTGCCGACGCTCGAGGAGCGCGCCGACGACATCCGAGCGGTGATGGATGCCGCGGGCTCGGAGCGGGCGACCGTCTTCGGCAGCTCGGACGGCGGCACGATGGCGTGCCTGTTCGCCGCCAGCCATCCACAGCGCACGTCGCGGCTCGTGCTCTACGGCACCGAGATCACCTCCGAGGCCGACCCGACCGATGAAGAGATCGCCGCCAGGGTGCGACGCGCGCGTGCCGAGTGGGGGAGCGAGGCCCAGGCCCGTCGTGACCTGGCCCGGTTCGCGCCATCGGTGGCGGACGACCCGGAGTGGATCAGCTGGGAGTCGCGCGTCACGCGCTCGGGCGGCACGCCGGGATCCTTCGCGGCCCTGCTGCGGATCTCGCGCGACCTCGACATCCGGCCGGTTCTGCCGGCCGTCCGGGTCCCGACGCTCGTCCTCCATCGCGTCGGCGACCGGGTCGTCGACATCGCGCAGGGGCGGATGCTGGCTGCGGCCATTCCCGGCGCTCGCCTGGTCGAGCTGCCGGGCGCCGATCACTACCACTGGATCGGGGATGCGGACGGAATCATCGAGGAGATCGAGGAGTTCGTCACCGGCGTCCGCGATCCGGCGGAGCGGAACCGGGTGCTGGCGACGGTGGTGTTCAGCGACATCGTCGACTCCACCGCACGGGCGGTCGAGCTCGGCGACCGCGCGTGGCGGCAGCTGCTCGACCGGCATCACGCGGTGATCCGGCGCGAGCTCGCGCGCTTCGACGGGGTCGAGCTCGACACCGCCGGCGACGGCTTTTTCGCGAGGTTCGACGGGCCCGCGCGAGCCGTGCGCTTCGCGTGCCGCGCCCGGGAGGCGGTTCGCGAGCTCGGCCTGGAGATTCGCGCCGGGATTCACACCGGCGAGTGCGAGCTCCACGGTGACAAGCTCGCGGGCGTCGCGGTGCATGTCGGTGCCCGCGTCGCCGCGATCGCGGCACCGGGCGAGGTCATCGTCTCTTCCACGGTGCGCGACCTCGTGGCGGGTTCGGGCCTCTCGTTCGAGGACCGCGGCGAGCGCGAGCTGCGAGGTGTCCCGGAGCCATGGCGCGTGTACGCGGTGACAGCGACCTAGCGGACCTTCACCGCAGGGCTCCGCGGAGCGCCGATCGTGCCGCGTGGAGCCCGCACAGGCCATGGACCCCGCCGCCGGGGGGCGTCGAGGCCGAGCAGACGAAAATCGAGGGATCCGGCGTCGAGTACGGGTCCGCACGGATCGCAGGACGGGTGAAGAACTGCGTCCAGTGCATGAGGCCGCCGTTGATGTCCCCGCCGACGTAGTTGGCGTTGTAGGCCTCGAGGTCCGTCGGTCGGGTGACGTGCATCGCGACGATCCGGTCGCGGAAGCCCGGCGCGAAGCGCTCGACCTGGCGGAGGATCGCCTCGGTCGCGTCTCCGTCCCAGCCGTTCGGCACGTGACAGTACGCCCACACGACGTGCCGGCCCTCAGGGGCTCGGGAGGCGTCGAACGAGGATGGCTGGTTCAGGAGCACGAACGGACGCTCGTGCACCCGTCCCCGGGCCACCTGCGCCTCCGACGCCGCGATCTCCTCGAAGCGGCCGCCCAGGTGCACGGTGGCCGAGCGAGCGACCTCCGGGTTACGCCACGGGATCGGCCCGTCCAGCACGACGTCCAGCTTGAACGCCGCCGGCCCGTGCCGGAAGCGTCGCAGCTGCGCGGCGTAGAGCCCGCGCAGCCGCCCATCGGAGACCTCGAGCGCCGGCCGCGGCGCCAGGTCGAGCAGCGCGACGCGGTGGGATGTCAGCGCCCGCAGGCTCGCGACCGGCGCGGCGGTCGCGATCTCGCCGCCGAGCTCCTCCAGGACCGATGCGAGCGCGTCGGCGATCCGCTGGGATCCGCCACGCGGGATCGGCCAGCCGACGGCGTGCCCGCTGACGAGCAGCGCCAGCCCGAGGCCGCCGGTGAGCGGTGCGGTCAGCGGCAGGAACGAGTGCGCGCCGGCGCCCGCGACGAGCGCGCGTGCCGCCGCCGAGCGGAAGCGACGCGCCAGTGTGGCGGCCGGCAGGAGGGCCGGCATGCCGAAGCGGGACAGCGCGAACGGATGCCGCGCCACCCTCAGCGGCCGGACGGGTCCGAGGAAGGCGTCGACCACGAGCTCCCAGTCGCGCGCCATCGGCTCGACCCAGCGACGATACGTCCGCGCGTCGGCCGGATCGCCGAAGCTGGCGGCAGTGGCGCCGACATCGCGGTGGAGCAGCGCCGCCGATCCGTCGTCGAGCGGATGGGCGAGCTGGATCGGCGGCTCGATCCACTCGAGGCCGTGGCGTTCCAGCGCCAGCTGCCGGAAGAGGGGAGAGGACCGCCCGAGCGGATGGACGGCGCTGCACACGTCGTGGACGACGCCGGGGAGCGTCAGCTCGGCGGAGCGGCAGCCGCCGCCGACCGTCTCGTGCGCCTCGTACAGGCGAACGGATCGGCCGGCCCGCGCGAGCACGATCGCGGCGGCCAGCCCGTTCGGCCCGCCGCCCACCACGACCGCATCGACGGGCGATTCGGATGCCACGCCGCTACGGTACTCGCGCTCAGTCGAAGATGACCTCCACCAGCGGCGCCGACCGAACCATGAGCGCGTGGTTCGTCCGCCACGTCGCGGCGATCGGACGCAGCAGCTCCTCCCGCTCGATTCGATCCTGGATGACGCGACCGTGGGCCGGGATGTCGGCGCGCAGCGGGCCCTTGAGATGGAACGTCATCCGCGAGTCGGCCTTGAGGTTCGCGATCCAGTCGCGCGGGAAGCCGGGCCTGCCGCTGATCAGGATCCGCCCGCCGACGTTGTGGAAGACGAGCTCGATCCGACGCGGCTGGCCCGTCTTCCGCCCGTGGGTCGTGATGTCGATGAGCTGCGGCCGGCGCAGCTCGGCCTGGACATCGGCCGTGAGCAGCATCATTCCGCCACCGTCACCTGCTTCTCCTCGGCGCCCCGGACGACGGTGAGCTCGAGCGGTCCGCTGGCGGCGAGGGCCTCGAACAGGTCGTCGCCAGTCGCGATCGGCCTGCCGCCGGCGGCGACGATGAGGTCGCCCTCGGCGATGCCGGCCTTCGCGGACGGCGAGCCCTCCTCCACCTCGCGCACGAGCAGGCCTTCCCGCTCCGGGAGCCCGACCGCGCGCCGCAGCCGGCGGGCCGCGTGCGCCGGGGCGAGGCCCACCCCGAGCCGCCGCCGCCGCGGCTCCTCGCCGCGTCCGAGCGCCGCCACGCGCTCCATCAGCGACGCATCGGCGGCGATGGCCTGGTAGAACCCATTCCCGATCCGGTTCGTGTTGATGCCGAGCAGCCGTCCGTCGAGGTCGACGACCGGACCGCCGGAGCTGCCGGGCATGAGCGGCGCGGTGTGCTCGATGGCCCCGGCCACGCGACGCCCCCGCGGCCCTCGGAAGGATCGGTTCAGGCCGCTCACGAACCCGAACGTGACGCGGGGACCGTGCCCGTTCGGATTGCCGAGCGCGACCACCGGCGTGCCGATTCGCGCCGCATCGGCGGACGGCTCGAGGGGTGCGGCGCCGGCGGCATCGGCCTCGAGGACGGCCAGGTCACCGTCGGTGTCCACGCCCAGGGGCTTCGCGTCGGAACTCCGTCCGTCGGCGAAGGTGACGGTCACCTCGCCGCCGTGCAGGTTGTGGGCGTTGGTCAGGATCCGGTTCTCGGCGATCACGATGCCGGAGCCGCCACGCCATCGGTTGCCGATGCCGACCACCGATGGTCCAACGCGCTCCGCGATCTCGCCGAGCTCCCGACCCAGGTCTGCCAGGACTGTCATGTGCTGCGTGCCTCGCGAGGGTAGAATGTAACTTGCAATGTGCAAGTTACTCCTTCGACAGCGGCTGTCAAGCCCGATGCCGTACCCTCCGCGCATGGCCGGTCCGCAGACCCCGCTCGCTGCCGCGCTGGAGCGCGTGGGCGACCGATGGAGCCTCCTCCTCATCGAGGCCCTGCTGGACGGCCCGCGTCGCTTCGGCGAGCTGGCAGAAGCGGTGACGGGCATCGCGCCGAACATCCTGTCCGACCGCCTGCGACGCCTGGAGCGCGAGCGCATCCTGCGCGCCACGCCCTACTCGCAGCGCCCGCCCCGCTTCACGTACGCGTTGACCGATGAAGGGCTCGAGCTGGCGGGCGTCCTGCGGCTGTTGGCCGACTGGGGATCCCGGGGGTCATCCGAGGCGGAGCCGATGCGGCACGGCGCCTGCGGTACCCCGGTCGAGGCCCGGCTGTGGTGCCCGACCTGCTCGCGTTCGGTCGAGGACCCGGAGGCCGACGAGCTGCGATTCGTCTGAGCCGGGCCCGGTCAGGCGCTGCGCACGGCCTCGGGTGGGACCTCTGCGGCAACGGCTGGCATGCGCGCGAGCGCCGTCGCGCGTCGAGCCACCACCAGGCTGAGCCAGAAGATGAGCAGCGCGGTCGGCGGGTGGAGCGCCGCGACGATCGGCAGGTCGGCTCGAAGGACCGGCAGCACGGTCTGGAGGAACGTGATCACGAACAGGCCCGCCACCAGGCCCAGGATCCGGCTTCCCGGGCGCGCAAAGAAGGCCGCGCCCAGAACGAGCAGGGGCACGCCGGAGACGAGATAGCCGAAGTCGCGGTGGAGCGCGAAGCCGCCGCCGGCGAAGAGCGCCATGCCGACCCAGAAGACCTGGAGGACGATGAGCCCGACCAGGACCCAGGCGAGTCCGGCAAAGGCGAGACGGGCGACATGCATACTCGGAGCCCTCCGTGACGATGCTCGGGATGGTCCGCCGGGCAGCGCGACGGGTTCAGTGTACGACCCGCCCCAAGGGGCAGCCTTCGGAGGTTGCGCCGGACGAGCCGCCTGCTCGGCTGCCATTGACATGTGACCAATAAGTCACGTATAGTCCCCAGATGGAGGAACTGGAGCGGGCGTTCCGCGCGCTGGCGGACTCGCATCGGCGCACGCTCCTCGACCGGTTGCGCGAGCGCGATGGCGCGACGCTGGGAGAGCTCGTCGAGGCGCTGCCGCAGATGACCCGCTTCGGCGTCATGAAGCATTTGCGCGTGCTCGAGGACGCGCACCTCGTCGTCACGCGTCGCGACGGCCGCCGCAAGCTCCACTTCCTCAACCCCGTCCCCATCCGCCTCATCGCCGACCGATGGATCAGCCGCTACGCGGCGCCACTTGTCGACCGCATGGCGGACGTCAAGCATGTCGTGGAGAAGCAACCGATGTCCGAGTTGAAGCACGTCTACGAGATCTACATCCGCGCCACGGCCGAGGACGTCTGGCGCGCCCTCACCGAGTCGGAGTTCACCAGGCAGTACTACTACGGCAACGACGTCGTCTCGGACTGGAAGCCCGGATCCGAGCTCGTGTACCGCGATCCGAAGGACGGCTCCGAGCCGATCCGCTGCCATATCGTCGAGGCCGATCCGCCGCGCCGCCTCGTCCACACCTTCAGCTTCCCGGAGACCGGCGACCCGCCGTCGCGGGTGACCTGGACGATCGAGCCCCGCGGCGAGGCCAGCCTCCTCGTCCTGACTCACGACGAGTTCGCCGGCGAGACGCCGACCTACCGCAGCGTCGCGCACGGCTGGGTTCCGATCCTGTCCGGGCTGAAGACGCTGCTCGAGACGGGCAAGCCGCTCGACATCAGCTACCCGGCCGCGGAGGGTGTGCGCGACTGAGGCGTTTCGGCGGGCGGGCGGCTCGTACACTGCCGGCGACGCGACCCACCCGAGCGGTCGCCTCGATGGCACAGGAGAATCGCATGACCGAGTCCGTTCCGTCCGCCGACTACGCGGCCCCGCCGACTCCCGCCCCGACGCGGCCGGGGACCGTGACCGCCGCCGGCATCATCCTCATCGTGCTCGGAGCGTTCACGCTCCTCCTGGGCCTGCTGCTGCTGATCGGTGTGGGGCTGTTCGCCGGAGCCGCGGGGGCCATTCCCGCCGAAGCCGAGATGCCCGGCATCGGCGGCCTCATGGGGGCCTTCGCCGGCGCGATCTTCATCTTCACCCTGATCGTCGTCGGCTTCGGCGTGCTGCAGCTGCTGTCGGGCATCAAGGTCCTCGGTGGACGCAACTGGGCGCGGATCACCGGGATCGTCGTCGCGGCCCTCGGCGCCCTGTTTGCGCTCGCCGGGTTGGGGGGCGAGGGAGGCCAGGTCTTCAGCCTGGCGCTCCTGGTCGCGAACGGCTTCGTGGTGTGGGTCCTCGCGACGACCGGTCGCTGGTTCGCCCAGCCGGTCGCCTGAGCTAGGGCGCCTCGAGGCCGTGGGCCTCGAGGAGTGCCTCATCGGCGAGCACTTCGCGGGTCGGGCCGTCGGCCACGATCCGCCCCTCGTCCATGACCACGGTTCGGGCGAGGACGTCGGCGACGAGGCGCATGTCGTGCGTCGCCACGAGCATCGTCTGGGGCAGCCCGCGAAGCAGTCCGATCAGCTCGCGCCGCCCGCGTGGGTCGAGCCCCGCCGAGGGCTCGTCGAACACGAGCACC
>DATLGA010000021.1:0-5762 GCA_035540715.1 Candidatus Limnocylindrales bacterium | reverse complement strand
TCGCGGTGTCCGGCCTGGTGATGGCCGGCTCGGCGCTCGGGATCGTCGGTGGCACGATGGGCGCCTACAACTACTACGCCGCCGGCCTTCCCGATCCGCGGGTGATTCTCGACGTGGAGATGCCGCAGTCGACCCACGTGTACGACCGCACCGGGCAGCGTCTGCTCGCCCGGTTCGAATGCGAGAACCGGGAGTCGGTCGACTTCGCCGATCTCCCCGACCACATCGTCGACGCCACGGTGGCCGCCGAGGACCGGACGTTCTGGACGAACGACGGCATCGACTACTCCGCGGTCGTCCGTGCGGCGCTCGCCAATCTCGAGGCGGGCACGATCGTGCAGGGTGCCTCGACGATCACGCAGCAGGTGATCAAGTACGCCGGCTCGATCCAGGAGGCCGGCCAGCCACAGCAGCTCGACCCCGACGCGACGCCCGTCCCCGACGAGGTCGACGTCGATCCCGACGAGGACGCCACGACGAGCGAAGAGGAACAGGCCGCCGTCGAGCGGGACGTGTGCGAGCCACCGGAGCTGACCTTCCTGGAGGGGCGCGGCTACGGCGACAAGATCCGTGAGCAGATCCTGGCGCGCCAGGTCACCGAGGCCCATGCCGGACGCGAGGGCAAGGAGCAGATCCTGTCGACCTACCTGAACCTCATCTTCTACGGCAACGGGTCCTACGGCATCCGTGCCGCCGCGGCGAACTACTTCGGCATTCGCGACCTGGACGACCTGACCCTTGCCCAGGCGGCCTTCCTCGCCGGCCTGCCGCAGCGTCCGAGCTTCTACGACCCGTATTTCGCCGATCAGGGCCCGGAGCGGGCGATCGAGCGGCGCGACCAGGTGCTCGCCGCCATGCTCGAGGAGGAGTACATCAGCCGCAGCGAGTACCGGCGCGCCGTGAACACGACCTGGGAGGAGATGAATCCGAGCCGGGTGACGAGCGTGCTGCACGAGCCGCACTTCGTGTTCCGGGTGCAGCGGGAGGCCGAGCAGATCCTGGCATCGCTGGGCGTCGAGGATCCCGCGCTCGCCGTACGGACCGGCGGCTACCGCGTCGTCACCACCCTGGACCACGGCCTGCAGCAGGAGGCGAAGGACCAGGTCCAGCACTGGGTGGCGCGCCTGGCGGACAAGAACGTCCACAACGGCGCGCTGGTGGCCATCGACTCGGCCACGGGCGAGATCGTGGCCTACGTCGGCAGCGTGGACTACTACAACCGCGACGACCCGCGGGTCCAGGGCCAGTTCGACGTCGCGGGCCTCGCCCGGCGCCAGCCGGGATCGGCCTACAAGTCGATCACGTA
This sequence comes from Candidatus Limnocylindrales bacterium, assembly GCA_035540715.1. Lineage (GTDB taxonomy): Bacteria > Chloroflexota > Limnocylindria > QHBO01 > QHBO01 > JACDBZ01. The sequence goes on along the minus strand of DATLGA010000021.1, from coordinate 4,456 downwards.
CGCGACCGCCTTCGAGAACCGCGACGCGACCGTGGCGACCATGCTCGTCGACGCGTGGACCGAGTTCTCGGAGACCGACGACAGTTACCGCCCGACGAATGCCGACATCCAGGAACGCGGACCCGTGCTTGCCGTCGATGCCCTGCGCTACTCGCTCAACATCCCCTCGGTCATGATGCAGTACCTCGCCGGCGTGGAGGCGACGGCCGAGATGTCCGAGGCGCTGGGCATCGCGAGCAAGGAGTACATCACGGGACTCGATCCGAACCTCACCCTGGCGCTCGGATCGATCCCGGTGAGCCTGACGAACATGACGCAGGCGCACGGCGCCTTCGCGCAGGAGGGCGTCGTCCGTCCCGCGCGCACGATCCGCGAGATCCGCGATCGCGACAACCGCCTGGTGTACCGGCTCGGTGACGACGGTCCCGCCCCCCGTCGCGGGCTGTCGCCCGAGGCCGCGTACCTGACCCACTGGATCCTGCAGGGCAACACCGATCCCGAGGCCAACCTCCTGTGGGGGCCGCGCGCGCAGATCGTCGATGCCGATGGCAACCGCCGCGACGCCGGATTCAAGACCGGCACGACCAACGACTTCCGCGATGTGTCGGGCTTCGGCTATGTGCCGGGCAGCCTGGTCACCGGCGTGTGGATGGGCAACAACAACATGGAGCCGATGTCGAACGTGCTCGGCGAGGGGCTGTTCAGCGCGGACGGGCCGCTCTACCTGTGGCACGACTTCATGGAGATCGCGCTCAACCAGCCGTGGGACTGGAACGGTGGCGAGCCGGTGCCCTCGGCCGTCTTCGCCGCTCCCGACGACGTGGTGATCGAGGCGGTGTGCCGCTTCTCCGGCATGCTCGCCACCGAGGCCTGCGGCCCGACCATCGAGGTGCCGTTCATCGACGGCACGCAGCCGGACCGCGACAACCTCCATGCGCGCGGCTGCCTCGACGTCGTGCGGTACCTCGAGGACAACGACCGCCCCGAGACCTGGATCGAGGCGGCCGAGACCTTCGTGGATCGGGTCGCCAGTGGCGACACCGGCCAGCGCGGTGACGTGGGAGACCGTGAGGCCGATCCGGAGACCCTCCAGTACGCCATCGTCCCGCTGTTCGGCCAGGACGGTCTGCCCCGGATGTGCCGCTAGGCAGACGGCACCCGAGGTGCCCGCGGCCGTGCCGGAGCTCAGGCTGGTTTGGCCCGCGGTACTGGCCGTCGGGTCACGCTTCCCCGTGATACCCTCGCCGGCCGGTGAAGCAGGTGGACGTCGGCGCACTCTTCGAGGCGATCCCCGACGCGGTGGTCGTTTCTGACATGGCCTCCCGGGTCGTGTATGCCAACGCGGCGGTGCAGCGGCTGCTTGGATGGCGGCCAGACGAGCTCATCGGCCAGTCGCTCCACGTCATTCAACCGGAACGCCTGCACGGCGCGCACGATCTCGCCTTCGAGCGATACGTCGAGTCCGGTCGTCAGACGCTGTTCGACGTGCCGATCCGGCTGCCTGCTCGGCGGTCGGACGGCACGGAGCAGGACGTCGAGCTCAACCTGGCGGAGGTGCAGGACCGCGAGGGACGGCGCCTGATCATCGGCGTCCTGCGCGACCTCAGCGAGCGCGTCGAGCTCGAGCGGCACCTCGAGATCCTCCGCTACCTGACCGCCACCACCGAGGCCGCCACGCGCCTGCGGACCACCGCCGAGCCCGCAGCCATGCTCGAGGTGCTCACTGACACCCTCGCCGGGGAGTTCGGAGCCGCGTTGGCGCGTGCCTGGCTCTACGAGACGTCCGAGAAACGACTCCGGCTGGTCTCGAGCCACGGGATGACCCGACGGGTGGCCGGAAGCTCTCGAGAGCTGATCGACGTCGCCACGTATCCGTACAAGGTGGGGGTCGTCGCCCGCGACCGGCGGCCGGTCATCCTCAACGAGCTTCGTGGTGATCCGGAGTTCGACCAGGCATGGGTGGCGGAGGCCGGCCTCGAGAGCGTCGCCTGCCTGCCCATGCTGGCCGGGCGACGGCTGCTCGGCGTGGTGGTCGCGTTCTTCCGCCATGCCCTGACCGATGAGCTCAGCGAGACCGTCAGCCACCTCGTCTCCCTCGCCGCAGCGGCCGTGAGCGATGGGCAGCTGATGGCGCAGGAGCGAGACGCGCGGGCGGCCGCCGATCGCGCTCGGGGACACTTCGAGATCCTTGCGGACGTGAGCCGAGAGCTCGCGGGATCGCTCGATCCGAAGGTCACCGCGCAGGCCGTGAGCGACGCGACCGTCCCGCGCCTGGCAGATTGGTGCATCGTCGACCTGCGGTCCGGCGACGGCGTCGAGATGGTCGCCGCCGCACATCGGGACCCGGCCCTCACGCCTGCGGTCGCCGATCTGCGGCTCCGATACCCGCCTCCCGCGCGCCGGCGTCCCCGACACGCCATCATGCAGGCGATGGAATCGGGCATGACGGTCGTCAGCACCGTGACCGACCGCGACCTCCGGGAGCGCGCCGTCGACGGCGACCACCTCGCGCTGTTGCGCAGGCTCGGCATCGGCTCTCACGTGGTGGTGCCGCTCGCCGCGCGCGACCGCGTCATCGGGGCCGTTTCGTTCGTCCGCATGCCGGAGCGCTCGCCATTCGACGCCGACGAGGTGGCGACCGCGGAAGCCGTGGCTCAACGGACCGCACTCGCCATCGACAACGCGCTCCTGTATCGATCGGCTCAGCAGGCGGTCGCGCTTCGTGACCGATTCCTGGCGGTGGCCTCGCACGAGCTCCGCACGCCGCTGGCGATCGTGCGCGGCCACTGGGAGCTCCTTGCGCGCCGCGTCGCTCGGTGGGGTGGTGCCGAGGCGCGCCCGGCGGCCATCGACGAGACCATCCGTCGTCTGGGTGGCGGCATCGACCAGCTCCAACGGCTGGTGGAGGATCTCCTGGACGCGGACCGCCTTCGCGGCACGATGCGCCTCCAGATGGCAGAGTTCGACCTGGTTTCCTTCGTCAGGGATATCGCTGCTGGCCTGCCGCATGCCGAACGGCGCAGGGTCAAGCTCACACTGCCATCGGACGAGCTCCGCGGGACCCTCGACCGCGAGCGCCTGGCGCAGGTGCTCGGCAATCTGCTCGGGAACGCCCTGAAGTACTCGCCCGGCGATGCGCCCGTCGAGGTCGCACTCAGCGATGTCGGCGGACGGGCGCGCCTCGAGGTGGCCGACCGCGGCATCGGGATCGCGGCCGACCAGGTCGAGACGATCTTCGAGCCCTTCAGCCGGGCACCGAACGCGGCGCCGCATCGCGGCCTCGGGCTCGGGCTATCGATCAGCCGCGAGATCATCACGCAGATGGGGGGACGGATCTGGGCGCGCAGTCCCGGCGAGGGGCGCGGAAGCACGTTCGTCCTGGAGCTGCCGCTCATCGTCGAGGCCGGACCACATGGCGATTGACGTGCGTTCGATGATCCTCGTGGTCGACGACGAGGAGGCGCTTGCATCGGTCATCGCGGGAGTGCTCGAGGACGAGGGGCACACGGTCCAGGTCGTCCACGACGGGGCCAGCGCCCTGACCCGGATGCGAGAAGATCCGCGCCCCTGCCTCGCCTTTCTCGATCTGATGATGCCCGGCATCACCGGATGGGATGTTCGCCGTGCCATGCTCGCCGACCCGACCCTCTCGGCGATCCCCGTTGCCATCGTCTCCGCCTTCGTGGTCGGCGAGGTCGCCGAGCTGCAACCGGCTGCCGTGGTGCAGAAGCCCTTCAGCCTCGATCGGATCGTGGAGATCGCGCAGTCGCACTGCGGACCTCCCCCGCTCTAGCGACTGGCCGGCCACGGTCTCTGGCATCGATCCCGAGACGCTGAGCAGCGGCCGAGACATGCGGCGGCAGTCCTTCGTTCACCTGTTGACCATAGGTCCATTGCCCTGGGCGCTGGCGGCCGGATGCGGGCGGCTGGCAACGAACTCGCAGGAAACAACCCTCGGCAGGGAAGCATGATCGATCTGGAACGCATCCGACGCCTGGCACCGGCGGCCGTCATGGGGCTGCTCGTGTCCGCGTGTGCAGGCGACGCCGCGACGACCCCGTCACCGGAGACGAACGCGTCACCGACAACGGAGGCGACTGGCACCTCCGAGGCCACACCCACCGCGACACCGGAAGCGACTGCGACCGATACGCCCGAACCGACGGCAAGCACAGCGAGCCCGAGCGAACCGGGCGAGACGGCCTGGTACGACCTGGTGCTCCAGGGAACGGGCGAGCTGACCGGCGGCGATGACGGCTCCGACGGCGATTTCCACGAGGGTCACGTCCTCCGCGCGGGCACGCTCGACGCCGGTTCGACCACGCGGCTCGAGCTGCCCGAGGAGCATGCGTTTGCCGATGGTCCGCGCCGCGGACAGATCCTGGTCGGATCCGACGACGGGGCCGCTTCCGAGGTCCTGTTGGTCGAAGCGACGACCGGCGAGACCGAAACCGTG
>DATLGA010000020.1:0-24870 GCA_035540715.1 Candidatus Limnocylindrales bacterium | reverse complement strand
GCCCCGTCCCGACGCCCACAGCCACGGACGGCCAGCCGGGAGCGACGCCCGCGGCCACCTCGACGCCGACGCCCACGCCTCCACCGCTCCCCACCCCGGGTCCGACACTGACTCCCGCGCCCCCGGCGCAGATGCCCGGCGGCGGGCAGGTCGGCCTGACCGCGCCACCTCCGCCTCCGCCGTCGAGCCCGCAGCCGATCGTGGTCGCCGCCCCCGCGGAGGTGACGGCCGTCGCCGCGCCCGATGCCGCTCCCTCGAATCCCGCGGCTGCGGCGACACACCGGCCGCGCGTTCCCGATGCTCTCGTCGAGCGCGCCGCGGACGGGCACGCGTTCGCGATCCAAATCGCACGCCCCGTGATCCCGCGCCCCGTGGGGCTGAGCCGCTGGATCGGCTTCCGTGCCGTCGTCGCGCAGCTCGTGGCAGGCTGGGCCGAGCGATGGGGATCAGGCCTGACGGTTCTCGGCCTCGAGCAGCCTGGCGGTCACGAGCTCGGCGGTGACGACGTCCTGGATGGCAAGCCCGACCGACTTGAAGACCGTCACCGCCTCGCGTGGCCGGGCAGCGACCCAGTCGGACGCGATCGCTCCGATCTCCACGAGGTCGGCTTCCCGCACTGAACCGTGGTCGAGCGCCGCGACGAGGTCGCCCGCCTCGCTCAGCACAGCCGGTCGAGCGTCGACGGCGACCAATGCCGCCCGCGCGAACAGTTCCGGAGGCATCTCGACCATGTCGAGCCGGAATGCGCCGATCCCGTTGATGTGCGTGCCCGGCCGGATCCAGCCCGCCTCGAAGACCGGCTCGCGCGAGGTGGTCGCGCAGCAGACGACGTCGGCCTCGGCAAGCGCCTCGCGGGCCGACCCGGCCGCGCGGACCTCGACGCCTGTCGTCTCCGTCAACCGCGAGGCGAAGTCCTCGCGGCTGAATGCGGTGCGCGCGTAGACGGATACGCGGCGGATCGGGCGAGCGGCGAGCACCGCCCGCACCTGCCACTCGGCCTGACCGCCGGCGCCGATCACGGCGAGTGTCTCGGCATCCGGCCGCGCGAGGAGGCGCGTCGCGACGCCGGACGCCGCGCCGGTCCGCATGGCGGTGACGGTCGCGCCGTCGAGCAGCGCGAGCGGACGGCCGGTCTCCGCGTCGAACCAGACGACGATGGCCTGCACCGTCGGCAGGCCGCGCTCCGCGTTACGCGGCGTGACCGTGACGAGCTTGACGCTGAGTCCCGCGCCGCCATCCCGCACGCCGGGCATGAGCAGCAGGTCGCCGGCCGGCACCGCCACGTGCGAGCGGATCGGCGAGCGGTCGCGGCCGGCGGCGACGTCACGGTATGCGCTCTCCACCGCGTCGAGCAGATCCCCGATCGGCACGGCGGCGCGGATCGCGTCGGCGTCGAGGAACGGGATGGCGGAGACGGTCATCGGCGCTAGAGTCTAGCCAAGCGGCGAGTTGCGGCACACCGCTTGCGAGATCGCGAGCCAAGGAGGAACCATGATCGACAACGTTCGCGACGACCTGTCGCGCCGGGCCGGCACCGCACGCAGCGAGATCGGCGACCTCGTGTGGCTGCTGCGCATGGCGCTCCTGGGCGCCGTGGCCGGCGCGCTCTACACGGAGCTGCGCAAGCCGGCGGCCGAGCGCACCTGGCATGGCCGGCTCCTGGGCGTGATCCCGTACGACTTTCGGATTCCGTCCATCGACCAGCTGCGCCAGGCGTACTGGAACCCGCGCTCGCCGAAGCTGTTCACCGACCGGCCGCTGGGGGTCGGTTGGGCGGTCAACATCCCGACCGCGCTCCGCCGGCTGGGAGTTCGCACCGAGTTCACCCGCGGTCGCTGACCCGCCGCGCGTGCGCACGGACGCGCTGCGCTAGGATCGGACCGGCATGAGCTGGTTCCCGGTCCTGCTCGCGATCCACGTTACGTTGGCAGTCTCGCTGCTGCTACCCAGCGTCGTGCTGCCGTTCCTCCTTCGCCGCAGCGCGGGCGAGCCCGGCCCGGTGGCCCGGCTCCTCATGGCGATGCAGGGCACCGGGACCGTGCTGATCAGCCTGGGCCTCGCGGCGACCGGCGTGGCGATGCTCTGGATCCTCGGCCCGCAGCTCCTGACGCAGCCGTGGCTCATGGTCGCGCTGGCGCTCTACGCGCTGAATCTCGCGACCGCCGCGTTCGTCAGCCGCCCGAATCTGCGCCGGCTCGTCGGCCTCCGGGAGGCCGGCGCCGACGACGAGACCTGGCGACGTCGAGCGCGGCGGCAGCGGCTCGTCGCCTACGGAATGGCCGGCGTGATCGGCGTCATCGGCCTGCTGATGAGCACGAAGCCGGACCTCTGGTGAGCGGCTAGAACCGCGGCAGCGGCAACGGGCGTCCCATGACGAAGAAGATCGCGGACACGATGAGGAACATCGCGATCGCGAAGAAGAGCAACCAGCGCAGGACTTCCATGCTCGGCTCCGTTCGGTATTGGGTGGGCAGCGGACCCCCCAGCGCACCGCCGATTCTAATCCGCGGCGTCCAGCCCCTCCGGAGTGCTCCACTCCGACCCCGAGGCCTTCACACCACCCTGCGGCCGTCCGCTTTAGAATCCGCAGCGTGACCCTCCTCCTCCATGACGCCCGCCGCGGCGGGCTCCACCCGTTCGAGCCGATCGGCAAGCCGACGGTCGGCCTCTACGTGTGCGGGGTGACGCCGTACGACACCGGGCACCTCGGCCACGCGTTCACGTACGTCAGCTTCGACGTGCTGCATCGGTACCTCGAATATCTCGGCCATGACGTGACGTACGTCCAGAACCTGACCGATGTCGACGACGACATGCTGCGCAAGGCGCGCGAGACCGGCGAGGACTACCTGGCGCTCGGGAACCGGCACGTGACCACCTTCCTGACCGAGATGGCGGCGCTCAACTGGCTGCCGCCGGACGAGTACCCTCGCGCGACCGGGCACGTTCCGGAGATGCTGGCCATGATCGGTCGGCTCGTCGACGCGGGGCTCGCCTACCCCGCCGAGGGCAACGTGTACTTCGGCATCGACGCATGGCCGCGCTACGGCGAGCTCTCGAAGCTCGCGCGGGGCGAGATGCTCCCGATCGCCAACGAGCGCGGCAACGTGCCCGACATGCCCGGCAAGCGCGATCCCCTCGACTTCGTACTCTGGCAGCGGTCCGGGCCCGACGAGCCTGCGTGGGACTCACCCTGGGGCCCCGGCCGGCCGGGGTGGCACATCGAGTGCTCGGCGATGGCGGCGGCCTACCTGGGCGATCGCTTCGAGATCCACGGCGGTGGCGAGGACCTCGTCTTCCCGCACCACGAGTCGGAGCTTGCCCAGGCCGAGGGCGCCGGCCTCGGGTCGCCATGGGTGTCGCACTGGACGCACGCGGGCATGCTTCGCCACGACGGCGAGAAGATGAGCAAGTCGCTCGGCAACCTGGTCCTCGTCCGGGACCTGTTGCGCACGTATGCGGGCGACGCCATCCGCCACTACCTCGTCTCGCATCACTATCGGTCCGAGGTGGACTTCCGCGAGCCCGATCTCGAGCGCTCCGTGGAGGCGGCCTCGGTCCTCCGCCGCGCGTGTCTCCGCGCCGAGGAGCTGGCGCCCGCCGAGCCGGCGTGTGCCGATCCGGCGACCCTCCATCCGGCTGTCGCCGGCCACCGCGCGCGGTTCCTGGCGGCCATGGACCGCGATCTCGGTACGCCGCGCGCCGTGCCAGAGCTGGACGCCCTGGCCCACCTCACCCTGGCCACGGAGGACGCGGACCTCGCGGGGCAGGCCGGTTGGATGGTCCGGGAGCTCGGGGCACGGATCCTGGGGTTCCGCCTTGCCACGGTCGCGCGGCCCGAGGCCGTCGTGGCGTGACCGAGCGGCCTGACGACGACCTCGTCCCGGTCAGCGTCAGGCTCGGCGAGGTCGTGCCGCCGGAGGATCCCGAGGACTGGACACGGCCGCTGACGTGGGTCGCCGCGGTCGGCATGCTCGCCGGCCCGGCCGTGGCCCTCGCCTGGTTCGCCGTCGCTGCGCCGGACGACGCTGGGGCGGTCCTGCCGGGCACGCAGGCCGTAGCGGCGGCGCTCGGCGCCGGCGCGGCGGTCACCGGCTCGACGCAGATCGGCGCCGTGCGAGCCGGCACGGCGACGCTCGGGGCCGGGCTGTTCGCCGCACTCGTGACGATCATCGTCGGGCTCGTGGCGGCCGGCGAGCGCCAGGTTGCCGTCGCCTCGCCGACGCTTGCCCACGCCTTCGCGGCCGCCCTCGCCGGGCTGGCCGGTGCGACGCTCGCCGCCGGAGTGGCGGCCGTCGTGGCCGCGCTGCGCTCGCGCCTCGTGCGTCTGCTACCGGCGGTCCTGGTTGGCGCCGCCGTCGCGCTCGGGGTCGTGCCGCTGGTGCTCGGCCCCGCCTGACGGCCGGACTGCCGCGTCGAGAAGCAGACAGGCGGCCACGTGATCGGGCCCCGCCGCGTAGAGCGGCGGGTCGACCGTTGGACACGCGTCGAAGGCGCGCGGGCAGCGCGGATGAAACCGGCAGCCGGAGGGGATGCGCGATGGATCCGGCGTCTCGCCGCCGAGGATGACGGGGCGGCGTCGCAGGGTCGGGTCGGGAACCGGCACGACCGAGAGCAGCGCCTGTGCGTATGGGTGCTGCGGCGTCCCGATGACGTCGCGGGCGGGGCCCTGCTCGACGATCCGGCCGAGGTACATCACCGCGATCCGATCGGCGTACGCGGCGACCGTCGAGAGGTCGTGCGTGATCATGATCACGGCGATGCGGCTCTCTCGAGCGAGACGTCCGAGCAGGTTGAGGATCTCCGCCCGGATGCTGACGTCGAGCATGCTGACCGGCTCGTCGGCAACGAGCAGCGACGGCTCGAGGGCCAGCGCGGCGGCGATGACGACACGTTGGCGCTGCCCGCCGGACAGCTCGAACGGGTAGCGATGCAGGTACGCTTCCACCGGCGTCAGGCCGGCCTCGGTGAGGGCCCGGGCGACGCGCTCGCGGAGCTCCGCGCGGTCGCGAGCGACGCGGTGCACACGCAGCGGCTCGGCGACGATGGCGCCGACCGTCATGCGCGGGTTCAGCGACTCGTACGGATCCTGGAAGACCATCTGGACGCGACGACGCAGCCGCTGCAGCCCGCGTCCGGACAGCGCGCCGACCTCCTCGCCCGCCAGCAGGACGCGGCCTTCCGTCGGCTGGAGCAGGCCCATGAGAAGGTTGCCGGTCGTCGTCTTGCCGCAGCCCGACTCGCCGACGAGAGCGAGCACCTCACCGGCATGCAGCTCCAGGTCGATGCCATCGACCGCCCGAACCGGTGCGGCCGGCCGACGGCGGACCCAGTCACCGATGGAGCGGCGGCCGGGAAAGAACTTCGCCAGCCCTTCGACGCGCAGGAGCGGCTCACTCACGACCGCGCTCCGCCGGGTCGAGGAGGAAGCAGGCCGCACGGCCCCCGTTCGCCGGATAGTCCGGCGGTCGCTCGACGGCGCATCGGTCGAAGGCATGGGGGCATCGCGGCGCGAAACGACAGCCGGGCGGCATGGCATCGAGCCGCGGCGGCATGCCCGGAATGCCGCGCAGCGGCCGATCGGGATGCGCGAGATCCGGGAAGGAGCGGAGCAGCTGCTGCGTGTACGGGTGCCGTGGCGTGGCGAACAGCGCGGCGGCATCGTTCTCCTCGGCCACCGCCCCGCCATACATGACGACCACCCGGTCGCACGTCTGCGCCACGACGCCGAGGTCGTGGGTCACCAGGATGACCCCCATGCCCAGGTCCCGCGAGAGGGTCCCGAGCAGCTCGAGGATCTGGGCCTGGATCATCACGTCCAGCGCAGTCGTCGGCTCGTCGGCCACGATCACGTCCGGATTGCAGGCAAGCGCCAGGGCGATCATGGCGCGCTGTCGCATGCCGCCGGAGTACGTGTGCGGGTACTCGTCGGCGCGTCCGCGGCCGATCCCGACCCGTTCGAGGAGCGAATCTGCCCGCGTCCGCGCCTGCGCGGGCGAGGCCATCGCGTCGTGGAGCCGGATGGCCTCGACGATCTGATCACCGACCGTCCGAACCGGGTTGAGCGCGTTCATCGCTCCCTGGAAGACGAGCGAGAGGCGGGTCCACCGGAAGGCTCGGAGCGCACGCCCGTCCAGCGCCAGCAGGTCCTCGCCGTCGAACTGCACGCTGCCACCCACGATGCGACCACCCGGTGGCAGCAGGCGAAGGATGCCGAGCACGGTCGTCGTCTTGCCGCAGCCCGACTCCCCCACCAGGCCGAGCGTCTCGCCACGCCGCAGTTCGAGGTTCACGCCGTCCACCGCCCGCAGCGCTCCACCCGGCGTCTCGAACTCGATCGTCAGATCGCGCACCTGCAGGAGGGGCGCGCTCCCCGCCGGCCGCCGGGCCGCGAGGTCGGCCGGCCGGCGCGGCCGCACCACGTCGGCGCCGGGCGCCTCCAGGTGGTGCCGCTTCAGGCGCGGGTTCAGCGCGTCCTCCAGCGCCGTCCCGAGCAGCGTGGTTCCGAGCACGACCCATACGATCGCGAGGCCCGGCGGAATGAGCGCCCACCAGGCGCCGGCGCTCACCGCTCCGCGCCCGAACGCGAAGTTCAGCATCTGTCCCCAACTGATGACGGTCGGGTCGCCGAGCCCGAGGAAGGCGAGCGTCGACTCAGACAGGATCGCCAGGCTGATGACCAGGACCATGTTGGCCAGCATGAGCGGCAGCACGGCCGGCAGGATGTGCTGCCGAAGGATGTGCGCGTCCCCGGCCCCGATCGCGCGTGCCCGGCTGACGTACTTGCGCTCTCGCACGCTGAGGGTCTGCGAGCGCACGAGGCGGGCGGTCGTCGTCCAGCCCAGGATGCCGATCACGAAGATGATCGTGCCGAGCGAGGGGCCGATGATCGCCACTAGCACGATCTGGAGCGCGAGATCGGGAATCACGAGGAAGAAGTCGGTGATCCGCATCAGGAGCGAGCCCAGCCAGCCGCCCCGATAGCCGGCCACGATCCCGACCAGGCCGCCGATGAGCAGCGCCATCGCGGCGGCGGCGAACCCGACCAGGATCGAGACGCGCGTCCCGTACAGCAGCGAGCTGAAGACGTCCTTGCCGCCGTCGTCGGTCCCGAGCCAATGTGCCGCCGAGGGGGCCTGGTAGATGTCGAGGATCGTGACCCGGACGGTTGCGTACGGGTCGTAGGGCGCGAGGAACGGCGCAAAGATGGCGACGAACAGAGCGATGCCCAGCATCGCCACGCCGACCAGCCCCATGCGGTGGCGCAGGAAGGCGCGCCACGCGCGTCGCGGCATCTCGATCGGCGCCGGTGCGGTGGCGGCCTCGATGACGACGCTCATCGCCTCATCCCTCGCTCACCCGCGGATCCAGCCACCCGTAGACGAGCTCCGCCAGCAGGTTCGCGACGACCACCGAGATGGCGATCAGCAGGAAGGCGCCCTGGAGCACCGGGTAGTCGCGGTTCCCGACCGCGCTGACCGTGAGGGCGCCGAGCCCGGGCCACGAGTACACCGCCTCGACCTGGATCGCGCCCGACACCGTGAAGCCGAGGTTCAGGGCGATGAGCGTCACCATGGGCAGCATCGCGTTGCGCAGCGCGTGGTCGCGGATGATCCGGAACGTCGAGAGGCCCTTCGCCCGGGCGGTGAGGATGTAGTCCTCGCCGAAGATGTCGAGCACGCTGCTGCGCATGATCAGCATGTATTCCCCCAGCAGAACGAGGGTCAGCGTCAGCGTCGGGAGCAGCAGGTGGCGACCGACGTCCCAGATGGCGTCCCAGGTCGACGCGTGCTCCACGCCGATGCTGATCCGGCCGGCGGTCGGGAGGCCGAACCAGTTCGCACCGGCCACGAGCAGCAGGATGCCGAGGAAGAACGTCGGCAGAGACCACATGAACAGGCTGAACGTGAGGGCCACGGCGTCGAGGGCGCGTCCGCGCCGCCAGGCGGCGACCAGCCCCAGCGCAGACCCGAGGACGATCGCCAGGACCTGGGACGGCAGCACCAGCCAGAGCGTGTTCACCAGCGCCTGCCCGATGAGGCTCGCAACCGGTGCGTCGCGCACGGCGTAGCTCGTTCCCAGGTCCCCTCGCGAGAGTGCCCCGAGATAGGCGGTGTACTGCGAGTCGAACGGGTTGCCGCCGGCTTCGAGATCCAGGAACAGCGGCCTATCGGTGCCGAAGCGCTCGCGTAGGGCCTCGACGGCGGCCGGGTTCAATCGCGGGTCCCGCAGACCGGACTTGGCGGGATCGCCGGGCAGCACGCGGAAGAGAACGAAGTTGAACGTGATGACGACCAGGATCGTCACCAGCGCCCAGGCCACCTTGCGGATCAGGTAGCCGCCGCGACCACTCACCGGAGAGGGATCCCGGGCAGCGCGGCCCGGCCGTCACGCTGACGCCCGGGCCGCATCGGCTCAGTCGGCCGGCCGCAGGTTCACGAGCGACGACGGGTCCTCGATGCCGAGGGTCGGGTCGTCGTCGGGCCAGCCCACGAACGTATCGGTCCGCCAGGCCTGAATGCTCTGGGTGTAGTAGGGAATGATGTAGGGCACGTCCTCGACGAGGATGCGCTGCATCTCCCGGACGAGGGCGATCCGCTCATCCGGGTCGGTTTCGGCTCCCTGCGCGTAGTAGAGCTCGTCGTAGTCGGCGTTGCAGTACCCCGTCTCGCTGAAGCCCGACGCGATCTCGTCGCACAGGGCGACGCCGAGCAGGAAGCCGGGATCCGGGTCCGAGCCCCAGCCCCACAGGATGACGTCGAAGTCGAAGGCCGGGCAGCAGATGCTGGTCAGCGCGTCGGAGTCGAGTCCCTGGATCTGGATCTGCACGCCGACCTCCGCCCACATCCCGGCGAGGAGCTCCGCCTCCCGCGGCGCGGTGTCGATGTCGTCGGGATAGTTGAAGCGGAAGGTCAGCGTGTCGCACTCCTGGTCGTCGCGGCACTCCCGGATGCCGTCTCCGTCACTGTCGACATACCCGGCCTCGTCCAGCAGGTCGTTGGCCGCCGCGGGATCGTGGGGCCAGTCGCTGACGTCGTCCGCGTAGAAGTCGCCGAGTCCCGGCGGGACCAGGGAGAGGCCGGGCGATCCCGTCCCGAGCGTCGCGACGTCGATGATCTGCTGCTTGTCGGTCGCCATGGCGAGAGCCTGGCGGACCGCCAGGTCGCGCAGCGCCGGGTGGCCGGTGCAGACCCCGTCGTCCTCCGGGCACGTCTCGTCGTCGACCAGGTTGAAGAAGATGTCGCGCAGGGTCCCGCCCGCGCCGATGTCGGCGATGTGGACGTTCACGTTCTCGGCGTTCTGAAGCGCCGGAATCGCCGTCGCCGGGAACTCGGTGATCGCGTCGAGCTCGCCGGTGGTCAGGGCTGTGACGCGCGCGTCCGCATTGCCGATGGTGCGGAACAGGATGCCGTCGATGCTCGGCGGCGTGCCCCAGTAGTCGGCGTTCGCCGCGAGCTGGGCCGATTCGTTCCGCGTGAAGGAGGTCAGCTGGAACGGTCCAGAGCCGATCATCTCGGCGTTGTCGAACTCGACGGGGTCTTCGACGCCTTCCCAGATATGCATCGGCAGGACGTACATGAACACCATGTTCGCCTCGAAGTTGCCGATCGGCTCCTCCGTGGTCAGCACGAGCGTCGTGTCGTCGGTGGCCTGGACCGTGTCGAAGTAGGCCGCGTACGACGGCAGGAACGGAAAGTCGTCCGTCGCCTTGTAGAGCTCGATCGTGAAGGCGATGTCCTCCGCGGTGAGGGGCTCGCCGTCGTGGAAGGTGGCGCCCTCCACGATGGTCATCGTCCAGGTCAGGCCGTCATCGGAAACGGACCAGTCGGTGGCGAGCTCGGGAACGTACTCTCCGTCCGCGGTGATGCCGATCGGCGTGTCGTACACGAGCTCGTACAGCGTGTACGCCTCGGACAGCACGCCGTTACCGGGGTTCAGCGAGTCGGCCGAGCCTCCGATGCCGATCCGGACCGTGCCGCCGGTCGCACTGCCGTTCGTGGGCTCGGCCGTGGCTCCATCCGTCGGCGAAGCGTCCGGGCTGGGCGTCTGCTGCACGGCCGTGCACGCCCCGAGGACGAGGCCGACCACGACGAGGAACGCGATGAACGGGGACTGCGTGCGCACGGACCTGTACCTCCGCTCACGTCGCGGCATCGCCGTTGATGGCGCACCGCCGGATGGGCGGGAGAATGGCACATCCCACGGAATCGGGCAAGGAAAGAACGGCTCTTGCGGATTCCGTCACGCCCCCGCCGACCGCCCACGACTCTGACGGCCCTCGACGGGCGAGGCATACTCTGCCGCGATGACCGCACCAACGCCGCGCGCGCTCGTGACAGCCCAGGTGGCCCTCGAGGCCTTCGCCCTCGCCCCGGACGGACGCGCCGTCGTGTACGCGATGCGTCGCGTGGTGCGGGAGCGGTACGCGTCGCACCTGTGGATTCGATCCCTCGACGGCGGGCGGGCGCGCCAGCTGACGCGCGGTCCGGTCCGGGACGGCGCTCCCGAGGTCTCACCCGACGGCGGGCACCTGGCCTTCATCCGATCGCCAGTCGACGGCTCCGACGCGGTGGCGCAGGCATGGGTCCTCCCGCTGGCGGGGGGCGAGCCCTGGCCGGTCTCGTCGCTCCCGCACGGCGTCTCGGGCGTCCATTGGAGTCCGAGTGGCGACCGGCTGGCGCTCGTGGCCCCGGCGGGCGATCAGCGCTTCGTGGTCGGGCGCGAGCGCCCCGGACAGGCCCCCACCGCGCGCCGGATCACGCGGCTCGACTTCCGCGACGACGAGACCGGTCATGTCGCACGCCGGAGCCACCTGTGGGTCCTCCCCTTCCGCCGCGGAGCCTCTCCGCGCCAGCTGACGAGCGGCGACTACGACGTCCTGCACCCCGCCTGGTTTCCCGATGGACGTCGAATCGCGTTCGCCGCCGACCGCGGTCCCGACACGACGATCGCGCCACGCCTCGAGCTGTGGTCGGTCGCGGCCGATGGAGCCCGCCCGAGCGTGCGCCAGCTGGCGAGCCTGCTCGGCGACGCCGACCGACCCGCGTTCTCGCCTGACGGCCGCCGGCTCGCCTTCATCGGCACCGACGTCGAGGATCCGGCCGATGACGTCCCGCCGCAGCTGTGGGTCATGGACCTTCCCACCGGCCGGCCGCGCAGCCTGACCTCCCAGCTCGACAAGCCCGTCGGGTCATGGGCCTGGAGCGATCTCGTCGGGGCCGAGGAGCGGCCGGGTCCATGCTGGCTTCCGGATGGCTCGCTGGCGGTGATCGTCGGCGACACCGGACGCTCGCTGCCCTATCGGGTAACGCTCGATGCCGTCGCCGAGCCGATGATCGACCGGTCGACGCGCATCGCCGCCGCAGGACTCGCCGCGGCCGGCGGCCGGGTGGTGGTCAGCGCCGGGATCGACGCATCGGCGGCAGACCTCTGGCGTGTCGATCCCGATAACCCACGCCGTCTCACGTCGGAGGGATCACGGTGGCAGCGCCGGTTCCCGCGCGTCGAGCTCGATGAGCTGCGGCTCGACGGCCCTGGCGGTCCGATTCAAGCCTGGCTTGCCTCTCCGGCCGGCTCCGGGCGGCGCCGGCTCCCGACGGTCGTGCACCTGCACGGCGGCCCGACCGGCGCCTGGGGGCCGGGCGGCACGATGGACGCCATGCATCTGTGCGGCACCGGCCACCGCGTGCTCATGCCGAACATCCGGGGCTCCACAACGTTCGGCGGCGAGTGGGTGCGCGCGCTGCGACGCGGGTGGGGCACGGTGGACGCAGAGGACGCACTCGCCGCGGTCGAGGGCGTCATCGGCTCGGGGCTCGCCGATCCGGACCGGCTCGCGGTCATGGGGCTGTCGTACGGCGGGTTCCTGGCGCAGTGGCTGGTCGGCACGACGAACCGGTTCGGCGCGGCGGTTGCCGAGAACGGGGTCGCGAACCAGGTCAGCGCGTGGGGCAACTCGTACTTCGGCGTGCACTACAACCGGCGCGCCGGGCTGGGTGACCCGCTCAGCGACGAGGGCGTGGAGGCGCTATGGCGTGCCTCGCCGCTGCGCAACGCATCCCGGATCCACACGCCGCTGTTGCTGCTCCAGGCCGAGGAGGATCGCGTCTGCCCACCGGCCGACAACGAGCAGCTCTTCACCGCGCTGCGCGTCCTCGACCGTCCGGTGGAGTACGTCCTGTATCCCGAGGAGCACCACGAGATGCGGTCATACGGGCGTCCGGATCGGCGCATCGACCGCATGGAGCGCATCGACGCCTGGTTCGCGACGCACCTGCAGCGTCGCCGGACGGCACGAGGCCGCCGCTAGGCGATCGGCCGTGACTTCCGGCTCAGCCGTTCGGCCAGCCCGCCGATGGTCAGCGCCAGCCCGAGCGCGATGATCCCCAGCGCCGCAACGACCCGGAACGCCTCACCGCCGAAGGCGGTCGCGAAGACGAGATAGGCCACCACGCCGCCGAGGGCGATCCCGGAGCCGATCCACTTGAAGGCCGGCGCGTCGGCGATCCACCCCGCGGCGTACATGCCGAGGCCGAAGCTGAAGGGAAGGACGCTCCACAGGTAGCTCCAGGCGGCCCAGCGGTCCGCGAGGCTCGTGTACAGCAGCGCCGCTCCCACGCCGGCGAAGATCGCTCCGGGAATGACCATGCCGGCCCGCAGACGGCGGTGCTGGCGACCGACGAGGCTCGGGACGAGGAACACGAGCGAGAGCCCGACGACGAGGACGGGCCACCAGCGCAGGACATCGTCGCCGATGCCGATGCCGCGAACGAAGCCGATGAGCGGCTCGCTGGCCAGGACCAGTGCCCCGACGACGAGCAGCACGACGCCGGCGATCAGCTCGATGGTGCGACTCACGCCGGCGAGTATACGGTGGCATCATGGGCTGGCATGCCCGCACGACCCGGCCTCCGATGGCTGCTCCGGACGCTCGGCCGTCGGTTCCCTCCCACGCGCGGCGTGCTCCGCGTTCCGGGCCTCCGCGGCTCGGTCTCGATCGGGCGGGACCGCTGGGGCATCCCGCACGTCGGCGCGCGCACGGACGCCGACGCCTGGTACGCCCTCGGCTTCTGCCAGGGTCAGGACCGGGCGTTCCAGCTCGAGATCCTGCTGCGTGCGGGACGAGGCACGCTCGCGGAGCTCGTGGGCCCCGCCGCCCTGCCGATCGACCGCCTGACACGTACCCTCGGCCTGGCGGCGCTCGCCGAGCAGCAGCGCGCAGCTCTCGACGCAGACGTGTCCACCGTCGTCGACGCCTACGCGGCCGGCGTGAACGCCGCGTTCGAGGTGTCGCCACGCCCGCACGAGCTCGTGCTCCTTCGCGCTCGACGCTCGAGCTGGCGGACCGAGGACGTCATGGCCTTCATGACGCTCCAGTCACTGGCCCTGGCCGGGAACTGGGACACGGAGCTTGCCCGCCTGCGGATCCTGCTCGCCGACGGTCCCGATGCCGTCACGGCGGTCGCACCCTGGTACGGCGCATGGCTTCCGACGGTCACGTCGGAAGCGGCGGGGGACACCGACCCGCTCGCACGCCTGGCGTCGGACATCGCGGCCCTTCACGAGCTCGTCGGCGCGGGCGCATCGAACGCGTGGGCGGTCGACGCGTCGCGGTCGTCGTCCGGCGCGCCGCTGCTGGCCAACGACCCGCATCTCGCTCCGTCGGTGCCGGCGCCGTGGTATCTCGCGCACCTCCGCACGCCGGAGTGGGAGATCGCCGGGCCCTCGTTCGTGGGCAGCCCGGCATTTCCGAGCGGCCACAACGGGCACCTCGCCTGGGGCATCACCGCGGCGTGCACCGACTCCTCGGACCTCTTCTGGGAGCGGCTCGACCTCGAAGCCGGCACGGCACGTGGCCCCGGCGGGCCCGAGCCGATCACCCGCTCGCGCGAGGAGATCACCGTGCGCGGCGCCGGCACGCACGTCGAGGAGGTGATGCGGACGGCGCGCGGGCCGATCGTCACGTCGCTCCTCGACGACGTGGAGACGGCACTCTCGCTGCGGGCCACCTGGCTCGAGCCGGCGGCGGTGCGCGGATTCGTCGACGCACCGCGCGCTCGCGACGCCGAGACGCTTCGCGCGGCCTTCGCCGGATGGCCGGGGCCGGGCCTGAACGTGGTGGTCGCCGAGCGGACCGGCGAGATCGGCCACTTCGTCGTCGGGACGCTGCCGCGCCGCCGGACGGGCAACGGGACGCTGCCGCAGCCGGCGTGGGACCCGTCGGCCGGCTGGCTCGACGAGCACCTGGCGCCCGAGGCGCTGCCCGCCATGATCGGGCCACCGGCCGGCTTGGTGGCATCGGCGAACAATCCGTCGGCGGGCGGACCGGGCGCGCCGTTCCTCGGCGTGGACTGGCTCGACGGCTACCGCGCCGCGCGCATCACCGAGCGCCTCGGCCAGCGTGACGACTGGGACGTCGCCGGCTTCCTCGAGCTCCAGCTCGATCTCGCCTCCGTCCCCTGGCGGGAGCTGCGCGACCTCGTGCTCGTGGTCGAGCCCTCGTCGGGCGACGCGCGCCGTGCACGGGATCTCCTCGAGAACTGGGACGGGGTCGTCGGCGCCGACTCGGTCGGTGCCGCGGTCTACGAGCTGTTCGTCACGGCGCTGGCCTCGGCCGTCGCGCGGGAGGCGGCCCCGAGAGGCTGGCGGTGGGCGCTCGGCACGGGGTTCGGCGCCTGCCTGCCACGGACGACATTCGGCGCGCGGATCGTCAGCGGGCTGGTGGCGAGGCTCCGGGACGGCAGCGACGGCCGCTCGCTCATCGACGCCGCGCTCGCCGAGGCCGTCGGCCAGCTGAGCGCTCGGGCCGGACCGAACCCGTCGCGCTGGGCGTGGGGACGGATCCGCCCGCTCCGCCTTCGACACGTCCTCGACGTCCGGCGGCCGCTCGACCGCATCTTCGCGCTCGGGCCGGTGCCGCTCGGCGGAGACGCCAACACGGTCGCGCAGGCGGGCGTGCGTCCGCTCGACCCGACGGCAAACCCGAGCGCCATCGCCAACCACCGCACCGTGATCGATCTGGCCGACCCCGAGCGGAGCCGCTACGTGCTGTGCGGCGGCCAGTCGGGCAACCCGCTGTCACCCCACTACGCCGACCAGTTCGACCTGTGGCGGCGGGGCAAGTCGGTGCCGATTCCCTGGTCGCCCGAGGCGGTCGAAGCGGCGACGGTCGAGCGGCTTCTGCTCCGCCCCCGCCTCGGGTAGCGCCGGGGCTACATCTCCCCTTCGAAGGGAAGCTGCGGCATGCGCAGCGGCTTGTCCTTCCGATAGCCGAGCAGGTAGTCCGCCTGCATCAAGGTATGGATCTGGCTCGTGCCCTCGTAGATTACCGATCCCTTGCTGTTGCGGAGGTAGCGCTCGACCGGGTACTCGTTCGAGTAGCCGTAGGCGCCGTGGACCTGGATCGCATCGAGCGCGCTGGCCACGGCGTGGTCGGTGCAGAACCACTTGGCCAGGGAGGTCTCGCGCGTGTTGCGCTCTCCGCGGTTCTTCTTCCAGCCCGCCTTCCACACCAGCAGCCGTCCGGCCTCGATGCCCTGCTCCATCCTGGCGAGCATCTGCTTGACGAGCTGGTGGCGGCCGATCTCCTCGCCGAAGGCCTTGCGCTCGTGGGCGTACTTGAGCGACGCGTCCAGGCAGGCCTGCGCGAGGCCGACCGATCCGGCGGCGACCGTGTAGCGGCCCTGGTCGATGGCGCTCATCGCGATCGTGAAGCCCTCGCCCTCCTCACCGACCCGGTTGGCGGCCGGCACCTCGCAGTCGTCGAAGGTCAGGATGCCCGTGTTGCCGGCGCGCACGCCGAGCTTGCCGTGCAGCGAGGCGGAGCTGAAGCCGGGGAACGAGCGCTCGACGATGAAGGCGGTGATGCCGCGGTGCCCCTTCGAGCGGTCGACGCTGGCGAAGACCAGGAAGTGGTCGGCGGTGTCGCCCAGGCTGATCCAGATCTTCGACCCGTTGAGAAGGTAGCGGTCGCCGTCGCGCCGCGCCGTCGTCTGGAGCTGCCCGGCGTCGGAGCCGACGCCCGGCTCGGTGAGCCCGAAGGTGGCCAGCTTCTCGCCCCGGGCCTGCGGCACCAGATAGCGCTCCTTCTGCTCCTCGCTCCCCCACTGCAGTAGGGTCAGCGAGTTGAGCCCGGTGTGGACCGACAGGATGACCCGGAAGGCGGTGTCGGCACGCTCCATCTCCTCGCACAGCAGGGCGAAGGCGATGTAGTCCATGCCGGCGCCGCCGTAGCGCTCCGGGATCGGCAGGCCGAGCAGGCCCTCGCGGCCCATCTTCTCGTACAGGCTGCGGTCGTAGGTGGCGGATTCGTCCAGCTCTCGGATGCGCGGCAGGATCTCGCGCTCGGCGAACGCGCGCGCGGTGCGCTGCACCTCGCGCTGCGCATCGGTCAGGGAGAAGTCGATCATGAGGTCTCCGTAGAGGGCATGTCAGGGGCTCCGAGATTCTAGACCGATGCCACCGCCCGGACGCCGGACCTCGCATCGAACGCTCGGGAGGCGAGCGGCCGCACCGCGCGCCGGGCGACCCGATCCCGGCCAGGGCGGCCGTTGACCGCGATGGCATGATGAGCCGCACAACTCCAGAGGCGTCCCGTCGTGAGTGGGGGTTCCGAGTTCCCATTGAGGAGACACGCGATGGTGAAGTTCAGCTACTGCCACGTCCCGGCCTACCCGCTCGAAGAGTCCATCGAGATCATCAAGACGGCGGACGAGTGCGGGTTCTACGCCGCCTACTCGGTCGACGAGACGTGGTGGAAGGACATGTGGCTCCTGTTCGCCGCCGCGGCGGACAAGACGAGCCAGATCCGGATGGGGCCGAACGTCACCCACGTCATCCTCCGGGACCCGGCGCATGTCGCCCAGATGGCGGCGACCCTCGACCAGCTGACGAACGGGCGCGCCGAGATCGTCGTCTCCTTCGGCAACATCTCGATGCTGCCGCAGCACGGCGTCGACACGACCGGCATGAAGCCGCTCTCGCGAGTCCTCGAGGCGCGCGAGGTCATGCGGACCCTGCTCGACACGGGCGCGGTCACCCACGACGGCGAGTTCTTCAAGCACACCGGACTCTGGACCCTCGCCCGCCCGGTGCAGGAGAAGCTGCCGATCAAGCTCGGCGCCATGGGCGGCCCGCGCTCCTTCGCCGTCGGCGGCGAGCTGTTCGACGGCGTGCACCAGGCGATCGGGACGTCGAGGGAGACGTACCAGTACATGGTCGACAACGCTCGGCAGGGGGCCGAGAAGGCCGGCCGCAACGTCGACGACCTCGACCTCGGAGCGTGGCTCGTCATGGCGGTCATGGAGGACTCGCAGGCGGCCAGGGAGACGGCCCGCATCATGGCTGCCTTCTACCTGTCGGCCATGCCGGAGCAGCAGCTCAACCGCCACGGGATCTCCGGCTCGGACCTCAAGCCGATCTTCGACGCGTTCGGCGCGGGCGACGTCCCCAGGGCGCTCGAGCTGACGACACCCGAGCTCGGCGAGAAGTTCTCGGTCGCGGGCACCCCCGAGGAGGTCGCCGAGCGCCTGCAGCGCGACATCCTCTCGACCGGCGTGAACCATGTCATCGGCGCCGTGGTGGACCCGTACCTCGTCAAGGCCTTCACCGGCATCGACATCGACAACGCGGTCGACACCCATGCGCAGCTGCGACTCATTCGGGACCGCGTGATGCCGGCGCTCAACCGGGAGCCGGCTCCCGCCTGAATCGACTTCCCAGACCGATGCGGCGGCCGGCCGGCACCGGCCGCCGTTCGCACCGCCCCGACCCCCAGGAGACACCGAGCCGATGACCGCACCCCCCTATGACCCGATGTCCGACGGCCAGCTGCAGGCGGAGTTCGTCGAGCAGTGGCGGGACGCCGCCTACGGCTGCTTCAGCTCCGGCCACAAGTTCTGTCGCGAGGTGTGCCCGGTCATGCAGGTGACCCGCAACGAGAACCACACCCCGACCGCCTTCCACGCCAACATCGTGGCGATGGAGCAGGGCAACCTGTCGGTTGCCGACGTCGCGGACGACTACGTGCACTGCACGCAGTGCGGGGCCTGTGAGCTGCGCTGCCCGAACACGCTGTTCACCGGCGACTTCTACCGGAACCGCACGCGGACGGTGAAGGTCGTCAAGGCGATGCGGGCGCTGGCGGTCCGGTCGGGCGTCGAGCAGCCGAACTGGAAGCGCTGGGTCGAGGCGACGATCGACCGGAAGAACGAGCCGGTCATCGACGTCCCGGTCTCCCAGGAGAACGTCGCGAAGTGGGCCACCGGGCTCGACCTGCCCATCGGCGGCGAGACGATCATGTTCGTCGACTGCGAGGCCGCCTTCTATCGGACCAGCGTCGCGCGCTCGACCGCGCAGGTGCTCCGGGCGGCCGGCGTCGAGTTCGGCCTCATGCGCGAGCAGTGGTGCTGCGGCGGGCCGGCGGCGGAGATGGGATACCTCGACGTCTCGCGCCAGCTGGCCGAGCACAACGTCGCCGACTGGCGGGCGGCAGGAGCGAAGCGGATCATCGCCATCGACCCGCACGATTACATCAGCTTCACCGAGGACTACCCCGACTACTTCGGCGAGTCGTACGACTTCGAGATCGTCTACATCACCGAGCTCCTCGCCGAGCTCATCCGCGACGGCCGGCTGACGCTGACCGAGCCGATCAACCGGACGGTGACCTACCACGACCCGTGCCGCCTGAACAAGCGCAAGGGCATCTACCAATCCCCGCGCGAGATCCTGCGCGCCATTCCGGGGCTGACGTTCAAGGACGTCGACCACGTGACGCAGTGGTCGTACTGCTCGGGGGCCGGCGCCGGCCTCGGCATCGAGAGGCCGGAGATCACCGCCGAGATCAGCCGCCGCCGCGTGGCACGAGCCAAGGCCCTCGACGTGGACACCCTCGTATCGGCCTGCGTCTGGTCCGAGCGTCCGCTCAGCGCCGCCGGCGAGGAGCAGGGCCTCGAGGTGCGCGACCTCCTCGAGCTGGTGGCCGAGTCCGCCGGGCTCGATCCGAGGGGCGTGCACGGCGTGGCCGGACCGCAGGTCGCAACCGGCCCGGGGGAGGTGCCGGCATGACCCTCGCGACCGCGATCCCCGACCGGGTCGTCGATGAGCTGATCGCCATCCTCGGGCCCGAGGGCGTGCTCACCTCGAAGACCTCGCGCTACAACCGAACGCGCGTGCCCACGCCATTTCCGGTCCACCGGTGGGCCGAGTACGTGCCGGACCTCGCCGTCCTGCCGCGCACCGCGGAACAGGTCAGCGAGGTCGTGAAGCTCGCGAACCGATACAGGATCCCCATCACGCCACGGGCCGGCGGGACCGGGCTGAACGACGGAGCGCTGCCGCTCAAGCGCGGCATCGTCGTCGACGTGAAGCTGATGAACCAGATCAAGGAGATCGACCTGGTCGACCGCACGGTCACGGTCGGTCCGGGCATCAACATGCTCAAGCTCAACGAGGAGCTGAAGAAGCACGGCGTCATGTACCCCGACGACCCGGCCAGCTACCCGTGCTCGCTCGTCGGCGGACGGATCGGCACATCGGGCTGGTCGCTCATCGGGGGCCGATACGGGCACACCCGAGACCTCGTCATCAGCTTCCAGATCGTCCTGCCGACCGGCGAGATCATCGAGGTCGGCGACGGCGGTGGGCGCAAGGTCCGCAAGAGCAGCACGGGCTTCCAGCTCAAGCACCTGTTCATGGGCCACCAGGGGACGCTCGGGATCGTGACCGAGGCGACCCTCGAGCTCGTGCCGCGCCCGGAGCTGGAGTTCGCCGCGTTCTTCCACTACCCCTCCTACACCGCGGCGTGGGAGTCGACCGGCGCGCTCGCGAAGTCCGGGCTCGCCTCGCTGGCCGGTGTCGTCCTCTTCGACGAGTACAAGCTCCGGTACCTCCGTCGTGACGACGAGGCCTACATCCCCCGCCCCGACCGCGTGAAGGCGGTCGTCGCGGTGGCGATGTACGGCACCCGCGACGAGGTCGAGCCGGCTGCGCGGCGCATCATGCGCATCGGTCGCGAGTCCGGGGGGACGTACCTCGGCGACGAGATCAGCTCCGGCGACTGGGCGAGCCGCCACGACCGCTATGCGACGCCGCTCCACGGTCGCCTGCGGAGCGGCGAAGTGGTGCCGATGAGCTGGCACTGCGAGGACGCCTCGATCAACTACTCGCAGCTCCCCGCGGTCATGGAGAAGTGGCACGCGATCGCCGATCGATACATCGAGAAGACCGGCATCCTCGACGACTGGGGGATGTTCGCCTACACGAACGGCGCCTACAAGCCGTGGGGCGATTACCTGACCGAGATCGACATCGGCATCTGGGAGCAGCAGCTCAACGACGACAACTGGCGCGACTGGGTCGCCTGCAAGCGCGAGATCTCGCAGGTGGCGCTCGAGCACGGCGGCTCGATCACCGCCTGCCACGGCGCGACCCGCGAGGGCGACGCCGAGCTCGTGCCGGTCGAGATGGGCGGCGGCTTCGACGTGATGATGAAGATCAAGGCGGCGCTCGACCCGAACAACATCATGAACCCCGGCAAGTACGAGCTCGACCGGGCGTACGGCATCACGGAGAGCCCCTTCCGATGATCGGGTTTCGATTGAGCGCGCAGAAGCCTCCGGAGGCAAAACGCGTCACCGACGACGTGATCCAGCGCTTCGACCACATCTTCGAGGTCGATCCGGCGAAGATGACGATCATCGAGCAGCAGGAGATGCCCGCCTGGGACACCCTGCGCATCGTCGATTCCCGCTGGGAGCACCTGGCCTGGATGCACGACCACTGGGCCGATGGGGTCCTGCTGGCCGCCGACATCGGCGAGGGCGGGCTCCACCCGGACGACGAGGGCGGTGGCGAGGAGCATCACGCGACTGGCTGACGGGTCAGCGCCGGGCGGTCCCGGTCGCCCCGGGACCGCGGAATCGGTGAGATCGCAATTCCGACCAACTCATCGGTAGTTCGCTTTGACGAACCCGCGGTCTTAGGCTAGCCTAACGCGCGTTTGCTCACGCCCACGCTCTGAGGAATCGATTCTTGCGACTCCGAACCCGAATGCTCGTGGCGCCTGCCGCCACCCTGGCCCTCCTGCTCGGCGCCTGCCAGAGCGCTCCCGGAGGCAACGGCCCCGATGCGACTGACCCCGGCGCCACCGACGGCACGGACGCCGCGCAGACGTTGACGGTCTACTCGGGCCGCAACGAAGAGCTGGTCGGTCCGCTCATCACCCAGTTCCGCGATGCGACCGGTATCGACGTCGAGGTTCGCTACGGGGACACCGCCGAGCTGGCGAACCTGATCCTGACCGAGGGCGAGAACTCGCCCGCCGACGTCTTCTTCGCGCAGGACGCCGGGGCCCTGGGCGCGGTGGCGCGCGACGGGCTGCTGACGGAGCTTCCGTCGGAGCTGCTCGACCGCGTCGACAGCCGCTTCCGCTCACCTGCCGGCGAGTGGGTCGGCGTCTCCGGGCGGGCCCGCGTGGTGGCCTACAACACCGACAATGTCGACGAAGCCGATCTGCCCGACTCCATCTTCGGCTTCACCGATCCGGAGTGGTCCGGCCGCATCGGCTGGGCACCCACGAACGGGTCGTTCCAGGCCTTCGTCACCGCCCTGCGGGTCCTCGAGGGCGATGAGCGCACCCGCGAATGGCTCGAGGGCATCGAGGCCAACGACCCGAAGGTGTACGAGGGCAACAACCCGGCCCTCGACGCGGTCATCGCCGGCGAGGTCGACGTGGCGTTCGTCAACCACTACTACCTCATGCGACGCCTCGACGAGGACCCGAACGTCAGCGCCGCGAACTACTACCTCACCGGCGGGGATCCGGGGGCGCTCGTCAACGTCGCCGGCGCGGGCATCCTGAGCACGTCCGACGCCGCCGATGCGGGCCGGCAGTTCGTGGAGTTCCTCCTGTCCGATGAGGCGCAGGAGTACTTCGCGACGGAGACGAAGGAGTACCCGCTCGTCGAGGGCGTCGAGCCCGATGCGGACCTGCCGCCGCTCTCGGAGATCGGGACGCCCGACATCGACCTCTCCGACCTGGCGGATCTCGAGGGCACGCTCGAGCTGCTCCAGGAGGTCGGAGTCCTCTAGGAGGGCCGATGGCCACCGCCACCGCCCGCCCGGCCGCCGCGGCCGGACGATCGCGATCCCGCACCCCCGCCCCACCGGCCTGGCTGGTGGGCGCGGGGGTGCTCGTCGCGGTGCTGGGCGTCCTGCCGGTGGCCTACCTCGTGATCCTCGTCGCCGGCAACGCCGAGTCGGCCGCTGCGCTGGCCCTTCGCGACCGGACGATCGCGGTCCTCGGCCGAACGCTCCTGCTGGCGGGGACGGTGACGACCGCATCGGTGCTCATCGGCGTCCCGATGGCCTGGCTCACGGCCCGGACGGACCTGCCCGGACGGCGGTGGTGGACCGTGCTCGGCGTGCTGCCGCTCGTGGTGCCCAGCTACGTCGGTGGCTACGCGGTCGTGGCAGCGTTCGGGCCGCGGGGAGCGCTGCAGTCGATCCTCGAGCCGCTCGGCATCGATCGATTGCCCGAGCTGTACGGGTTTCCGGGGGCGGCGCTCGCGCTGACGCTGTTCAGCTATCCGTACGTGGTCCTCAGCGTCCGCGGCGCGCTCCTGCGGCTGGACCCCGCGTTCGAGGAGGTGAGCCGATCGCTCGGTCGCGGGCCGTGGCGAACCTTCCTGAGCGCCACGCTGCCGCAGCTCCGTCCGGCGATCACCGCCGGGGCGCTCCTCGTGGCGCTGTACAGCCTCGCCGACTTCGGGGCGGTGAGCCTGCTGCAATTCGACTCGTTCACCCGCGCCATCTACGTCCAGTACCGGGCCAGCTTCGACCCCACCCTCGCCGCCGTGCTGGCGCTCATGCTCGTCGGCTGCACCGCGGGGGTGCTGCTCGCCGAGTCGCGCCTCCGCGGACGCGGGCGCTACCACCGCAGCGGCGGCGGCGCGACCCGCCCCGCGCCGATCGTCCGGCTGGGCGGCTGGCGATGGCCGGCGCTCGCGTTCTGCGCGACCGTCATCGGCCTGGCGGTCGTCGTCCCGGTCGGCACGATCCTGTTCTGGCTCAACCGCGGCCTGGCCGCCGGCGAGCCCTTCAACCTCGTCGTCGGTCCGACGGTCAACTCGGTCGTGGCATCCGGGCTGGCCGCGATCCTGGCCGTTCTGGCGTCCGTGCCGGTCGCCGTGCTGGCCGTGCGCCATCGCGGCGTCATCGGATCGCTCGTGGAGCGGGCGACGTACGCGGGCTTCGCCCTGCCCGGGATCGTCATCGGCCTGGCCTTCGTCTTCGTCGCGGCTCGCTACCTGCCGGGTATCTACCAGACGCTGCCGCTCCTGCTCATCGCCTACCTCGTCCGCTTCGCGCCCGAGGCCGTCGGCATCACCCGCTCGTCGCTGCTGCAGGTGAGCCCGCGCATCGAGGAGGTGGCGCGCACGCTCGGGCGGCGCCCGTCGGGGGTCCTGCGTGAGGTGACCCTCCCGATCATCCGGCCCGGACTCGTCGCGGGCGGTGCGCTCGTCTTCCTCACCGCCATGAAGGAGCTGCCGACCACGATCCTCCTCGCCCCGACCGGCTTCGACACCCTGGCGGTGCGCATCTGGAGTGCGACGAGCGAGGGGTTCTTCGCCCGAGCGGCCGGCCCGGCGCTGCTCATGGTGCTCGTCGCGGCGCTCTCCCTCGTGTTCGTCCTGCGCGAGGACCCTGACCGGTGACGGCGACACTCGAGCCGCCACGCGCGACAATGACGCCGATGACCGACGTTCCCGAGCCCGAGACGCCGATCGCCCTGCGCACGCTGTCGCTCACGAAGCGGTTCGGCGAGGTGGTGGCCGTCGACGACGTCGACCTGGCCGTCCACGAGGGTGAGTTCCTCGGCGTCCTCGGTCCGTCCGGATGCGGCAAGACGACGCTCCTCCGTCTCGTGGCCGGGTTCGAGCGCCCCGACGCTGGCGGAATCGAGATCGACGGACGCGTCGTCGCCGGCCCGCGTCGCCACCTGCCGCCCGAGACGCGGCGCATCGGGATGGTCTTCCAGGAGTCGGCGCTCTTCCCTCACCTCGACGTGGCCGGCAACATCGGTTTCGGCCTGGCGCGTCGAGGCCGCCAGGAGCGAGTCGCCGAGCTCGTGGCCCTCGTCGGCCTCGCCGGCCTCCAGCGACGCATGCCGCACGAGCTGTCCGGCGGCCAGCAGCAGCGCGTCGCACTCGCCAGGGCGCTGGCCCCCGATCCGGCGCTGATCCTCCTGGACGAGCCGTTCAGCAGCCTCGACGCCACGCTGCGCGCGCAGCTCCGCGGCGAGGTTCGGGAGATCCTGCGGGCGGCCGGCGCGACCACGCTGTTCGTGACGCACGACCAGGGCGAGGCGCTCGAGATCAGCGACCGGGTCGCCGTCATGCGCGCCGGCAGGATCGAGCAGGTGTCGACGCCTGACGAGCTCTACCTGCGCCCGGTGAACCGCTTCGTGGCTGGATTCGTGGGCGAGGCGAACCTCCTGCCTGGCGAGGTCCGCCACGGCGAGGTGCAGACGCTCGTCGGTCGCTTCCGCACCGGCCCCGATGCCATGGTCGACGGGGCCCGAGCCGAGGTGCTGCTTCGCCCCGAGCAGCTGCACATGCTCCCCGTCGACCGCCTGTCGACGGCCCCCCGGCCGGAGACGGTGCTTCGAATCGTCCGCCGCGTGTTCCACGGCTCCGAGGTGCACCACGTCCTCCGCAGCAGAGAAGGGTTCGAGCTCGAGGCGGCAACCCCGTCCAGCGCCACGCTCGAGGTCGGCACCGACGTGATCGCCCACGCCCGCGCTCGCGAGGTGCCGGTCTACCCGGTCGGCAGCGAGGTGGCGCCGAATGCCTCCATGCCGCCGGATGC